>JAFIFY010000094.1 GCA_020831765.1 Phycisphaeraceae bacterium | reverse complement strand
ACGTGCGCTGGGGGGCTTTCCCCCCCCCGAGACCGGAAAATTCAAATCGCAGGTTTTCGCCCCGGACCCATCAGAAACCGCACCGATCAGGCGCGGCGGCGACGCAGCAGCGCCAGGCCACCGAGGCCCAGGAGCGTGAGCGATGCCGGCTCTGGAATCGTTGCCGCCGCCGGACTGTTGTCGAAGCCATAGTTCTCGAAGAGAACGAACGCCGACCGCAGATCGACCCGGCCACCAAGAGCAACCGCACCGTCGCCGTAGCCGCCCGACGTACCCAGGTTGGCCTGAAGCACGGCGAGGTCAAGATCATCGACCTTGCCGTCGAGGTTCACATCGCCGTAGGCGGTTCCGAGAAGGAACTCGATCAGATCATCAACGTCCGCCTTGGTCGCGGTGCCATCACCGGTCAGGTCGAACTGCTCTTTGAGCAGGTCGTCGGTTCCCTTCCACGCATCGACCAGGGCATCGATGTCCAGCGTGTTGACCCGGCCGTCACCGGTCATGTCACCGAAGGCCACAATGCCGTTTGTGTGGTTCTCATAGAAAGCGTCGATCACCGAGGACCACTCGTGGAGCACGGTACCAAAGGTCGGCGATGTCGGATCGGCATCGACGACGAACACCGGCTTATTGGTCGCCTCGTCGCCCGAAGTAAAGCGGGCATCGAGAATGTAAAGATGCTTCTCGCCCTTGTCGTAAACAATGAATCGGCCTTCCGTGGTCACGTTGACCTGCCCGGTGATCGGACCGCTGAAATCCCAACCGCCGACGACGATTTCATTATTGCCGCTGGCGTTGCTGTCGAGCGCATCGTAGTCAAGAATCTCACGGGTGGTGACACCCGGAGCGCGATCCGGATCGCCAAAAGTTGTTGACTTGAAGAAGTTATTCTGCACAAATACGAGATTGCCCTCGGAATCCGTGAAGACATGCAGCGCCTGGCCGTTGTTCTCAGGATGGTCGGGATCCTGAAGGCCGAAACCGGTGGGAAAGGCGGGGCTACCGGATCCGAGACGGACTTCCTTCTTGGCGGCGGTGCCGCCGGCCAGGTCGATCTCAAAGAACGCCACATCATCGGCGCTGACCGGCATATCGCCTTCGACCACCCAGACACCCAGAACTCCATCCCACTCGACAATCGTCATATTGCGGGCCTCGGAATTGCCAACCGGGTTGCCCGCGCCATCGAAATCCATCACGATGCGCGCCAACGTCGAGGAAGTCCAGCTTTCGGCTGTCTGTCCGTTGTAGCCGCCTTCGTTATCGGCGTTCTGCGTACCCGGGGCCAGGCCCGCAAGGGTCGAGATTCGGCTCCACATCGCGATTCGGCTGTCATCGGTCAGCGGATCGTGGGCCGGGTCCACATCGTCCAATCGCGGCTCATCCAGAAAGAGCAGCGTCTGGGGGTTCACATAGACCAACTGATGCTTGAAGAAACTGCCGGCATCGTTACGCGCCAGCTCACCAATCTTGCGGATCGGCCCGGTCTGGTGCAAATTGACATCATCCCATCCGCCGAGATAGTCGATGGGCATATTCGTGCCGCGATGGCCCGCTTCCTTACCGAACTCACCGAAAGGGGTGTCTTCATAATCCGGATAGTAACGCGGAGCGTAAATCGTGCCGCGATCATTATTCGTACTGAGGTGATGACGGTAAATCTCAAGGATGTTGAACTGGTAGAGATCCATCACCCCTTCGGTGTCGCGGAATGGATCAACATCCCCCGCCGTTCCCGAATCGTAGGAGGCCATGTACATCATGCCATTGGCCGGATTGAAGGTGATCGCGCTGATTTCCTCGTAGTTGCCGAGGGTGAACAGGGGATCGTTCGGATCAGCCGAAGGGGGAGAGTCCCGCTCATAACCGGGAAACACCGCGAAAAGCGGCTTGGCATAGGTCAGGCTACCGTCAACGTAGCCGTTGTTGCCGGTCTTGTCGAAAGCCGCTGTCAGATCATTGATCTCGTAGAACATGACCGTCCGGCGATACTCGCCGAAGTTCTGGCCGACATGAGTGACCGCCAGAAGCTTGGGCGGATTCACGCTGGCGATGGCGGCGTTGGAAAACAAAAGCATGCCGGCCACAGCCGAGCACGCCACACCACAGGCGATCTTGTGTTTCTTCACGGTTCCTACTCCTGAAAATTGACTGGAACACCAACTGTCGCGGTACCGGAACTCCCGGTACGCATATGATCCACATTCCTGGAATGTCAACGCTGCGATCGGCACTCCGCCACCCGGCGCTCAGCGAATGATCTGACCCGCCTGAGCCTCGGCATCCACCGAGCGGTTCGCATCGGCGCCGCTCAGGATCGTTCCCGATGGGTAGTAATAGCTGATCCGTATCGACTCGTATGGCGTGTGAGTCGATGCATGCCCATCGAAGAACACCATGTTCATCCGCCCACCGTGCCGGAAGGCATATTTTCGTGACAGCGGCGTCGCGACGGCGGTATCCGGAATGCCTAATAAGCCCTGTCGGACATTGGGTTCAGGGTCGTACTGGTATGGATCGCCACCATGTCGAACGGACGGGCCGGACAACATCGTGTTTCCGCCACGGAGCTGCCGGAAGGCGGAGTTGAAAGTCAACCTTTCACCACCGAGATATCTCGCACCTTCGACCACGTACACCTTTTCCGAAGGCGGGCCAACGTTGGACAATCGAGGCGAATATCCCGAGGGGAGGGTGGAAGACAAATCGGTCAAGCTGATATTCAGCCATGGCTGAGATGGTGTATTCAAATGAAATTGAAGAATGGATGAATAACTGGAAACCCGCAGTGATTCGGCGGACATCCCGTACGGCGAGCCAATGCTTCCCAATGCTTCACCGTCGTAGGTTTCGCCGTTACTGGGGCAATAAAACTTGTTCTGAAAGATGTCGGCCAGCCGTTCATTGCGGCGCGGCGACAGGGCGAGGGTGTCGCCCATCGTCGGCGAAATCCAGTCATGGCTGAAGGTCGGTTCCGTTGGAGAATGCACATCCGTCCACGTGTGGCCCGAACCGGTCTGGTATCGCCATCCGGATGTATTGGGACCAGCAAGCCAGTCCCGATTCTCAGTGGCGTAAGTGTTGACCGCGACACCGGTCTGGCGAACGTTGCTCAGACAGGCCGCCGTACGCGCCGCCTCGCGCGCCAGGCCAAGCGCCGGCAGGAGGATGCCGATCAGCAGCGCGATGATGGCAATGACCACAAGCAGTTCCACGAGAGTGAATGCCGGTCGATCGGTGTTGGGATGGGCGTACTCTGATTTCATAGGAGCTCGTAAGAGAATCACTTCACGGAAGGCGGCGGCCCTTGCCGGCCACACGGCGACCGATGGATTGAAAATAAGACCAACAGCCACGCCACACGATTCGGCGCTCAGCCCCTCATGCATTCATCCCCTCGCAACCCGCGGGATGCTAGCAAGGCCGCGCAAGTTTTTGATTAGAAATCCATTCACATTCGACACGATCGACTTGATGAACCCCGTCCTGCCTCATGGAGTACAAGTTCGCCAACCCCACGCACATCGACCCGGAACAAAGAGTGGGAGCGGAGTTCAGTCCGCCCCCACCCGAACAGTCGCACCAACACGCCCGGTTCTCGTCGCCGGTGGCAGCCGCGCAGGAGCGGAGCCCAAGAGGCGCTTCCGGACGCGATTTTTTGCGTAAAGAGCCCAGAACCCTCACCGATCAGCCCTTACGACGGCCGATCAGCACCAGGCTGCCCAGGCCCAACAGTGCAAGGCTGGCGGGTTCGGGAACCAGCGTGCCGTTGAACTGAAGGTTGTCCAAGCGGTTGTTGCCGTTGGTGCTCGTCGCGCCATCAAAGGTAATGCGAATGGCCTGTGCCTCGACGCCCGCCGCCGGAGAAATGCCGAAGGCCAGGAACGAAGATCCCAGCGTGCCGGTGCTCAGTGGGGTCGAGTAAGCCACCCAGTTGTCGTCGGCATCCAGATACTCAAACGCTCGGGAACTGAATCCCGTGCCGGTGCCCCGTGCCGCGACGGACAGGTCCAGATCGGTGTAAAGGTCACCGAAAACAAGCGTGATCGACCTTCCATTGTTGGCGGAACCAACGATCGACAGCGAGCCGCCGGCGAACGTACCCGACGGCCGGTTGAGACCGGTGCCGGCGTATGAACCCCAGTTGTCATTTTCAGCGCCGCCGTTGGTGCCGACCAGGTTCGAAACATCAATGAAGGCGGGGCTGAGGAAGCCGCCGCCCGCGCCCGGGGTGATCAGTTCACCATCCGCGGCGGTGTTGTGAACCGGATACAGACGACCATTGGCCGAGTCGTAGACTCCATCACCGAAAGCATTCTCCGTTTCGTTGAACATGAAAAGATTGGTGCCAACGTTTGTCGTGTTGTTGAAACTCCACCATGCCTGGAGCGTCGCGGCTTCCGCAGCGGTTCCAAACGACATACCCGCCAGAGCCATCGCTCCGGCAACCAGACTCGTAGCAAACTGCTTCTTCATAACCGAATCCTCCGATACAAAAGAGAGAGACGAAGCCCGAACCAACTCAGTCCGGGCGAAAACACCAAATCATCGCGGCCGACTTACCGCCTCACGACCCGGGACGAGGGAATTTCGATCATTGACACCCTCAAGGCCAAGGCCCGCGAAAACGCGGCCGCAACACTCTCCGGTCTCCTCCCTGACCGGCGGCAGGAACCGTGAGGTGAACGCCAAGCGTCAACCTCCGTCGTCCAGCCCGGGGAACAATAAGACACCTTGAATCGGATTTGATGAACGGCCGATTAGTTTTCGGTGAGCGATGATCGATCCGCAATCCGGCCGCTCTGAATCGAACGTGATCTTGAAGGCCATTCTCAGTCGATAACCCAACGGTACCCCGTGGCCAATACACAGCTTCCAGCCTTCCCACCGGAGGCCACCACGAAGTGGGTCGCTCGAATGTCGGGCAGCCATCAGCGCACCCTATTCCACCGGCCGCCCCAGCCGAGTCAGGGAACATTGACTTCACCCTGACCCCCGGCAATCGACCTGAAGAAATCTTGTCCAGAACGAAGCTTGATGGAGGTGGAACTGGCTGCTCCCGCCACACCTGGAATGGCAAAAATCCGGGAGTTGAAATGGCCCATCGGCAGGCCGTGGGAGACGCCATCTTCAAAATCATGCCCGACAGAGTGCCAGCACCCGGCCTTGCTCAAGCGTGACCGCACACGGACTTGCTCACACCATAGAAAAACCCCGCTGCCACCGAAGCGACAACGGGGCGGAGGGGAGAAAGCTCAAAATTAAGTACCCATACCGTTTCTGGCTACGTTTTCCAAAGTCTAGCCCATCTTACCCAAATACTCAACCCCAAACCATGCGGTTCGCCGATTTTTCGTCTTTCTCAGTCCGGAAGTACCATGTCACGGGCCATCAGGGCCGCCCCGACCACGCCCGAATCGTCCCCCAACGTTCCCGCCACGATGCTAACATCCCGCAATTCATCGGGAAAGACCGCCTCCAGAAAGCCGGACCGAACCCACTCGACAAACGGTTTACCCAGCGCCTCGGTCACACCCCCTCCCACAACTACAGCCGATAAACTCAGCATAGTCACAGTGTTAGCGATAGCAATCCCGAGGTAGCCGGCCACGAATTTTAGAGTCTGAATGGTCAGCGCATCTCCGGCGCCCACCGCCTGCTTAAGGACTTTCGAGCGAATCTGAGCCAGGTCGCCGCCGGTCAATTCCGGCAACTGCGATTTCCGACCCGCCTGAATCAGCTCTCGCAGAAGATTGGCCATTGCGGTCCGGCTGGCGAAGTTTTCCACAGTGCGGCGACCCTCGGGCATCCCTGGAAAGAGAATCACGTGTCCGATTTCCCCCGCCGTCCCCCGCCCACCTCGGTACACCCGGCCATCCAGAATCAAACCCCCGCCGACCCCGGTGCCCACGAACACCGCCATCATGTCACGGACTTTCAGCTTCCGTCCGGCCCCGACCAGATATTCGCCCCACGCCCCGACATTCACATCGTTATCCACCACCACCGGATGATCCAGCGCCGAACGAAGCTTGGCCGCCAGCGGATAGTTGGTCCAGCGCAGATTCGGTGCCCGCAGCACCACGCCCGTCCGCTCATCGATCGCCCCGGGCGCTCCAACGCCGATCGCCGTGACCGCCTTGGAATTCACCTCCGCCAGGTGCATTGCCTCATTCACCGAGTCCACCACCCGGCCGACGATCGCATCGCCATCCAACTCGGCCTTGGTTTTTCGCTTATCGCGACTGAGGACGCGCCCATCGGAATCCACGACACCCGTCTGGATGTTGGTTCCACCCAAGTCAACACCGACATACAGGCCCTTGCGCTTCGGGGTGGATTCAGCAGCCATGCATCTTGACCCTCGATGGAAGGAAAGCTCGGGGAACCATCAGCCGGCAAGCACCATCAAACCCGCGACACGACCGGAGGACAGAGGCCCAAGCCTATTTCCCGCTCCAGCAGCCGCGCGATGCGGAGCAGACGCGCCTCTTCAAACATCGGCCCCAGGAGTTGAACCCCCACGGGCAACGCGACACCGTCAACCTCGGCCAACCCCCCGGGAATGCTGATCCCTGGAATACCGGCGAGGTTGGCATTGACGGTGTAGACGTCGTTAAGGTACATCGAAAGCGGATCGTCGGCGTTCTTGCCGGCTACGAACGCCGGATCGGTCGTTGTCGGACATAACAGGACATCGCAGTTCTCGAATGCCTGGTCGAAATCCCTCCGGATCAGGCGTCGCACTTTGAGTGCCCGCACGTAGTAGGCATCAAAATACCCGCTGCTGAGCGCGTAGGTTCCCAGCATGATCCGGCGTTTGACTTCATCACCGAAACCCTCGGCGCGACTGGCGGCGTAGAGGTCCACCAGATCCTTGGCGTTCCGCGTGCGATGACCATAATGCACTCCATCGTATCGCGCAAGATTGCTCGAAGCCTCACTGGTGGCCACGATGTAGTAGGTCGGGATGCCATACTCGGTGTGCGGGAGATCGACTTCAATGATCTGGGCCCCGGCTCCACTGAGAATCTTCACCGCCTGATCCACGGCCGCCTTGACCGCCGCGTGGTTGCCTTCGCCCAGGTATTGCCTGGCCAGGCCGATGCGAAGCCTCGCGGGCGGCTCTTCAAGCCCGGCCAGGAAATCATCCACCGGATGGCTTGAGGACGTTGAATCCAGCGGATCGTGGCCACTGATCACATTCATGAGCAACGCTGAATCACGCACCGAGCGTGTAACCGGCCCGATCTGATCCAGGCTGCTGGCAAAAGCCACCAGGCCGTATCGGCTGACGCGGCCATAGGTGGGCTTGAGCCCAACCACGCCACAGTACGCCGCCGGCTGGCGAATGCTTCCGCCCGTATCCGAACCCAGCCCGCCGGCGCATAGCCACGCGGCGGCGGCCGCCGCCGCGCCGCCGGCCGAACCGCCCGGCCCACGTTCGGTATCCCAAGGGTTCCGCACCGGCCCCCAGGCGCAGTGCTCGCTGCTGGAACCCATGGCGAACTCATCCATGTTGGTCTTGCCCAGGATGACCGCGCCGGCCGCCTCCAGCCTCTTGACCACGGTTGCCGTATAGGGAGCCTCGAATTCGGCGAGCATCCTCGATGAGCACGTCGTCCGTCCGTATTCCGTGCAGAGATTGTCCTTGATCGAGATGGGCAGGCCACTGAGCGGACCCGGGCGATGCCCCTCATCGGCCAGTCGGGCCTGATCAAGAGCGCGCTGGGCATAGACCTCGTGATAAGCGTTGATCGCGGGGTTGAGGGCTTCGATGCGCTCGAGGTACGCGGTAGTTGCCTCTAGTGCCGAGCATCGGCCGGCATCGATCGCTTCCTTCAGCCCACAAAGATCCAGTTCCGTCAGATTCATCGCATCCTCAGCAAACAGGCCCCATTGGACGTCTCACACCCTGGCTCGACCCATCGCCTCGCCGACCGCGTGGGGTGATGCGCCCGGAAGCATCACCTGCGGCGGCCCGACCACCTTCCCAAGGACCAACCCCTATGCCCCGGACCCCTCCCCCAGAACCTTAATGACCCGAAAATGCCCCTCGTACGTCTCGGGACTATTGGCCAGCGCCTGCTCAACCGTAAGTCCGCCTTGCGGCACATCTTCCCGGAGCACATTGGTCAGTTCCGCCGCGTGGGCCATCGGTTCGACCCCTTCCACATCCAGCTCGGCCAGCTTGTCCACATAGCCGACGATGTCGGAAAGCTGCACGGCGAAGTGATGAATCTGCTCATCGGTCAGCTTCAGTCGACTGAGCATGGCCGCGTGACGGACTTCTTCATCGCTGACTCGCTGACTCATCAGGCACACTCCACGGTCGGCTGATCGGAATCGGACGGGATCGCCCCTTGACCCTTGGCCGTACACTATACAATCCCCATTCGTTCCAGCGCCGGTTGACCGGCCCGACACGCCGCCCCGACCGACCCGCCCGTAGTGGTGGTCCGATGGTTCGGCGAAAATCAGGATTCGCTTATGTTCGGCAATCTCACCGACCGGTTCAACAGCGCCCTCCGCAAGCTTTCGGGCCGGGGCAAAATCTCCGACGGCAACGTCACCGAAGCCCTGGAAGAGGTGAAAACCGCGCTGCTGGAGGCCGATGTCCATTACCAGGTGGTCCAGCGCTTCATCCAGGCCTGCATGGAAAAGGCGCGTGGCGAGAAAGTCATCGAAAGCCTGCGTCCGGGCCAGTTGATGATCAAGATCGTTCACGATGAGCTGGTCCGGCTCATGGCCGGGGAGGAGGACTCCGGGGTCGCTGACGGCGGCGGGATTCTCTTTGTCAGCCCCGGCCCGACGGTCATCATGATGGCCGGCCTGCAAGGGTCGGGCAAAACGACCACATGCGGCAAATTGGCCGCGTACCTGAAACGGCGGGGCAAGAAGACCATGTTGGCCGCCGCGGACCTTCAGCGGCCGGCCGCCGTGCATCAGCTTGAAGTGCTGGCCGGCCAGGTGGCGTCACCCGATGTGCCCGGCAGAGGGCAGGTGCTCTTCCACGGCGAACCGGACAAGGTCGCCGAATACGGCAAGGCCGTCGGTGCCGCCGTGACCGTCTGTCGCAACGCGCTTCAGGCCGCACGCGCCAAGGGCTGTGATGTGCTGATCATCGATACCGCCGGGCGATTGCACATCAATGATGAACTGATGAACGAACTCCACCAGGTGGAAAAGACGGTCACGCCGCATCACATCTTCCTCGTGATCGATGCGATGACCGGCCAGGATGCGGTCAACAGCGCCAAGGCGTTCAATGATCGGCTGGAACTGGATGGCGTGATTCTGACCAAGTTCGATTCCGACACGCGAGGCGGCGCGGCGCTGAGCGTTCGCGAGGTGACCGGTAAGCCGATCCGCTTCATCGGCGTCGGCGAGAAACTGGAGAACCTCGAAGAGTTCCACGCCGACCGGATCGCCGGCCGCATCCTGGGCATGGGCGATGTCGTCAGCCTCGTCGAGAAGGCACAGGAGCAGGTCAGCGAGCAGGAGGCGATGGCCCTTCAGGAGAAGATGGCCAAGGGCAAGCTGACCATGGATGATTTCCTTGCCCAGCTCAAGAGCATTCGTCGCATGGGCTCGATGAAATCGCTGCTGGGCATGCTGCCGGGCATCGGCAGCCAACTCAAGGATCTGGACATGGATGATGGCATGATCAATCGCACCGAGGCGATCATCCATTCCATGACCCGTACCGAACGGCGGGACATTGACCTGCTGGACAACTCCCGGCGACGCCGGATTTCGCGTGGCTCGGGCACCGCGCCGGCCGATGTCTCGCAACTGGCCAAGGGGTTCACCATGGTCAGCGCCCTGAGCAAACAGATGTCGCAGATGGGCACGATGGGGCGGCTCAAGAGCATGATGGGCCTCGGCGGCCCGGACCTTTCGGCCCTGGGCGGCGGAATGCCCAAGATCAAAGGTGGCACCACACGCGATAATCGCCGCGTGATTCCCAAGCAACGCAAACGCAAGAGCCGCTGATTCAGGGAACCCGCGGAGAAACCAACGGGATCATCAACGGCCCGTGCCCCTCGGACACTGCCGCCCCCAGCCCCGAAAGCCGCCGAGATACCTCGGATGCGCCCCCGGCGGACACGTTTGCCAACTTCCGCCCCGCCTCTACAATCAACCCCCAAAGCGTAGTGCGTATGGGTTAACCTCACTCATTCCCGTAGCCTCGGCCCCGCCCGGGTGCCGAAGCATCGAATCCAATGGAGAAAATCATCATGGCAGAGCGAACAGGACTGGTGACTTTCAAGGGTGGTCCGGTCACTCTCGAAGGTCAAGGCGTCAAGGTCGGCGGCCAGGCCCCGAACTTCACCGGCATCGCGATGGACTTCTCGGGTCATCAGCTCTCGGATTACAAGGGTAAGACGGTGGTGCTTCTCTCGGTTCCCTCGGTGGATACCCCGGTGTGCGATACGGAAGTGCGCCGCTTCAACGAGGAAGCGACCAAGCTTGGCGGGGATGTGGTGGTCTTGAGTGTGAGTCTGGACCTTCCCCCGGCGCTCAAGCGATGGTGCGGCGCGGCGGGAATCGATCGTGTCACCGCCCTTTCGGATTTCAAAGACCTGAGCTTCGCCAAGGGCTGGGGGCTTCGAATCAAGGAGCTGGGGCTGCTTGCGCGGACGGTTTACATCATCGACCCGGCCGGCACGATCGTCTACGAGCAGATCGTGCCCGAGATCGCCCAGGAGCCGGACTACGACGCCGCGCTCAAGGCCGCATCCAAGGTCGCCGGATAACCGGCCATCCACGGGTGGCAACGTTCAGGCCGCCTGGCGGCCGCTCAGACCGCGAGCACTCTGAAACCCGGAGGCCCGCGGGCCAGCCGTCTTGAGCGAGCTGTCGTTTGCGCCATGCGAGCCTCACATGCGTGGTCGATCCGATGCGCTCCGGGATGTGTTTAAGGATTGTCGTCCGGGCGCTGGATGCATTTCCTCCTGAACACGGCCAAGCCGATGCCGACCACCCGGTCAGGTGTGCGGTTTCGGTTAGAATGACCGACCGCACTTTCTTGACGGCACGCGGGTTTCCACAAAGTGTTGCCCGCAACGGAGTTGGTTGCCCATGCCCAAAAGCAAGATGCTCGTGGCCGTTTCAACGCCGTGGGCCAGTGAAAAGCTGGCGGGCCCTCTTTCCGATCTGGCCCGGCGACTGCACGCCGATGTCCTGGTCGCCCATGTCGCCCAGCAACACGATGCCGATGAGAGCGAAACCGATGCGCGGCAGCGCGGCCAGCAGACCCTGATGCTGCTGGTCGAAGACCTCAGGGAAATCGGAGTGCAGGCCGATGGGGTGATGCTGTTCTCTGAGAACATCGCCAAGGCGATTCTCAACACCGCCAAGGCCCGAGACTGCACCATGATCGTCCTCGGGCTGACGGGACGAGGCGTGCTCAAACGCCTGATCGCCGGTGATGTGCCCTCGGCCGTCATTCGCCAGGCCGATCTGCCGGTGCTTCTGTTGCCGGCCAATTGGGAAGGCACGCTCTAGATCGTGTCTCTCCCCGTCCGCGAATCCGACATTTCGCGGCAAGGCCACCACGCACAAAGGCCGCGAACATCAAAGCCCAAGTCGCCGGTGCCTCCGGATCGGACGCATCCCAACTCGATTTCCGTAGAATCTGCGGTCCGGATGAAACCGGGAACCCAACCCCGCCAGGCAATTCAATCCCAGCAAGGAGTCGTTCGATGGAAGAGGTCAGGTTAGGCGTGATCGGCTGCGGCAACATGGCCACGGGTCATATGAAATATTTCGACCAGGTGCCCCGGCTGAAATTCACCGCCGCCGCCGACGTGAACAAGGCCAGTCTCGATAAGGTGGTGGAGAACCACCAGGTCAAGGGCTTCGAGCGCGGCGAGGATATGATCGCTTCGGGCCTGTGCGATGCCATACTCATCGCAACCCCGCACTACTCCCACCCGACCTTCGCGCAACTCGCCATCCAGAACGACCTGCATGTACTGGTCGAAAAGCCGATCGCCGTGACGGTCAGGGCCGCCGACGAGATGAATGCCGTCGCCGCCACCCGACCCAAGCTGGTCTACGCCGCGATGTTCAACCAGCGAACCAGCGATACCTATAACGAGGCACGAAGGTTGATTCAGGAGGGCGAGTTGGGTGAGATTCAGCGCGTCCGCTGGACCATCACCGACTGGTTCCGCAGCCAGGCGTATTACAACTCCGGAAGTTGGCGCGCCACCTGGGCGGGCGAGGGCGGCGGCGTTTTGCTCAATCAGTGCCCCCACAACCTCGACCTGCTCATCTGGATTACGGGCAAGCCCACGCTCGTACAGGCCTTCATCTCACTGGGCAAGTATCACCGGATCGAGGTCGAGGATGAGGTCACGGCCTATCTCGAATATGAAAACGGCGCGACCGGCGTCTTCATCACGACCACCGGCGAAGCCCCCGGCGCCAACGAGCTGGAGATCGCCGGCGATCGCGGTCGCATGGTGGTTCGCGATGGCAAAATCACCGTGCAGCAGACCGCCGTCAGCGTGAAGGAGTTCTGTCACACTTCGACGGATATGTTCAAACGGCCGGAAGTGGAAGTGAAGGAAATCGAAGTGCCCAAGGGCGGGATCGGAGGCCACCAGGGCATCACGGTCAACTTCATCGAAGCCATCCTCGACGGCAAGCCGCTGATCGCCCCGGCCCATGAAGGCATACACTCGGTCGAACTGGCCAACGCCATGATCCTCAGCGGCATCCGTAAAAAGCCGGTCAGTCTGCCGGTGGACCGCGATGAATACGAAGCCCTGATGGCCGAGTTGATCGAATCGGCCCGACAGCGCGGAAAGACCGTGCGGAACGCCTGATCGGCGTCGCGAGAAATTTGAACCGCCCACGCAGCGCTGGCCGTCAGACTCCGGCGCTGTTTTTTCCCTTGTCCTCAACACGCGCCATGGTACGCACCCGGATGAGCTGTTCCTGCAGCTTCAGGAATTGAGCTTCCATCAGGTGCAGTTCATCAGCGATGCTGATATGGCCGAACGCCGCTTCATTGCGCTTGCGCTCCATCGCCGCGCGCTCGTCCTGGGCCTCTTTCATGCTGTTGATGATCACGCCGATGAACAGGTTGAGCATGATCATCGTGCCCAACAGCACGAACGAGATGCAGTAGATCGCGCCCAGGATCGGCTGGCCGCGCGGCTCGACGGGAAGATCGGTGGTCCCGGCGAGTTCCGGCTCGATCAGCTCCGAAGAGAAGACCTGGATATACATCACATCCGTCCAGTCTTCGAGCGTTACGATTCGAATGAGGGTCATCATGGCACGGGGCAGCGTGCCGAAATGGCCCGGATCATTGGCCCCGAAAAGAAACACGCCCAGCACCGCGTACACATAAAACAGAATGCCCAGCAGCATGCCCACGTAAACCATCGACGGCAGACTGTGTATCAGCGCCGAGACCAGAAGCTGCAATCGGGGGATGTTCGAAATCAGCCGCAACGTGCGGAGCACCCGGGCCAGGCGGATCACCGCGACATAAGGTCCACCCAGCGGCAGCAGGCAGACCGCCACGATCGTAAAGTCGAAGATGTTCCAGGGATCGTCGAAGTACCTTCGGAAATGACGGCCGTGCTGGGCCATCTTCATCAAAGCTTCGACCACGAAGATACCGAGGATCATCGCATCAAGGGCGTAAAGCAGATCACCATGGCGGGCGACGATGTCACGATCGGTTTCCAGCCCGACCACCGCCGCGGCCGCCAGGATCACACCGAGGATGAACCGATCAAACCACTTGGTGTTGACGATCTTCCGACACCAATCCTGCATGTCTACCTCCGATCCAGTCACAGGCCGTCGCATGGGTGAATCGCCCCGACGCGGACGATTCAGGTGGGGCATGATAGAAAGCGGACGGCGATGGGCACATCGCCGTCCGCATCAACAACAGATCGGTCATCAGTAATCGCTGGTCGGGGTCAGGATGTGCCGGGCAATCCTCAGAATTGCTCGACGACAGGAAGCTCACCCACAATGCCTTCCAGATACTCGCGGAAGCTTTCGGCGACATCGCACCCGTTGACCAGATGCGAAGCATCCATCACCTTGGTCTTGGCCGCCACATCGGATAGCTCAATCCGCTTATATTCCACCTGGTACGGTCGGCTGCTCACCCGTTGGATCGCCACCGAACCGCTCCCCTCTCCGCCCTCCAGGGATAGCCGCGCCGCCATGCGGCCGACTTCCCGAGCCTCGACCGCGTCGCTCGGTGAGACGCAGCCCACGAACGAACGCTGGAGGTAACCGAACGTATCGGCACGCACCCGCTTGGCGTTCAGCCGGGTCTTGATCAACTCAGAAAGGAAATCGCCCAGCGCACCGGTCCCCGAAAGCTGAACGTTGCCGTGACTGTCACGTTCAATCTCGCCCTTGCTTTGCTCCGCCAGCTTCACGGCCATGGGTGTGCCGTCCTTATCATGAATCCCTTCGCTGACGGCGATCAGACATCTGCCGTACTTCTTCATGGCGCCATCCACCTGGCCGAGGAACTGATCGATATCGAATGACGTTTCCGGCACATAAATCAGGTGCGGCCCATCGCCCTGGCGCTGACGGGCAAGCAGACTCGCAGCGGTCAGGAACCCGGCATGACGACCCATGACCACGTTGATCTTGATTCCAGGCAGCGCCTTGTTATCGAGGTTGTCCCCCATGAACGCCTGGGCGACGAACCGGGCCGCCGAACCGAACCCCGGCGTGTGATCATTCTTCTGAAGGTCATTATCGATCGTCTTGGGAACGTGATAGCAGCGAAGGTCAAACCCCGCCTTCGCCGACAGCTCGCTGATGATCCGGCAGGTGTCCGAGGAGTCATTCCCACCGATGTAGTAAAAATAACCCACGTTCCGCCGCTTGAGCACCTCGAAAATCTTCTCGCAGTAAGCGCGGTCCGGTTTGTCGCGCGAGGAACCCAGCGCTGAACTGGGCGTTGCCGCGATGCGGTCCAGCTTGGCCTTGTCGATCGATTGAAGCTCGACAAAATCATCCTCGATCATGCCGCGCACCGCGTGACGGGCACCCAGAATTCTTCCGATCCGGCCACTGTCGCGCAGCGTCTCCACGACGCCGACCAGTGATTGATTGATGACCGCCGTCGGACCACCGGATTGACCCACTACGGCATTGGGTAAAGACGATTCGCTCACGTTTTCGACTCCTTGGTCAGGGCTAGGGGGAGGGAGGGATGAATCGGCCCGCGCCCGATGGTAACGTCGGCAGGTGCCAAGACCATCCCGGCCGCGCGGCCGCAGACCCTAGCCAGAGTCTACAGTGGACCATTAAATCCGACAACGGCTCGCGGGCGAATATCGTGCGGCAATCGTCAGGATGACCTCCAAAGTGGTCAGCCGCCTCGCGTGAGCATCGTCAGCAGCATGACCGTGGGTGTCTTGGCTCGCACCGAGTGCGGCAGCCGCGCGGGCATGTGGACCCACGTCCCCGGATCGGCATCCACCGTACGCTTGCGGTCATCACCCAGAGTCCAGACCGCCTGACCGGAAATCTGCTGCATGATCGCCGGAACCGACGCCGTGTGCTCGGAGAGCTCCTGGCCGGCAGCGAAGCCGAAAAGCACCACTTTCACCGAATCATTCTGGCATAGGGTCACGCTCAACGTTCCATCGGGCGGCACCTGGATATGCAACGCCAGATCAGGGATCAGAACGGGCGAATCTTCGGACATCGGCCAAACTCCTCGTAAGTCTCATGGAATGGACAGCAAGTGATTGCCAAAACCTGATCTTACTGAGCTTATGCGAGCCCTGCCGCCCGCTCGCCGTTTCGATGCTCAACGCATCGCTTGAGTCAGTCGCCCCGCCCGTCTATGTTGTCTGCCGGAACGTCGCTTTCTGGCGGCGTCAACCCGGCAAACCTCGATCCAAGGAAGGACATCGGCGTGGCGGCCAAGAAATCTCGTCGCAAACTGTCCGTATCGGCCACCGATTTCGATGAACGCTCGCTCTTCGCCGAGGTCGCCGAATCGGACAATTCAGGCCGGTCCCCAACCAGCCCGTCGCAAGGAAATAGCGATATAAAGCCATGTGAAGGAGGGATTTCTGAACGCGGAAGCGGCTCTGGAGATTCAGAAGGCGGCGATTCCGGGGATTCCGGAGATTCCGGAGATTCCGGGGGTGCGCTGCATGAGTTGGCTCGGACGCGGTATCTCAACTATGCCATGAGCGTCATCACCAGCCGCGCGTTGCCCGATGTTCGCGATGGGCTCAAGCCGGTGCAGCGGCGCATTCTCTACACCATGTGGCAGCAGGGCCTCACCGCCAGCGTCAAGCATCGCAAATGCGCCAAGGTCGTCGGCGATGTGATGGGCCGCTATCACCCCCACGGCGATTCGGCCATCTATGAAACCCTGGTGCGCATGGCCCAGCCTTTTGCCATGCGGGTTCCGCTGATCGATGGCTCGGGCAATTTCGGATCGCTGGATGGTGATTCCCCCGCCGCGATGCGATATACCGAGTGCCGACTTGCCCCCGTCAGTGATGATCTGCTCGAAGAACTCAAGAGCGATACGGTTCACTTCCGGTCGAATTACGATGAAACCACGACCGAGCCGGTCGTCCTGCCCACGCGCCTGCCCAATCTTCTGATCAACGGTGCCACTGGCATTGCGGTGGGCATGGCAACCAACATCCCGCCCCATCACCCTGGTGAAGTCTGCAACGCCCTTCTCAAGCTGCTGGCCAATCCGGAACTGAAGGCGGGCAATCTGGTGGGCAAGAACGCCATACAGGGCCCGGATTTCCCCACCGGCGGTCATATCCTCAACACCGTCGAGGAACTGCGCGACATCTACAAGACCGGAAGCGGATCAGTCCGCATCCGCTGCACCACGGAGCCGGGCGAAGCAAGACGGGGCGCCAAGACCATCCTCATTACCAGCGTGCCCTACATGGTCAACAAGGCCACGCTGGTCGAGCAGATCGCCCAGCTCATTCTCAACCGCAAGCTGCCGCAACTGCTCGATGTGCGTGATCTATCCACCGATGATGTCCGCATCCAGCTCGAACTGCGCAAGGATGCCGACGAGGGCAAGGTGCTGGCCTATCTCTACCGCCATACCGACATGCAGAGCAGCTTCGCGGTCAACCTGACCTGCCTGCTGCCGACCGAGCGGCCTGAACTCGGCCGGCCCCAGCGATGCGACCTTCGCGAGGTCCTGCAGCACTTTCTCAAGTTCCGCCTCGAAGTCGTCACCCGACGGCTCGAGCATCAGCGGGCCGCGCTGGCGCGGCGAATCCACATCCTCGAAGGCTTCGCCCTGATCTTTGATGCCCTGGATGAAATCCTCAAGATCATCCGCAAGAGCGATGGCAAGAGCGATGCGGCGGCGAAGATCATGAAGCGGTTCGATCAGCTCGATGCCGAGCAGACCGATGCCATCCTCGAATTGAAGCTCTATCGACTGGCGCGGCTGGAGATCAACCTCATCCGCGATGAACTGGCCCAGAAGCGAAAGGAGTTCGATCGGATCAGTGGCCTGCTGGCCGATGAGGCATCGCGATGGAAGATCGTGGGTCAGGAGATCAGGGAGATTCGTGATAAGTATGGCAAGAACGATCCGCGAAGAACGATCATCGATGCTCCCGAAGATGAGCCGGAGTTCAGCGCTGAAGATTTCATCGTGCGGGAAGATAACCATGTGTTGGTGACCGTCGATGGCTGGGTCAAGCGGCAGAAGGAAATTAAGGACCCCGCCGGAACACGCCTGCGTGAAGGTGATGCGATCCTGGCGGTGATGGCCGGCTCCACACGCGCCACCTGCGTGTTCTTCTCAAATCTCGGCGTCGCCTACACCGCCCGAATCGCCGATCTACCCTTGACCACCGGCTATGGCGAACCCATCCAGAAATCCTTCAAGCTCAAGGATGGCGAGCGGATCATCGCGGCCATGAGCCTCGATCCCAGATCGTCCGGACCGCTGGCGCCACCCGACTGTGACGGCCAGGCCACCACCCAGACCCACGCCCTGGCCGCGACCAGTGACGGCTACGCGCTTCGCTTCAGCCTCCAGCCCTACCTCGAGCCAAGCACACGGTCGGGCCGCCGATACGCCCGCCCCGCCAGCAAGACATACATCGTCGGTGTCTGCCCGGTAAGCCAGCCGGCCACCATCCTCGCCATCACCCGCCAGGCACGGGCCATGGTCTGCCCCACCAGTGAAGTCAACTTCCTGGCCGGGCCCGGCCGAGGCGTCATCCTCATCAAGACCGCCAAAGATGATGCCCTCCTCGGGTTCCGCACCGCGACCACCGACCGCCAGACGCTCATCGTCAAGACCACGCTGGGCGGCGAACAGCGGATCAACACCGCCCGCTACGAACCCACATCGCGCGGCGGCAAGGGCCGCGAAATCATCAAGCGAGGCCAGATCGCCCAAATCCTCCCCGAAGATCCCATCGCACCCCTTCTCGAATCCGAGTCCCCATGATCAACCCATTTGACCGCACCCCGCGTCCGGGCAATAATGCTTCAAGCCACGCCCCCTTCGTCTAGTGGCCCAGGACGTCAGGTTCTCATCCTGGAAACAGGGGTTCGACTCCCCTAGGGGGTGTTTTCGCCTCTCCGCCGTTGACCGCCGACGGCCGCAGGCTAGCGCCAAATCCTGATTTTGCAAGCAGTTGGGAAAGCTCCTTTTCAAGACCCTGCGGCCCTTTGCGATCCCCTGCGGAGCCCTGCAGAGACAAAAACAGAGACACAAAACGCCCCATCTCGCCCTCCGACAGTCCCAGATCGGGCAGATTCGTCCCGCCGGAGGCGGTCCCGGTGCCCGTCGGGACACCGAAATCTTGGCCATCATCAGACCCGGCAGTGCTCTGAACCGCCTGCTGGAAATGCTCACCCGTGACCTGCAGATAGTGTTGGGTCGCCACCTGTTCTGAGTTGCCAAGCCACTTGACGACCACGTGCTGCGGGAATTTCTGGCATAGTTCGGTCTCCCGGCTACTACGCAGGTTCTGCCAGAGCTTCGGCCAAGGCGTCAGCCCCGCCCTGACGATGTACCGACGGAGTTGCGTCCTGAGATTGGACCTTTGCTGCCGGTACCGGGTGACAATCCACTTCACCTCCGGATCGGACTCGGCGTAAACAGCCTCCAGCTCCCGGCGAATCTCAGGAAAGAGCGGAATGATCCTCCGATCCTGACCAGGCAGATGCTCGGTCTTCGGACTCGGAACGATCAGACGCTGTTGATCCCAGTCGACATGCTCCCACTTCAGGGCCAGCGGCTCGCTCGGTACGCGAAGGCCTCCCCACCGGGACAACGCAATCAAGAGCCGCCACTGTAGATCATCACACTGATCCATCACCAACCGAACATCTTGTTCGGTCACGAAATGAAACCGACTGACATTGGCACGAACGGCCACAATCTGACCCGCAAACGGGTTCTGCTTGATGTAGCCCCGCTTCATCGCATCATTGAAGAACTGCCTCGCACGTCCACAGGTGCGCCGAACGGTGTTCTCCGACCGCCGCGTTCCGTCGAGCGAGAAGGTATACCACCTTCGAAAATCCTCACCGTCCACCACCTTGAACGTGCGAAGCAGCTTCTCAGCCCCAAAGAAGAGAACCAACTCGTCACGCGTTAGCTTCAATCGATCAAAACTGTTCTGCTTGAGCTCACGCTTACGACGGGCCAGATAGTCGTCCAGGAACCGACCTAAAGCAAGCCACTTAAAGGACTCATGTTCACAGAAAACACCCTCGGCCTCCAGAAGCCCGGCATTGACCAGCTTCTGTCGCAGGGAAGGCGAAATACTCTCCAACCAAGCGGCAAGTTCGGGGTTGGGCGATCGACCATCTTGACGACGAAGGTCAATCAATTGTTCAACCCGCCAAACGAGCATCTGCGCTTCCTTGACGGAAATCTTGCGCCCCAGCCTGATCGTGGTCCGCCGTTCGGCCCCGTCATCGCTGTAAAATTGAATTCGCCGATACCCCCGCGAATCTACACTGAGTGATGCCATCGTTATCTCTCCAGAACTGTGCCGCCATCATCGTACGGCGGCGAGAACTTTGGACCCCTCGAACCACTCGAAGGCCCGGATAATCAAGTCTATTCATGAGCCTCAGCCCACGAGCAGAAAAAGGCCCGGCAGCCCCTCAAGTCGTTACCGGGAAGGACAACTTGAAGGAACTGCCGGGCCGACGAATTGGGCAACATTGGTAATGCCAGCCCATTGGACCTGACGAGAGTCCCTGCTTAGGGACGAACCCGCCAGACCAAGTACCTACCGTAGATCATTCGATCGCAGCAACCGATGGAGCCGATTGCTCGTCAGCAACTACGGTGCTCTTGACTTCGAGATCACTCGCCGAAGGTGACAGTACCGTCGACGTCGGTGAAGCTTCCTCAAGGACTTCGCAATCGGGAGCATCAGGAAGTCGCATGTAGAAGGCCCCATCCGCCAGACGTTCTGAATTGACATTAAGCCGCTTTCGAGCGTTCTTGAGCGTAGCGGGGCGAATCCCATGCTCTTCTGATTCTTTACCGATCACGGTGGAGGGAACCGGCCCATCGGCCAGCCGTTCCATGAGCCAGGCGGCTGCGTCATTGAGCTTCTTCGGCTCAGGACCACGAGCGCCAGGATGGAAAGGCCCTTCCTGATCCGTACCGCGTCGCGATAGAGCCTCATCAGCCGAGATGTCCTGTCGCTGATGATCAATTGCTACCACGGGGGTTCCCGATTCGGAAAGCTCGATCGTATATCGAGTCGCATCCCGAGTCGACCCAAGGTTGGACTTGCCGACACAGAGCAAGAAACTGCCCTTCTCCTCTCCCTCTTCGGTCAACAACATATGGCGAACCGAGGCCCCCCAGGAAGTAGAGCCAAGCGGGGCATGCACCGCCCTCTTCTTGGTTTTTCCTGTGTGGCAGGGCAAAAGAACAGACACCTCGTGCTTTCGGGCCAGAAGTCGAAGCGGACGCATGATCTGCCTCACCGATGATTCACTGTTCGAATTGAAGTTCGGCGGCAGATTCTCTGCAATCGTATCGATGATCAACAATTTGCAGTCGTCCAGTTGGAGAATGAGTTTCTCCAGACAATCCGTGTGAGCAATGTTCACAGGAATATTCTGCGACATGTCGCCTGAAACTGGCGTCAATTCGCTCAACAGGAAGACGCGAGATAAATCGGCACCGGCAGCGCGGAGACGCTCCAATGTGGTCGCCTCCGAATCCTCAGTGTTGATTATCAGAACATCACCCGGTTCCGCAGAACCCGCTTGTCCGGGTGCTTCGTCCGGCCACCGGTCACCTCTTGTCACCCTAGCAGCCGCGTCAATGGCGATCAGGCTCTTGCCCTGGCCGGCACAACCCGCCAGAATACAAACGTCCGCCCTGGGTAGCCGATTCTCCCATAACCATCGCGACCCCTCTTCCAGATGACCTTCAAGGTCATCAGCACGATGCAGGACAGGTACCCACTCTTGAACATTCCGAGGTGCATCCTTGACACTACTGGCAATTTCCGTCCACTCGGAACACTTCAGCTCCCCGTTGGGAAGCACTTCAAATTGCTTTGGAAAAACCCAGACATCAACGAGCGAACGGGCATCCCGGATGCGCTTCGCGTGAATGTCGTACCAGTTATCGCCAATCTTCTTGCGGCGCGGAGCGGGCTGCGCCTTGGTTCCAAGCATGTTTCTTGCGTTTCTTTGATTATTCATGGATGTTATCTCCTAATAGTGGTTTTTTATGGGAATCAACGAACAAACGAATATCACGAGGGTCAATTCGAATCAGACCTTTGCTGAGGCGGATGACGGGAAAGCGACCGTTGGCAATCATGCCTTCAAGCGTCCTTTGCCCGATGCGAAGAAACTTCGCCGTCTCAGCAATGGTCAACAAACGAGCGTCAGCAGGCTTACTCAGTAGTACAGCCATGCAATCTCCTGATTCAGATTCCTGGAGCGGACCGACACTAGATCCTGAACCGTTCAGGACACGGGTCCCAAGATCAAAGAGGGGAATCCGAGTCCTCTTTTGATCGTGTTCCTTCGTAGCCGCAAAACCCAAAACAAAACGGGCTTCGCCTTTTCCGAACTACTTCCTTACCAGGAACTTACGCTACTACTATTCAATTATGTTTTTACTTTACCGGGTAGCTAGATGACCCTCTTTTATCGAGGGTGCTACCTAATACTAGGGGTTCGACTACCCAACTGCGGCGATTCATGGGTCGCGATGCAGTGGGTCGCCTCGACATCAAGCGCGAGGCCGCCCTGTGTCCCGCCAGTTAGAACAAGACACAGGCCCGGACGAACCCAACACTGGTTTTTTACGGACAATGTTACTACTACAACGCTAAAAAAGCTCAAGTTTTCGCATCTTCCTGTCCGAAGGCAACTTGTGGGAGTTCCCCCGCAAGGAGACCTTCGGCATGGATGCTGACACGATTCTTCAACTCAAGCCCGCTTTGACCCGCTTCCTGC
>JAFIFY010000092.1 GCA_020831765.1 Phycisphaeraceae bacterium | reverse complement strand
GGGGGGGCGGGGGGGGGTATGGGCGTATAATGTGCGGGGGCTACCGGCGCGAGCGGGGGGTGGGGCGCCGCCAGGGCATCGTCGATTTCCTCCCGCTCATCAATGTCGGTCGTTCGTTCACGTGCCTCGGTGAGCCCGGTGACCTGGTCCTGGAGCCTGCTGATCGAACGGCCCATGAGCGCCAGTCCAAGAAACTTCACACCCTCCTCTTCGCGAGTCAGCGACTGTATTGAGGCCTCGAGGGTCGTCGCGTTGATGGGCATCGGACGGCGGACACGGACGAAAACGTTGCCCACCTGGCCAAACCGATCCGGCACATAACGGCCCTCGGGCGTCATGACCGGGGCGTGGATCACCCGCAGGCTGTAGCTCAGGGGTATCGACGGTGAAAGGCCCAGCACGCTTCCGAGGACTGTCCAATCCAATCGGACAGGAACTTCCACCGATTCACCAGGCATCAGCCGCAGTCTTCGGCCGACATCGACCACGATCGGCGATGGGGGAGGTATGGCGCGTCCTTCGGATCGCGCGTTGATGAAAACGATGATCGTCGAGTTGACCACGCCTCCCGATCCCAGGCTCAAGGGAAGGTTGTGAGGGTTGCGGATCGAGACATACGCCGTCAGAGGCTCAAGGTAGGGCGTCTGGGTTGCTTCCGGGGTGCGCACCGACAGTTCCGATAGACTGGCATCGGACCGTGATGGGTCCAGGAAGAATCGTGGCCAGGAACTGACAACGGCTTGCAGGTGGGAGGCGATTCGCGGATAAGGCGGGGCGATCGGATAATCGCGCAGGTCATCGGCGGCCAACATGCCCGCCATGGTGCCCGATCCATCAGTTGTGACGGTCCGGAGCAACGTCGTGATCGTCTGGTTCGACCGACCTTCCTCTTTCATGGCGCGCGCGGTGCCCAGCCTGGCGAAGAGATCAGTCCGAACCATGGGCTGAAGAATGGCCCGCGCTTCGGCGTAACGAGCTTGGCTAAGCAATCGCCAGCCGGTGATCCGCTTCCACATCGGATCATCGGCATCGATCCTGGCTTCAAGCCGTTCAAACAGTTCCTCACCATCGGGCAACTCGAGATCACAGAGCGCGGCGATCCAGGCCAACTCCAGTTCCGCCTCTTCGGATGGGAGCTTGGATTCCAACTCTCGGCGCAGGGCGCCGAAGAATGAAAGTGCCCGGTCCGAGGAACCCGCCTTGGCCAGAAGAACGACCCGTAGCAATTGAAGATCAAGCGGAAGCAGACGCGCGGTGGCCGGAGCCGCCTCCTGTCCTACCGCCTCAGCCGGAGCGATGCGCTCCCAGAGCATCGCCTGATAAGCGCCGATCACGGAGACCGCCGAGCGCTGATCACCGCGCGCCGCAAGCGACATCGCGTAGCGATAGATGAATTGGTCGTCCGGTTGCTCCTCAAGAAGCCAGTTGATCACGCCGTAGTGTGACAGTGCCGGTCCATAGGCGCCCTGTTCGAAAAACACATCGGCCAGAATGCGTCGAGCACGAATGTCCAGCGGGTCGGCCATCAGGACACCGCAGGCGGCCATGCCGACTCGGGCCGGATTCGACGGTGATTCGGCAAGGACCAACTCCAGCAGCATGGTCGCGGCGTCTTTGTTGGTTGAGTCCAGCTTCACCGCTCGCGAAAGGTGCCGAACCATCTCCGACTGCTCGCCCATTTCCAGATGTGCCCGGGCCACGAATGAGTGCAGGCGCGATTTCAACGCCTCGGAGTGGAAACGGGCGTCGGGTGAATTCATGATGGCGTCAACGGCCTCAAGCTTCCCATCAAGCGTCTGAATCGAGGACAGTTGCCGTTCGATGAACCGCAGCCGCGCCACATCGTCCTCGGGCGTGAGTCGAAGGATTCGCTCCAGTGACCGGGTTACCATCTCTTCATCACCGGCGGCCTGCGCCAGGGACAGCCGATTGCGCCAGATTTCCGGGTTGTTGCCGATCAGCGTCAGGGCCAGATCAACCAGGGCCGTGGCTCGATCCAGGGGCCAATCCGACTCGGACCCAGCCAGATGGAATGACTCCGTGGCCATCATCATCATCTGGTCGGCCAGAAGGCCGCGCCCCGAACTGGTCAGGCTGGGCAGGGACAATCGTGGTGGAGCAGCCCCGGCTTCTTCCTCGGCGGCGTGGACATGCCAGGGAAATGCCGCCAGGATCAGCCACGCGGCCAGAACCCCCGCCGGGACGATAACGGTCCGCACCGACAGATGATTGTGACGCCTCTGTTCTTGAAAATGTGCGATCAAAATGGACTCTCCACGAAAACCACGTACCCGGGTCCGACAATACAGCCCGGACGCTTTTACGCGGCATCAGCCTGCTGGGGTCATCGTCTTTTGAACGGATCGTTGGTGATTTTTCCGTCCTCGATTGACCGCTACGCACCGTAAGCGACGCCGGATCGGGTCATGTTACCGGACCGCTGCCCGCCAGGAATTCTCTTGGCCACCCGTCGCTCGGGCCGCGGAAACTCGCCCTGTCAGACCATACCCGGTCCGGCAGGGGAAGCGCCAGCTCTTTGCGAGTGTCGCCGCCCCGGCCGCATGAGCCCATACTTGGGGGTGCCGGAATCCGGGACTTACCGGTCTCCAGAGGCGAGGCTGGGCAACCTTCGTGGGTCTGCCCTCGCCACGGACCGCAGGCAAACGGAGAGGGAGGGATTCGAACCCTCGGTACGGTTGCCCGTACACGCGATTTCCAGTCGCGCACCTTAAGCCGCTCGGCCACCTCTCCAGGCGCTTTCCGCCGGTCGGAAAGCAATCCCTTATCGTAAGGTTCCACGAGGTAATGTAAAGGAGCCTCCATGGGTTGACTGCGACTCGGTCGGGGCCGAGGCTCCGAAGGTGGGTCGTGCCGCCAATCCTTGCGGCCAAGGGCAATTGCGGGTTTCTCTGGAGGTTTTGCGGAGTGGCCATGTTGACCGGAACATCATCGGCGGAGATTCCCTCGGGCTTTCTCGTGGTGGATAAGCCGCTGGGTTGGAGTTCAATGGATGTCATTCGCCGCGCCCGAGAGGCCCTGGTGCGGGGATTGGGACGTCGGAGATGGAATCAGAAGGGGCTGCCGCGCATCCGGGTCGGTCACGCCGGAACCTTGGACCCGTTGGCGACCGGTGTGCTCGTGGTGTGCTTCGGCGGGGCCACCCGATTGGTGGAACGCCTGATGGGGCTGGTGAAGGTCTACCGGGCTCGGATCGACCTTTCAGCGTTTACCGCCACCGATGACCGGGAGGGTGCGCGTCAGGAAATCGATGTGCAGGCCCCGCCGACGCTCGAGGCCGTCGATGCGGCGCTCGATGGGATGATCGGAGCGATCCGTCAGAGACCACCGGCGTTCAGCGCGGTGCATGTCGATGGCAAGCGGGCTTACCAATTGGCCCGACAAGGGCAGGAAGTCCAGACGGTGGAGAAGACCGTCTACGTTGATCGCATCGAGCGATTGGTCTACGCCTGGCCGCATCTGGAGATTCGCGTGACCTGTGGCAGGGGCACTTATATCCGAAGTATCGCACGCGACCTGGGGATAAAGCTGGAAACCGGCGGCCATCTGGCTGCGCTCCAGCGCGAGTCGGTCGGGCCGTTCACGCTTGATATCGCCGTGCGCGCCTCGCGCCTGGAAGAACCACTTACGGCCAATGATCTGCTTCCAGTCGGAGAATTCGCTCCGCCGGATCAGGACCCGGACGATTGAACATGGACCCGGTTGGGCGATTGGGCCTTATAATCGCACCTCCATGGTTAACCCCGATCCGCAAACGGCCCGCGAGCTTCTTTCGCCGGATTTTATCCGGAGAATGGAGCATCTTGATGTCCAGGCGAGGCAGCTTTTCAGCGGTAAGCTTCCAGGTGAACGCCGAAGCAAGAAGCGGGGCCAGTCGGTCGAATATGCCGACTTCCGGCCTTATGTCCCCGGCGATGACCTTCGCTTCATCGACTGGAAGATTTTCGCGAGGCTGGACCGGCTGATCCTGCGCGTTTTTCTCGAGGAGCAGGATGTTGCCGTGAATATCGTGCTGGACACCAGCCCATCGATGGAATACGGCAGCCCGGCGAAGATGTTGTATGGCCGACAATTGGCCGCGGCTTTGGGGTATCTGGCACTGGTCCATCTCAACCGGGTGACGGTCGAGTCGGCATCCGGCAGTGGGCTGTTTGGTTTGCACGACCTTCGGGGCAGGCGGCCGGTTTCGAGGCTGTTCAACTATCTGGAGAACCTTGAAACCGGCCGCCCCGGCCGACTGGCTGATTCGCTGCGACTGCTTGCATCGCAGCCGAAGCGCCGCGGCATCGTGGTCTTGATCAGCGATCTTCTAGACCCCGATCCGAACGCATCGGTCGATGAAACGCTGCGATTTCTTGGCGATCCGCGTTTTGAAGCTTACATGCTGCACGTACTCAGCCCCCAGGAGCTGGACCCGACCCTGGCCGAACTTCAAGGCGACCTGGAACTGGTTGACATTGAGTCCAACAACGCGGTGCCCGTTACCATCAATCCCAAGGCCATGGAGCGATATCGCCAGCGGCTCAAGGCGTTTCAGGATGAAGTTGCCGTCTCCTGCCGCCGGCGAGGCATCGGTCTGGTATCGATCGACACGCAAACCCCACTGGAGCAGGTGGTTCTCCAGGACCTCCAGCGTATCGGGCTGCTTGCCTGAGGGTTTTTTCGAGATGCCAGCCGGAACGGTCAGGAGCCGGCATCGCCGTAGCAGACCTGCCGGAACTCGGTCTGTCGCTGGAACCAGTCGATCGTGATTCCAAGGCCCGCTTCCAGTGAGGTGCCCGCCCGCCAACCGATCATTCGCTCGGCCCGCGTGGTGTCCAGGCAGCGCCGGGGCTGGCCGTCGGGTTTGTCCGGATCCCAACGGAACCGCCCCTTGAATCCGGCAAGCCGGGCGATGGTCTGGGCCAGGTCGCGGATGGTGATTTCCTGACCGGTGCCGAGATTGATGGGAACCGGCTCATCCATCCGCTCCGCCGCGGCGAGGATGCCCTCGGCGGCATCCTCCACAAAAAGAAACTCGCGTGAAGCCCGACCGGTTCCCCAGACTTCGATCTCCGGTTTGTCACCATCGCGGGCCGCGATACACTTGCGGATCAGTGCCGGGATCACATGGGAGGTATGCGGATCAAAGTTATCGTGTGGTCCATAGAGGTTGACCGGCAACACCACCGCGGATTTCAAGCCGTACTCGGCACGGTAGGCATCCAGCATCACGAACAGCGATTTCTTGGCCACACCATACGGGGCATTGGTCTCCTCGGGATAACCGTTCCACAGGTCCTCTTCTTGGAATGGAACCGGACAATGCTTGGGGTAGGCGCAGACAGTGCCGGTCTGGATGAACTTCTCAAGACCGCGCTTGCGGCCCTCTTCGATCAGGTGCAATCCCATGGCCAGGTTGGCGTAGAAGAAGCGACCCGGATGGTCGCGATTGGCCCCGATCCCACCGACCTCGGCCGCCAGATGCATGACCACCTCGGGCCGGAAGCGGTCGTAGGCCGCACGAACCGCATCCACGTCCGTCAGGTCGAACTCCGCGCGGCGGGGAATCGCAATTTGGGAGCATCCCCGGGCTTCAAGCAGCCGATGGACCGCCCGACCGAGAAAACCGGCGCCACCGGTCACCATCACGCGCTTTGTTGACCAATCCATTGTCATCCACTTACCTGGCAGGAATGGGGCCAATCGGACAAGTGGCCTCACGTTCGGCGGCCATCACTGGTCGTGGCCGCAGTTGGCCGGCATCTGGTGACCGGCATCCACCAATGTCTTCTCTCGCGCGGCCAGTTCCATGTCATGTTCGACCATCATCCGCACCAGCTCCTTGAAACCGACCGTCGGCTCCCAGCCCAGTTTCTCCCGGGCCTTGGCCGGATCGCCCAGAAGCAGGTCGACCTCGGCGGGCCGGAAATAGCGGGGGTCGATCTCCACGTGATCCTGCCAGTTGAGCCCGGCGGCGGTGAACGCCTCCTCAAGGAACTGCCGAACCGAGTAGGTCTTGCCCGTGGCCACGACATAGTCATCCGCCTCATCCTGCTGGAGCATCAACCACATGGCCTGGACATAGTCCCCGGCGAATCCCCAGTCCCGCTTGGCTTCGAGATTGCCCAGGAAAACTTTCTTTTGCAGGCCGTGATGGATGCGCCCGACCGCCCGGGTGATTTTGCGGGTGACGAATGTTTCGCCCCGCCGCGGGGATTCGTGGTTGAACAGAATGCCGTTGCTGGCGTGCAGGCCGTAGGACTCCCGATAGTTCACCGTGATCCAGTGACTGAAGACCTTCGCGCAGGCGTAGGGGCTGCGGGGATAAAACGGCGTGGTCTCCTTCTGTGGGGTTTCGACAACCTTACCGTACATTTCGCTGCTTGAAGCTTGGTAAAAGCGGATGCGGCGGCGGGTGTAGGATTCGAAATCACGCACCGCCTCCAACAGTCGGACCGTGCCCAGGCCGTCGGTATCGCAGGTGTACAGCGGCATATCGAAGCTCACTCGCACGTGCGATTGGGCACCGAGGTTGTAAATCTCATCGGGCTGCGTCTGGTCGAGGATTCGCCGCAGGGAGGAGGGGTCGTTCAGGTCACCGTAATGGAGGATCAGGCGAGGGTCGTGGGCATGCGGATCCTGGTAGAGGTGGTCGATTCGCTCTGTGTTAAAGCTGCTGGACCGGCGGATCAGCCCATGCACCGTGTAGTTCTTGGTCAGAAGGAATTCTGCAAGATAGCTGCCATCCTGACCGGTGATGCCCGTAATCAATGCGGATTTCGCCTTTACCATGCCTGTTCCTGACCCTCTGTTCATGATATCGAGGCTGCACGCCCATCGAGCCGCCCGCATAAGTATCGGAAATCAATGGGACGATGGTTAGTTTCCGAACCGTGAAGCGGGGACCACCGGAAAAACGGGCCTGCAGTTTTGCGGCGAGCCGAACCGGAAATGCACCTGAAGACCGACGCGGGCTTGACTTTCGGACGACGATGTCTGATATTATGGCTTCAAGGGAGTTCGAAGGCTTTACCGTCCGATCTGGCCGGTGGCCCAGCGGATCGCCCGACACGCCAGTACCCCGGTTTGCACGCTTCGAAAAGGAGCCCTACATGCCTAACAGGACAATGGTTACGGTGGATGGCAACGAGGCCGCCGCGTCCGTCGCCCACCGCACCAACGAAGTCTGCATCATCTACCCGATCACGCCCTCGTCTCCGATGGGCGAACTCTGCGATGACTGGTCGGCGATGGGCAAGGAAAATATCTGGGGCCAGGTTCCGGATATCACGGAAATGCAGAGTGAAGCCGGCGCTGCTGGTGGCGTCCACGGCGCGCTCCAGGCCGGAGCCCTGACCACGACTTTTACCGCGTCGCAGGGGCTTCTGCTGATGATCCCCAACATGTACAAGATCGCCGGGGAGCTTAACGGCTTTTGCATGCATGTGACCGCCCGGACGCTGGCCACCCATGCGCTTTCGATTTTCGGTGACCACTCCGATGTGATGGCCTGCCGACAGACCGGCTTTGCCATGCTGTGTTCGGCATCGGTGCAGGAAGCCCACGATTTCGCCCTGGTCAGCCAGGCCGCCACGCTCCATTCGCGGATACCGTTCCTGCACTTTTTTGATGGCTTTCGCACTTCGCATGAAGTCGCCAAGATCGAACAGCTCGAGGACGACGATCTGCGGGCCATGGTCACCGATGAACTGGTGGCCGAACATCGCAAGCGGGCGCTGACGCCGGATGCGCCCAAGGTTCGTGGGACGGCCCAGAACCCCGATACCTTCTTCCAGGCCCGTGAGGCATGCAATCCCTACCACAACGCCGTACCGGGCATCGTCGAGAAGGTCTTCGAGCAGTTCGCATCCTTGACCGGACGGCGTTACGGGCTGTTCGACTATTTCGGAGCCGAAGACGCCGAAGATGTGATCGTCATGATGGGGTCGGGGACAGACGTGGCGCATGAGGCCATCGAGGTGCTCAATGAATCGGGCTACAAGGCGGGCCTGGTCAAGGTGAGGCTCTTCAGGCCGTTTGATGTGCGGGCGTTTCTGGCCTCGCTGCCACGCACCGTTCGACGCATCGCCGTGCTGGATCGAACCAAGGAGCCGGGCGCGGCGGGGGAGCCGCTGTATCTGGAAGTCGTCGCGGCGTTGAGGCAGGCCAGGCGGCTTGACCGCCAGATCGCCGACGCCGATCCGATGGTCATCGGCGGGCGCTATGGATTGGCCAGCAAGGAATTCACCCCCGCGATGGTCAAGGGTGTGTACGACCTGCTGAAAACCGACGATCCGATCCATGGCTTCACCGTGGGCATCGTCGATGATGTGACTCACCTGTCGATCCCATTTGATGCCGATTTCAGTATCGATCCCGAGGATGTGACCCAGTGCATGTTCTACGGGCTGGGTGCTGACGGCACCGTGGGGGCGAACAAAAACTCGATCAAGATCATCGGTGAGCAGACGGACCACTATGCCCAGGGCTACTTCGTCTACGACTCGAAGAAGTCCGGAGCCATGACCGTGTCACACCTGCGCTTCGGGCCGCGCCCGATCCGTTCGGCGTATCTGGTCACCCGGGCCGATTTCATCGCATGCAGCCAGTTCAATTTCCTGGAGAAATTCGATGTCCTGGCGGCGGCCAAGGATGGTGCCACCTTCCTGCTCAATGCTCCATTCGACCATGACAAGGTTTGGGACCGATTGCCCCTGGAAATCCAGCAGACTATTCTGGACAAGAAGCTGAAGGTCTATGTCATCGATGCCCAGCGCGTGGCGGACCAGACGGGCATGGGGCGGCGGACCAACACCATCATGCAGACCTGTTTCTTTGCCATCAGCGGCGTTCTGCCGCGCGAGGAAGCGATCGATCGTATCAAGCAGTCCGTCGAGAAGACCTACGGCCGGAAGGGCGCTGAGGTCGTTCGCCGTAACTTCCAGGCCGTCGATGAAACATTGGCCAACCTCCGTCAACTGGACATCCCCCAACAGGCGGACAGCCGATTGCGCCGGCTCAGTTTCATACAGGGCGATGCGCCTGACTTTGTCACCCGTGTGTCGGCCGTCATGATGGAAGGCAAGGGCGATGATCTTCCGGTCAGCGCGTTTCCCGCCGATGGGACATGGCCTATGGGCACGACGAAATATGAGAAGCGTAACATCGCCCTGGAGATTCCCATCTGGGATGAGCAGATATGCATCCAGTGCAACAAGTGTGCGTTCGTGTGTCCCCATGCGGCCATACGGGCCAAGGCGTATTCGGACAAGGACCTCGCCGATGCGCCGGATACCTTTCAGTCGATGGATTACAAGGCCAAGGATCTGCGAGGGCTCAAGTTCACGATCCAGGTTGCGCCCGAGGATTGCACCGGGTGTGGGCTTTGCGTCGCCGTGTGCCCGGCCAAGAACAAGAGCGAACCCCGCCGCCGCGCGATCAACATGGAGCCGCACGCCGAGCATGTGGCCCGCGAGCGTGAGAACTACCGCTTCTTCCTTGACCTGCCGGACATCGAGCGCTCGCTGCTCCAGCGGCTGGATGTCAAGGGCACGCAGTTCCTCCAGCCGCTCTTTGAGTATTCCGGTGCATGCTCGGGTTGCGGCGAGACGCCCTATGTCAAGCTGGCCACGCAGCTTTTCGGTGATCGAGCCCTGATCGCGAACGCCACCGGTTGCTCCTCGATCTACGGTGGCAACCTTCCGACCACGCCGTACTGCGCCAATGATGAAGGCCGCGGGCCGGCCTGGAGCAATTCACTGTTCGAAGACAACGCCGAGTTCGGTTTCGGCATGCGGCTGGCGATCGATGCCCTGATTCAGCAGGCCCGGTATCTCGTGAAGAAACTGGCCCCGAAGCTGGGTGACCGCCTGGTCGGGGAATTGCTTGAGGCGATCGGTCGCGGCGATGAAGCGGGCCTGGCCGAACAGCGCGGCCGGATCGCCGAGCTCAAGCGACTGCTGGAGAAGATGGATGGTCCGGAAGCGGCGCGGCTGCTGCTGATCGCCGACTATCTGAGCCGCAAGAGTGTGTGGCTCTTTGGCGGGGATGGCTGGGCCTACGATATCGGCTTTGGCGGGCTGGACCATGTCTTCAGCCAGTTGCGCGATGTCAATATCCTGGTTCTGGATACCGAGGTGTATTCCAACACCGGAGGCCAGGCGAGCAAGAGCACGCCGCTGGGCGCTGCCGCCAAGTTCGCCGCCGCCGGGAAGGCAACGAACAAGAAGGACCTGGGCCTGATCGCCATGAGCTACGGACACGTCTATGTCGCCTCGGTTGCGATGGGGGCCAATGACAACCATACCGCCAAGGTCTTTCTTGAAGCGGAAAGCTATCCCGGTCCCAGCCTGATCATCGCCTACAGCCACTGCATCGCGCACGGTTACGACATGATCATGGGGCTGGACCAGCAGAAGCGCGCTGTCGAAAGCGGTATCTGGCCCCTGTATCGCTTCGATCCACGCCTCATCGCCCAGGGCAAGCCGCCGCTGCAGCTTGACAGCGGTGCCGCCAAAATCGCCGTTAGCGACTACATGCGAAACGAAGCGCGTTTCCGTATGGTCGAGAAGATCGATCCGGCCCGTTTCCGCATGCTCGCGCAGAAAGCCCAGGAGCACACCACCCGGCGCGTCTCGCTGTACAAGCAGTTGAGCGCGCTGGTTCTGCCGGTCGAAGATGGAGCACCGTCCGCGGCCACCCCCGCGCAAGCCAATTGATCAAGCGCACCCCTGATGAATCCGCCGGTCGTTCGCCGGCGCGATTACCGACCGCCGGACCGGCATCAACGGTCCGCAAGAGGAGCACACCATGGACCTGAGCACCCGTTACCTGGGCTTTGAACTCCGGCACCCGCTGATCCCCGGTGCTTCGCCGATGGGCGACAGCCTCGACACGGTCAAGGCCCTGGAAGATGCCGGGGCACCGATGATCATCCTGCGGTCGCTGTTCGAGGAGCAGATCAAGGGCGAGGAGATGGCGACCTATCGATCGCTGGAGGAACCCGCCAATTCCTTCGCGGAAGCATCCGATTATCTACCCCGCTCGACGCCCGGCTTGTTCAAGCTCGGCCCCGATGAATACCTCGATCAGATTGAGAAGGTGCGACGGGCGGTCGCCATTCCCCTGGTCGGCTCGCTCAATGGCGTCACCCTGGGCGGATGGCTGGAGTATGCCCGCCTGATCGAACAGGCCGGCGCTGATGCCCTGGAGCTGAATCTTTATCAACTGGCCACCGATCCGGGCCTGTCCGGCGACCAGATCGAAGAGCAGGCACTTGCGGTGATCGCCGAAGTTCGCAAGAAGACGACGCTGCCGCTGTCGGTCAAGCTTTCGCCGTTCTATAGTGCGCTGGCCAATTTCGCCCAGCGCGCGGCCGACGCGGGCGCTGATGCGCTGGTGCTGTTCAACCGGCTTTACCAGCCGGATATCGACCTGGAAAACCTGGAAATGATTCGGATCAACCTTTCCAGTTCCGATGAATTGAACCTGCGCCTGCGATGGGTCGCCATCCTATTCGGGCGGGTCAAGACCAATCTCAGTGTTTCCGGCGGCGTCCATCTTCCCACCGATGCGGTCAAGGCGGTGATGGCCGGGGCCGACTCGGTGCAGATGGTCTCGGCTCTGCTGCGCCGGGGGCCGGGCTATCTCGCGGAAATGGTCGATGGACTTGAGCGCTGGCTGGAAGAGAAGGAATACGATTCGCTCGGCCAGATGCGCGGCAGCATGAGCCTGCTTCGCTGCCCCGACCCATCGGCTTATGAACGTGCCAATTACTCTCGTATGCTTCAGAGTTGGGAAGCTTGAACGAACTTCGTTTGGCCCTCATGCCACCGTGAGAAAAAAAGCGGCACGGACCGGCCGTGCCGCTTTATGTTTTTGGTTTGTCGGCCCAACGGCTTTGAACGCCGCGTACCGAGTGTTGATCAGTTGCTCCGACGACGACCCATCAACATCAGACCGCCCAGCCCCAGGAGCGCCAAGCTGGCCGGTTCAGGAACAAGAACGAAGTTGTCGAAGGTGTAGTCAAACCCACTGCCACCACCGGCGTTCAGCCCGACGTTCATGATCGGCGGATTTCCGGTGGCTGTGCCCGAATCATCCACGCCGTAAGTGTGCGAGGAACCGATCTGAACCCCGTTGATGTAGGCTGAGGTGACCCAGTTCGCGCCGGTGGTGTCCAATTCGACCATGAGAGTGTGGAATTCATCCGAGGCGAACGTGCCTGAACCGGGCCCGCCCTTATTGTTCTGCGTGCCTGGTCCAGCAAAGAAGAGCGCAGCACCGTTGTTGCGAATCAGCAACCAAGGATAGCCGCCTTCTGGATCGTTTCCGAACGCAAAGTTTCGCGAATCCGACCAGCCGGTCATGTCACGCTGAAAGCCGATCGCGTGCCAATCGTTCGACGAGTCTTCGGGATCAAGTCGAACATCCACGCTGACCTGATAGACAACGCCCGCCTGGGGAGTGAACGGCAGGAACATATTGCGACGTGCCGC
>JAFIFY010000091.1 GCA_020831765.1 Phycisphaeraceae bacterium | reverse complement strand
ACGTGCTGTTCCTGGATGAAGAAAACCAGACGGCGGCGAATCGGCTACGCGAACTCGGCTTCGTGCCCGGACCCGCCGCGGGGCTCGCGCCGCCGCTGCGGCCGCTGGATTGAGACGGGATGCGGAACCGTCGAGCGGGGGGGGGGAATTTTCTCTTCAAACGCATCCGATGGTGAGCCTGTCGAGACTCAGGTATTTCCGAATGCCTTGGGCACACCCTTGGCCCGGAATCTTTGCGGAAAACGGAATGATGAACCCGTTGACAAAATGGAAACTTCAGCAGGCATTGTCGTTGGCACTACTGCCTGTTGAATACATCAAGGATTTTTATCGTTTTATTAGGTATGGGAAAGGTTCGCCGCTGGCACCCAAAGAACGTCGCCTGTTTTTTGACATTATTCTCACTGCCCACACGGTCGAAAAAGGTCTTTCGTTGGCGCAGCCGCGGCCGTTCTTCGGCAAGGCGAATATCCAACTTCTCCATGAGATGGTGATGGATTACCCCAAGAATGAGGCTGATTTCAGCATCCAGATGTCGATGCATGCCATCCATGAGTACCTGAGGTTTCATACCGAGCGAAAGCTTACAGATCCGTGGATTGAAAAGGTTGCGCATTTTCAAGAACTCTGGAACGAAAAATTCCTTCGGGACAAAGTCGGTGCCGGATTCAGTCTTCGCGATATCTCCACGGTTTTTGAATCGATTGCTGATCGACGATTCAGCTACTTGGAGTTCATCCGGTCACGTTTTAGCAGTAGAAGCTATCTGCCGGAGGTCATACCCTTGAAGGAAGTGGAGTTGATAGTTAGGGCGGCGCAACAGGCCCCTTCGCAGTGTAATCGTCAGTCGCCAAATTTGCATCTTTATCAGGATGAAGCGAAGATTCGGGAGTTGTTGGCGATACAGGGGGGCACGTCGGGCTTCAGCAACGAGGTAAGAAACCTTTTTGTCGTCACATCTGAAATCACTGCTTGGAGTGCCAGCAGTTCACGAAATCAAGATTACATTGATGGCAGTCTATTCGCGATGAACCTTCTCTTAGCACTCCATGCGCGAGGGCTGGCGGCATGCCCGCTGAACATCGCCTTCCGTAACTCGAAGGAACGCCGACTGCGGCGATGCGGTGGGATTCCCGATTCAGAAAGGCTGCTTATGCTGATAAGCTTTGGAAGGCCGAACCCTTCGGTCAAGTTTGCCGCTCCTTCCCCGCGGCCGCCGCTTTCGGAGGTTCTATTTGTCCATTCAGCCTAGTTGATGAACCTCGCTGAAACTCTCGCACCATGAATCTCGGTTCGTCCCACCCGCCAGGATGCGCAGTGTCGCCCAGATTGCCAATGAAGATTGGAATTCTCACCTTTCACTTCGCTGAGAACTATGGCGCTGTCATGCAGGCATATGCATTGATGGCCCATTTGCGGTCCCTCGGCCATGATGCCGAATTGATTGATTACCGCCCTCGATACATGACGCACGGCGGGCGGTTGCGGATTCCGACCTCTCGCCGCAACCTCAAGATCAATGCCCAGGTGCTCTTCATCAAGTGGGCGAATCTCAAGACAAAACTGCTGAGCCGGGGTTTTGCCGATCAATTCACCGAGTTCCAGCGTCAGCATCTGATTCTCTCGGAGCGGACGCTCACGTCCCATGATGAATTGCGGCATGTCGCCGATCAATATCACGCGGTGGTTTGTGGGAGCGACCAGATATGGAACCCACCACTGCGTTACGGGCTTGATCCGGCGTATTTCGCCGCGTTTGCCCCGCCGTCGGTTCGCAAGATCGCTTACGCCGCGAGCTTCGGCCGCTCGGACATTGAAGAGGAGTATCACCCCCGGTTGCGGGAGTTGCTGCTTCAGATGGATGATCTTGGCGTGCGGGAGCAGTCGGGAATCGATCTGATCGATCGATTGACGGGGCGTAAAGCCATCCTCACGCCCGATCCGACGTTTCTGCTTAACGATTACAGCCGGATCATGGGAACGGCGGAATCCGAAGAGTTTTTGTTCGCGTATGTTCTTCGCGGTCAGGGGTTGATTGGCGAGTTGATTCACAAATTTGGCGAAAAACTCAAGATCAAAGCCGTCACGCCATTCAATCCCCATCAGCGGTGGAAACTCGATGCTGAGCAGCGAACGCTTTCCCCCGGCGATTGGCTTGCCCATATCCGACGCGCTCGTTTTGTGGTGACCAATTCGTTTCATGGCACCGTATTCTGTATCCTCTTCCAGAAGCCTTTCGTCGCCATTGGCCTTGATGGCAAGAAACGATCGCTTAGCGGTCGGCTCACCGCTTTGCTGGAGCAGATGGGGCTGATGGATCGCTGGCTGGACCCTTCCGGGGAAACGACGGTCGATTCGATTCTGGAGCGGGCGATCGATTGGGATGCGGTGATGCCTCGAATCAGCGAATTGCGGGCATCAGGCAATCGGTTCCTTCAGGAAACATTGGCAAGAATCGATGCTTGAGGTCAAACCCTATCAGAACAAGTTGAGCCTGCGGTCGAAGGCCGCCCGTATGCTCTGGAACATTGCCTGCCTGCTTCTGTATCGTCCCACGCCAAGTTTCACGTTGCATGGCTACCGCCGTTTCCTGCTTCGGCTCTTTGGCGCGACGATTGGCAAGGGCTGCAAGATTCATCCGTCGTGCCGGATATGGGCACCCTGGAATCTGCACATGGGCAGACTGGTCGCCCTGGCCGAAGGCGTTGAGTGTTACTCAGTTGACAAAATCACGATTGGTGACAAGGTGACGATCAGTCAGGGCGCGTATCTTTGCGCCGCTTCACATGACTTTACCTCGCCGACGCATGACCTGATCACTCGTCCGATTACGATCGGCTCGTGGTCATGGGTCGCCGCGCGGGCGTTTGTCGGGCCGGGTGTGACGCTTGGCGAAGGGGTGGTGGTCGGAGCGTGTGCGGTGGTTACACGGGATGTCCCGCCCTGGACGGTCGTCGCCGGCAATCCGGCCAAGCCGATCAAGGAGCGGAAAATCAGGCGGGAAGGCGAGTAAGCACGGGAAGTTTCCGCCGCGTTTGCCGCCTGCAAGGCCCGATCGCGCATGCAGCAGCCCGGCGATAAGCGGTTGATGTCGCCTTGCCGCCGAACCGGATGCCGGTTGATGAGTCAATCAGACCGTTGCCGAGGTGAACGGGAGCAGGCCCATGTAGCGGGCGCGGCGGATAGCCTGGGCGACCATGCGCTGCTCACGGGCATCGAGGCCGGTGCGCTTGCGGCTGAGGATCTTGCCGTTGGGCGTCAGCATCCGCCGGAGCACTTCCACGTTCTTGTAGTCCACGTAGTACCGGCCGGTGCTGGCCTTGGTCTTGACCTTGGTCGGCCCACTTTGAAATCGCGAAAACTCTGCCATAATTCAATACTCCGTCATGAGTTACCAGCCCGAGCCACCTCTGGCATGCCCGGGCGACGGTGATGCCAAGCCCCGTAGTCTACCCGCCCCGGAGCTGAAATCAAAACTCCATTTACCAGCCGTAGTCACCGATCGTCCCGGGGATGATCGTCCGGCCGCGCTGGTCATGGGCCCCTTTGCATGGCGGGCCTCCGGCGCGAAAGTCCCGGACTGTGTCGATTATGATGGGTATGGAGGGCTTTCGTCGCCCAGGGCGAGCGTTGCCCGACTTCCGCATGCCGCCGACATGATGTATTCTTTGCCGTCAAGCAGCCGATAGTGGTTTTAGGGTAGCGCGCTGGGGTGTTCGGCACGTCCGGGGTTGGCGGGTGAAGGCGTCCCGGCACTTGGTTGGCCGCTGTGGCATTGTGCTAAACGTGGTATTCACCAGCGTTTTCAGGCTTGCTCGATGGAAGATGTGGATACAGTTCAATTCAGACCAGATGCCGCTTGGCGACAGGACTTTTTCCAGCGGCTAAGCCGCTTGGATCAAAGCATGATCTCGTCGGCCGCGGCCGAAGATGAAGCGAATACGACTTCGACGGATCAGGCGGTTCGCTCCGATAATTCCCGTAAGCCGCCTGCGGACGATTCGCGGTGGCAGGTTGTGCTCAATACACTCCAATTGTCCGATGTCAGGTTGCTTAAGGCGAACAAGTCCACCAGTCGGCGTCTTTATACTGACGGGCGATTGGTTTACAAAATATGGATTCATGACAAATCGTGGCGTCCGGATCAGCGACAGGATGGCCTGGAGTGGGACTATCGCATCCGGCGGCAATGCGCTGGAATTCCGGGCGTGGCGACGCCCTTGTTGCATGGGCGGGGCGGTGATGTCGAGGTCATGATTTATCCCTATATTGCCGGATCGCGGGTCGCGAATATGACGTTCGGGCCAATAGGCCTGCTTCGGATCACTGGACGGCTCTGCCTCACACTCTGGCGAATGTCGTGGCGGGGAATCGCGCACAACGATCTCCATGGGAAGAACGTCTTGATCACGAAATCCGGCCAGAGTGTTCTGATTGATTTCGAATACGCCACCTTGGAGTCACGTATCAAGGCGATTCGTTCCAACTTTTTCCGGATTCGCCTTGTGATGCACAAATACTGTGGATCACTTGTCCGCTTCGTCGGAACCGAAGCCCGCCGTATCGTGAGGAGATGGTTGGGAAAAAGCCACCTTCATCCCGCGGATACGGTCGGTCACGTCTAATTTGGTCATGCGAGTTGCTCAAGGCATCTTCCGGGTTCTCGACAACCAGGCCGAGTTGAAGAAGTTGCCCGTCCGATCTGCCGATTGGGCCATCGGGTGATGGTGATGCCAAGGCCCAAGGTCTACCCGCCCCGTTGCCGAAATCAAAACCGCGTTCGCCGCCCATCATTGCGAATGGCCCGGGGGTCGGCCGTCCGGCCCGGAGGCTCGATTTCTTGGGCCGATTGAGGCATGACGGCAGGGCAGCTACACCCGTGAGAGCGGGGCGATGTCGCGCATCAGGGTTTTGATTCCGAAGGTTTCGAAGCGGACGGTGAGTCGGCCGCCGGATGCCTGGATGATTCGGCCGCGCCCGAACATGGGGTGGTTCACTTCCACGCCGGGGGCGAACGCCGAGCCGGTGACCGATTCCACATCGCCTCGCCCGCCCTGGAACTCGGCCGGCGTGTCGTCGCGCTTCTCCCGGACGCCGGCGCCCTTGATCTCCCTCAGGAAGCGGCTGGGGATGGCGCTCTGCATGTTTCCGAAGACCATGCGTAGCTGGGTGTGGCTGACCTGGAGCCACTTTCGAGCCCTGGTCATGGCCACGAAGAGCAATCGCCTTTCTTCCTCGAGCTCTTCCAGTTCCTGCGATGCCCGCTGATGGGGCAGCAGGCCATCCTCAGCGGCGATGACGGCCACGGCATCGAACTCCAGCCCCTTGGCCGTGTGCATGGTCATCAGGCTGACCATGCCGCTTTCCGATTCCAGGCCATCGGCATCGCTGACCAGGGCGACGCGTTCCATCAGGGCTTCCAGCCGGGCGCGCAGTGTCGGCGGCTCATCCATCGTCCGCAGCAGCTCCTGCTCGAACTGCTGCGTGAAGCTCACCAGTTCGCCGAGGTTCAAGGCGCGTTCCTCGTCCGGCTCCTGTTCCTTGCCCTTGTAGAACTTTTCCAGTCCGGACTGGCGGATCAATCGCTCGACGAACGCCCGCAGGCGGTATTCCGATTGCCCGCCGATGAGCGAATCATCCGGTGGGGCGTCCAGGTCATGTCGCCAGCGGTCCACCTGATCGGTAAATGCCTTGAGCGATGCGATCGCGCGGGCTTTGAGGCCGGTAATGTGTTCGGCCTGCTTCATGGCCTGGAACAGCGAAAGACCGTGCTGGATGCGCCAGGCTTCGACGGCCTTGAGGGATTGGGCGCCGATGCCGCGCGGCGGCAGGTTGACGATCCGCTCGAGGGCCAGCGAATCATCCGGGTTCACCAGCATTCGCAGGTAGGCCAGGGCATCGCGGATTTCCTTGCGCTCGAAGAACGCCGTGCCGCGCGCGATCTGGTAGGGGATGGCCGCGTTGCGGAACGCCGTCTCCAGTTCACGGCTCAGCGCGTTGACGCGGTAGAAAACCGCCATCTGCGCATACGGCACGCCATGGGTGACATGCAGGTCCATCAGCCAGCGCGCCACCTGCTGGGCTTCGGCCGAGCCATCCAGATAGCGCACGATTCTGACCTGCTGGCCGTCGCCCAGATCGCTGAAAAGCTTCTTGGGTTTGCGTCCGGTGTTGTGGCCGATCAGCCGGTCGGCGGCGGTCAGAATGTGCTGGGTCGATCGGAAGTTCTGTTCAAGCCGCACCACCCGGGCATTGGGAAAATGGGATTCGAAATCGAGGATATTGCGGATATCAGCGCCGCGCCAGCGATAGATGGATTGATCCGGATCACCGACGACCACAAGATTGCCGCGCGGCCCGGCGATCAGCTCGGCCAATCGGAACTGGGCGATGTTGGTGTCCTGGTATTCATCGATCAGGAGGTAGGCCCATCGATCCTGCACCTGGCCGCGGATGTCCTGATGTTCGCTGAGCAATCGCACGGCGAACACCAGCAGATCATCGAAATCCACCGCCTGGTTGGCCCGGAGCAATTTCTCATAGGCCACATAGACCTTGGCCGCGTTCTTCTCGACGAACCCCGAGGCCTGCGCTGCGAAGGCGTGGCAATCGACCAGTTCATTCTTCGCGCTGCTGATCCGGCCCAGAAGCGCTGAGGGCTGAAACGAGGTCGCCGGAAGTTTGACCTGCTCGATGGCCTGCTTGGCCAGGGCTTGTTGCTCGTCCATGGCGTAGATGGAGAAGTTGGGCGTTAGACCGACCCGTTGTCCGTGTTGCCGCAACAGCTTGGCGCAGAGGGCATGGAAGGTCGAGAGATTGGCGGCGCGGGCTTGTCTCTCGGTGAGAAAGCACTCGACGCGGCGGCGCATCTCGGCGGCGGCCTTGTTGGTGAAGGTGATCGCGCACACCTGCCACGGCGCGATGCCGGCTTCACGCACCAGGTAAGCCACGCGACTGGTGATCACCCGGGTCTTGCCCGAGCCCGGCCCGGCCAGCACCAGCATCGGGCCATCCAGGTGAGTCGCCGCCAAACGCTGCGGCTCGGTCAGGCTGTCCAGGTCAACCGTTTCCAGGGGCATGCAAACTTCCTTGTCGCTCTTGTCGCTCGGGTGTTCGGCACAGCCCGCCGGCGTCGATCACGCCGCGCGGCCGGGGCAGGATCCGATGCCATCAAGCACCGGTGACCGGCTTGCGCGGGTTCACCAGGTCGGCCAGTCCCTCCCTGAACGTTGGATATCGCGGCCGCCAGCCGGTGCGCCGACAGGTTGGCCCATTGTCACAGAACTTTGAACCCGTGCGACGAAAGCGGGAGAGGTCCACGCCCAACTCAGTCGCTTCGCGCTCATCGATGAGGTGCGGAGGCGGATAGCCGCCAAGCTCAGCCAGATAATGGTAATACTCCTGCCTCGGCGTCGGGGCATCATCCACGCCAAGCTCGATGCGCTGAGCCTGGTCTCCATCCTCGATCCGGTCCCCCATGCCCATGCAGGCGATCAAAAGCTCGACCGCATCCTCGACGCGGATGAGATTCAAAAGCGCTGTCGGATCGCCGGCCAGTGGGTGTCCTTCGCGAACCTGCTGAAGCCCGATGACACGATTGGGGCCGTAAAGCCCGGCGAGGCGAACGATCGAACCAGGCAGGGCCGCGCGTTGCCAGAGGCGCTCGCCCTCGAGGAGCAATCGAACGCGAGGATCGGTGACCTGTTCGAGATCGATCGGTGTATCGGCATCGACACGGCGGCCATCGGTCTGTGGATAGACCCCGGTGGATGAGACCATGACCGCGCGGCGAACACTTCCCCCGTGCAAGGTCGCCAGGACATTGGCCAGGCCATCGAGCACCACATCGCGGGGTGTGGGGGTGCCTCCCGGCCGTCCCGGCGGAACCATGTAGTAGACATCCAGCCCATCGACTTTGTTGGCCGCGTGCAGACTGGCGGTGGTGATCAGTTCGGTGACCGAGAGGAAAAGCGGGCGGATGCCCACCGCCGCCAGGGCTTCAGCGCGGCGAGGCGAGCGCGTCGTCCCCCAGACCGGCTGGCCCAGGGCCAGCAGACGGGTCGCCAGACGGCGTCCGAGGTAGCCGCAACCGACAATCAACGCCTCACGGCCGAGTTTGGCGTCTTTACCATCCATCGTCGGCATCATAGCACCCGGCGAATTCGGATTGGTCATGCGGATTTGGCGGCTCCGGTTCAGGGAAAAACGCGCCGCGATGGGCGACCGAAAGCGACCGTGCGGTCTCAAGATGGCTTGGAACCTTCCGTGGATGACGGCTCGATGTGCGACGTGGCGTTGGCCTGTCCCAGTGCCTCTTCCAGCCGGGACTCGATCCGACTGGCCAAGCGGTGGCCATCACGAACGGTCATGCCCGGGTCCATCTGCAGGTGCATGTCCACCCAGTGGAAGCTGCCCTGATGGCGGTGACGGACCTTGTGATAACCGTCGATGCGTCCCTGGCTCACTTCATCGTCGAGAATCTCGCGGATCAGCCGATCGTCCTTCGGGTCGATCTGGTCCATCAGCCCGGAAGCGGACTGCAGGATCAGCCGCGTGCTGGTGTAGAAAATGTAAACCACCATGAGCAGGGCGAAGACCGGGTCCAGCCATGCAAGCCCGGTCCAGCGCACCATCACCAGTCCGGTCACGACGCAGCCGGTGGTGACCACATCGGTCATCAGGTGACGACCATCGGCGATCATGGCCGGCGAATCGCACGTTCGACCGACGCGCATGAGCCAGGAAGCCAGTAGGAAGTTCACGATGCTCAGCGCCACGAGAATCCAGATGCCGATATCCAGATTGACCGGTGGCTGGGCGGTGATGAGCCGTCGGATGGATTCGTAGGCAATGAACAGTCCGGCGGCCAGGATCAGTCCACCCTCGATACCGACACCGATGAACTCGATCTTGCCGTGCCCATAGGGATGGTCGCGATCCGCGGGCTTGTGGGCCAGTCGCACGGTGAAGACCAGGAACCCCGCCGCGGCGACATTCACCAGTGATTCCAGGGCATCGGACAGTACCGCCGCGCTGTCGGTCACCACGAACGCCGCGAACTTGCCTGCGGTAATCAGGCTTGCGCCCAGAAGGGCGACAAGTGCCACCCGCCGCAGCCTTCGGGCATCAGGATGGCCCTGGGGTTCAGGCATGAAGCGATATCATAAGCCCGGCCGGGAAGAGGTGATGGACTCGGCTTGCCGCGTTGGGCGCGTCATCGACTGGCGTTGGATCAGCGATCGGCTCTGGGCTTCGGTGGGCGAAGCTTCAGCATCGGCATCAGGATCGCATCGCTGCAATCGGCGACCATGAAGAAGACTAGGTCACCCTCGCGCCAGACGTTCATGGGGTGCGGCACGTTGCGGCCATCAATGGTGACGAAATCGCGGTCGATCACGCGTTCACGCCACTGGCCATCGGCGCGGATGACCCAGATGCTGAACGAATCCGCTCGGCGCTCATCGGCTTCGTGTCGATAGACCAGGTGTACCGAATCACGACCGGGGATGCGGCAGAAACCCGCTTCACTGAGCACGAACCCCTGCGGGGAAAAATCCAGTGAATCCGGAACACGGCTGACTTGCAGGAAACTTGCGACCTGACCGAGCGAGATGGCGTCGCTTTCGCTGAAGCGCTCGGTTTGATCAAGCGTTTCGACGCCGCGCGAACTTCGAACATGGCGACGACTGAACCGATTGAAGTCGCCGGCCGAGAGCCATTCCGGGGGCTGATCGACACCCATGGCGGCCCAGGTCTCGGAGCCGACAACCCTGCTGCTCGATGCGTTGAAGGCGATGCTCAAGGTCAGCATCAGCAGCACCGCGGCGGCCAACGCCGGTGACCAGCGCCACCACCAGGTCGGCCGGGTGTAGCGGGTCGTGTCGTTGCGATCGGATTGAGGTTCGTTTAACGCAGCCGCGACGAGGGCCGGGCGAGTCGATGAGGGTTCGCGGGTCGTGGTGTGCGGACTGGATTCGGACAGAAGCTGGGCGATGGAGGTTCGAAGCGATTCGGAAGGGCCCGAGGTCCTGATCAGGGCCTTCTTCGCCCAGCTCCGCACGGCCTGGTGGTCCGCCACCCGGGCCCGCAGCCCTTCGGGCTCGAGATGGGCCAACTCCGGCTGATTCAAGGCCGATTCAGCGTCCAACTCGTTGTCCGAGATCGCCATCAGCCAGCCGGTGGATGCCCAGCCTTGGAGTTCGGACTCGATGTTTTGATCTAATTCTTGATCAGATCGAGATTTGCGGCCGGGTTGTGGGGTTGGATTTTCGACCATGGCTGATAATCAAACCAGTTGGTTGCCTAAGTTATTCCCCCGCCTATCCAGCGACGGAAGCCACGCCTGGATTGCGGCACCAAGGCTCAAGTGCCCGATACTCATTGCTTAGAACGATATCGACCAATTGACAAGCACGCGGCGGTCAAAGGGACGGTTTAATGGTGGATGAGTGCTAAGAATCTTAAGGTCCAGGCCGTCTGGCTTTCGGACCGCGGCCCGACGATGCACTGGCTCGGCGTTCTGCCCAGAAGCCCGGTATCCGGACCCTGACCGGCCGTTCAGGCGTAGAAGGTGGATATGAACATGAGCACACCCGATGCCCAAGCCGATCAGCCTGCAACCGAATCCGCCGCGCAAGGTGAACCTTCGAGCGAAGCCAAGCCTTCGCGCCCGCATCGGCGTCGGAAGTCCTGGCATCGTTGGTATTACGTCCCCATTGAACTGGCCGTCATCCTTGCGCTTCTGGTGTTTTTTGCCCCGTTTCTGCTTTCGACCGCCCCCGGCCGCGCCATGGTCGCCAGCTTCGCCAGCGATCGCATCCATGGCAGCATCAAGATCGACCGGCTGAGGCTGCGCTGGGGCTCGGGCCAGCAGGCCTGGGGCGTCCATATCGACGATGGACAGGGGCATGTGTTCACCTTGGACCACGTTGAGCTTCCGGATTTCTCGCTGATGGGGCTGGTGCTCCGACGATCGTTGCCCGAACGGATCGATGTCATGATCGATGGCGATTCGGCCATTCACCTTGATGAATCCGGCAACCTCTCGCTGGTCACCGCCATTGCCGGCCCGCCGGATCCGGATCGACCAGCCGAACCGTTTACCTGGCCGGAGATACCCCGTAAGGGAATCGTCTTGAGCGTTAATGGTGGTTTCGACGTGCATCTGCCCGATGGGTCGGTGCTGTCGATCAGCGATTTTGTGGCCGGTCTTTCGGCGGACCGGGACCAAGCCTCGACATCGCTTGAGGCCAGGTATGCGTGGGTCGATGGCCCGGATTCACGACAGGCGTTGACCAACAGGCGATCAAGCCCAACGCGCGCGGCCGGCCTGGTTCCGGTCTCCGGGGCGTCCGGCGCGCAAACCCCCGCCCCGACCGAAGGCATGGTCGAAATCGAAGTGCTTGCCCGCAACACGAGGGGCAAGTTGCCCGATGCCACCGTCCTGCTCAAGATGGATGGCCCCGCGGATCGGCCGTTTACCCTTGCCTTGGGCTTGACCGAGGATGCGCTACGTGCCGATCCGTTCGAAATCAACGGCCTGACGCTGACTCCACAGTTGCTTGCGTTGGCCTTGCCCTGGATCGAACCGCATCTGCCCGAGGCGTATCGACCGCTGACGATCACGGACAGCCATCGCTTTGCGCTCTCCAGCGGGCCGATCCGAATCCCGATTGTCGATGGCCGGTTTGATGTCTCCGACCTGGCGTTGGAGCTTGGCGTTCGATCCGACCCGCATTCAGGACAAAAGCCGTTGGTGCTGCGCGGCTCACCGCGATTGGATGGGCTTTCCCTGAATCCGATCGATCTGAAGGCCACGCGAAGCTCAGTCGAGCCGGGGATTTCCGTGGCCCTGGAAACCAGCCTCGGGCGCATCAGGACCGAAACCCTTCCCGAACTGGCCGCATCCCCTGTGCGGGTCGATCTGAAATGGACGCCCGGGGCTGAAAGTGATCGATTGAATGCGGGCATCGATCGCCTGAGCGTCGCCATCGTCGATCAGGTTCTGGGCATGGATGGCGATCTGCTGGGCTACGGCGGCCGGCACACCGGCGAGCTTGAGGCGGAACTTGAGATGCCGCACCAGCCCGAGACGCCAAGGCCGTTTCGCCTTGCTTTCACCTCGCCCGGGCCGAACTTGAACGCGACCGGCACCCTGGGCGAAGAACTGCACATCGCCGAAGGTTCGACCGTCTCGCTGCCGATTACGGTGGACCTCTCACGGTTCACCGAGACGTATCTGCCGCTGTTGACCCTGGCCCCGGCAACGACGCTGGTTCATGCCGAGCTTGGTCCGCGTGGATTGACGACTTCAACCGCCGGGTTCGATCCCGCGCTGCTCAACGCAGAGGCGGCAATCACCATCGGCGCGGTCAATATGGAATCGCGTGGCCTGCTTCTGGACCTGCTCAGCATGACCAACCTGATGCGCCAGACGCTGGCCAGCGCTGAGGGACCGCGCGATCCCGCGTCGGCCGCGGCCGGGGCGGTGGGGCCATTGATCGACATCCTCGGCCGGGGGCGTGATGCGCCCGCCGCGCCCCGAACGGAAACGCCAAGGCCGGCCAGGGTTGAGCAGATACGAACCAATCTTGCCCCGTTCCAACTGAGCATTACCAACGGCCGGGTGCAGTACGACGACCTGACGCTGAACATTCAGGACATGCCGATGGGCATTGGTGGGCAGGTGGACCTGGTCCAGAACCGCTTTAACCTGCATCTGAGCATCACCAACCGGACCCTGGCCTTTGCCCCGGGCGTGCAACGGGTGCTGCCCGAAGGGTATCGCTTCCGCATTCCGCTGACTGGAACGTTGGATTCGCCGCGACTGGATACCGGCGGCCTGGCCCGCGAGCTTCTGAACCTCGGCTTGCGCGCTGGACTGAGCCAACGCCCGACCGACCGGCCGCCCCCGGACGCGCCCCCGGAATCACCCCCGGAATCACCCCCGGAATCGGATGCCAAACCCGAAGAACCGGCCAAGCCTCAACCCACGCGCCCGGAAGATGTCATCAGTGATGTGCTCCGCGGCATTCTCGACCGTCCCCAACGCTGATCGTGCCGCCCGGTCCGCTCGCCTGGCACCGACGGCGAACGCCACTGAATCGGTTACACTTCGTGCATGAGTATGCAGGTCGTGATTCCAGCGTTCGGGGGCGTGGAAGTGCTTGAATTCCATCGCGTCGAACCTGCCGAGCCTCCGCCCGGACAGGTTCGCGTCCGGCTCACCAGCATCGGCATGAACCACGCCGACCTGATGGCGCGCCGAGGGCACTACAAGCTCTCATCCGGCCCGACACCGTTCACGCCCGGGCTCGAGGGTGGCGGCATCGTCGATCGAGTCGGTGATGGCGTCACGCGCTGGAAAGTGGGCGACCGGGTTCTGCTCGATGTTGCCCTGCCGCGCCTCGGTGGGCCGCGCCAGCCCGGCGGCCAGCTTGCCGGGATGGAGGGCACCTACCGCACGCACTATTTCTGCGATGAAGACAGCTGCCTGCCGGCCCCGGCGAACCTTCCCGATGAGCAGCTTGGCTGCGTCTGGCTGGCGTACCTGACCGCATGGGGTTGCCTGGTCTGGAAGCACGGGCTCGATGCCGGCGGCACGGTGACCGCCTGCTTTCCCGCCGCATCCAGCCCGGTGGCCATGGCCGGTGCTCAGTTGCTCAAGGCGCTCAACCCGGCCAACGTCGTGATCGGCCTGACCCGTTCGCCCGAGAAACGCCAGAAGCTGAGCGAATGCCCCGAGGCCCCTTACGATCATCTTCTGGTGACGCGGCGGGATGGTGAGGATGAGCCATGGCACCGGGAGGTTCGCAAGATCACCGACGGCCGGGGCGTGGACATCTTCTTTGATCCGGTCGCCGCCGGGTCACTGCTCAACAGCGAGATCGTCTCCCTGGCCGAACACGGAACCATCTACATCTACGGTCTCCTGGGCAAGCCTGCGGCGGTCGATCTGACACCGCTGATCCGCAAGCATGCCGCCATTCGCGGCTGGGCGCTTTCGGAGCTGACCGCAAGCGGCCCGGAGGCTTACCTGCCCGGCTGCCGGACGATCCTGGATGGGCTGGCTGACGGTCGTTTCAAGATTCGAATGGATCGAACCTTCTCGCTCCGCGAGGCGCGACAGGCGCAGGCGTGGATGGAACAAGCAACCCACCTGGGCAAGCTCGCCCTGATCCCCGACGAACAGGAATCCTGATGGCTGTCCCTCAACTTGATCTGATCGCGCAGAACCAGGCCATCGCGCAGGAGCTTGAGCAGGCGTTTTCGCGGATACTGGCGACCGGTGGCTTTCTGCTTGGGCCCTATGTCGAGTCGTTTGAGACCGAGCTGGCGCGCCTTTGCGAGTGTGATCACGCCGTCGCGCTGGCCAGCGGTACCGATGCGCTCCTGGTCGCGCTGATGGCGCTGGATATAGGGCCGGGTGATGAGGTGATCGTTCCATCGTTCACGTTCTTCGCCACGGCCGGTTCGGTTCATCGTGTCGGCGCGACACCGGTTTTCGTCGATATCGAGCCGGGCAGTTTCAATCTCGATCCGGCGGCGGTCGAGGCGGCCATCACCCCGCGAACCCGCGCGATCATGCCGGTGCATCTGTTCGGCCTGATGGCTGATATGGATCGCCTGCTCGAACTGGCCCAGAAGCACGACATCCAGATCATCGAGGATGCGGCCCAGGCCATTGCGGCGCGGTGGCGCGGCCGTCCGGCGGGGGGCGTGGGCCGGATCGGGTGCCTGAGCTTCTATCCCACCAAGAATCTGGCCGGCATCGGTGATGGCGGGGCGGTGGTGACCGGGGATGCCGAGCTTGCCGCGCGTTGCCGAAGCCTGCGCAACCACGGACAGACGGGGACGTACGAACACCAGTGGGTGGGAGGCAATTTCAGACTCGATGCCATCCAGGGCGCGGCGTTGGGCTTGAAGATCAAACTGCTGGACAACTACACCCAACTCCGGCGGCAGGCGGCGTGCCGGTATCACCAGGCGCTGGCGGGGTCGCCGCTGGTCCTGCCCGATGCTCCGGATCATGCGGTACACGTCTACAATCAATACACCGTACGTGTGCCCGACGGCCGGCGCGATGCTCTGCTGTCCAGGCTTCAGGAGCAAGGGATCGCCGCGCGGGTCTATTATCCCAAGCCACTGCACTTGCAGCCCTGCTTCGCCCACCTGAAGGGGCTCAGCGGCCGGCTCGAGGCCAGTGAAGCGGCTTGCGGACAGGTGATGAGCCTGCCGATTTTTCCCGAACTTACGTCCGGGCAGCAGGAAGAGGTCTGCCGGGCGATCAAGGATTATTTTTCATGAATCCGCTGGATATTCCACTTTGCCTGGAGAAGGGCGATCTGTGGGAGCGGTCCGGCGGCGAGCCCGAAACCGACTCGCGGCAAACGCCGGCCAAGCCCAGTGAAGAAAAGGGCACGCTGTTCAATCGCCCGGCCGAAGGCGAGCGGAGCGGGCAGACGGATGATTCGGATGACCGGCGACCCGGCGGGCAGGACTGGACCGAGCCTTCCGAGGGCGGGGTTACTTCCGGGGATGGGGTTACTTTCGGAAGCGATGCTTCCGGGGGTGATACTTCCGGGGGTGAGACTTCCGGGGGCGGGGATGGATCGAGTGGTCAGGCGGCGTCTGAGTCTCCAGCCGACGCTCCCGATGCCGATGCTCTGAAAACGGAATTGGCCGCTGAGCCCCGTCTGGCTGCCGGCGAGCTGGCCCGGATCGAGGAAGCCAATCGTCTTGCCATGACCCGGACGGCGGCGGAGTCCGTGCCGGCGATCATGGAGGTGCGTGATCTGTGCAAGCGGTTTGGCGACAACATCGTGCTGGATTCGGTCAGCCTGGCGTTTCCGGAGAAGAAGTGTACGGTCATTCTCGGTCCGAGCGGGACGGGCAAGAGTGTGCTCTTGAAGTTGATGGTCGGCCTGCTGGAGCCTGATCGTGGTGAGGTGTGGTTTCGAAACGAGCGGATCGATCAGTTGCCGGAGCGGGCGATCACCGGGTTTCGTCAGCGGATGGGTTTTCTGTTTCAGCTTGGCGCGTTGTTCGATTCGATGACGGTGCGTGAGAACATCACCTTTCCGCTGGTCGAGCACACCGATTGGCCGCGCCGGCGCATGGTGGAGCGTTGCGAAGAGGTTCTGGAGATGGTGGGGTTGGCCGGTCAGGGTGACAAGATGCCCGCCGACCTGTCCGGAGGACAGCGCAAGCGCGTCGCCCTGGCGCGGGCCATTGTTCTGGAACCGGAGGTCGTCTTTTATGATGAACCGACCACCGGGCTGGATCCGATCCGGTCGGCGCTGATCAACGAGCTGATCGATTCACTTGCCAAGCGACTGGGCATCACCAGCATCGTCGTGACCCACGACATGGCCAGCGCCCGGCGCATTGCCGACCGCATGGTCATGCTTTACGATGGCCGCATCTTGGCCGAAGATGATGCGGAACATTTTGTCAACCTCAAGGATGAGCGTATCCAGCGGTTCATCAATGGACAGGCCGACTCGGACGATCTGAGTGCGATCGTGCAACAGGGATACCAGCCATCGAACGTTGAGTAAGGCACATGGTCACCAGGAAAATGAACATCGCCGTGGGCCTGACCGGCCTGCTCTCCCTGATCGGCCTTGCGGCCCTGCTGTTGCTGTTCGGTTATGTGCCGGCGGCATTCGAGCCGGGGTATGACATTCAGGTTCAGCTCAACGCCTCGGGGGGCCTTGCGCCGGGAAGTCGGGTGAGAATGGCCGATGTCGATGTCGGGCGGGTCAACGAGGTGCGGATGGTCGATCCGGGTGATCCGACCCAAGGCGTACACGTCCGCGCCCGCATCCGGCATGAATACCGGATTCCCGCCGGGGTTCAAGTGTCGGTCAAGGCCACATCCCCCCTGGGCGGCAGTCCCGTGCTTGACCTTTCCATCGCCGATATCGAGCCGCCGGTGACCGAATATCTGGCCAAGGACGGCAGCGGCAGGCTGACCGGGCGCGGCGCCAAGGGGATCGAAGAGTCGCTGATCGCCGAATTGTCGATGGCGTTGGCGCCTGTGGGAGAGCAGATTTCGCACGTCGTTGCGCGGTTTGATGAGCTGAGCGAAGAATGGATTCACGTCGGGCGCAACCTCCGCCTTCTGACCGATGTCCGCAATCCCGAAGAGGTCGATGAGGGCCAGGTCGCGGGCAACCTGGCCAGTGCCGCCCAGCGGCTGGATACCGGGCTTCGTGAAGCCGCCAAGGTGATCGAGGGCATCAATGCTTTTGTCAATGATCCGGAGTTCCGTGCCAAGGTCGATCGGATCGTCGCCAACATGGATTCGGCGTCGGGCAAGTTCGAGGGCGCGGCCGATGGGGTGGCCCAATTGACCGGCCGGGCCGAGAAGACCCTGGAAAACCTCGATGCCCAGTTCGAACGGCTCACGACGCGCTACTACGCCGTGGCGGATGACCTTTCAGACGCCGTTCGTTCGGCCTCGCGTTTGATCGATGAGGCGCGCGAGGGCGAGGGCACCATCGGCCTGTTGGTGCGTGATCCAGGTCTTTATAGGAATCTGGAAGATGCCGCGAGCCGGGCCGGCGAGGCGCTGGATGAATTGAAGCTGCTTATTGAAAAGTTCAAGGAAGAGGGGCTTCGCCTGCGATAGCCCATGTCCGGACCCGGCAAACCGCCGGCCACCTTCACCGGCCACGCCACCGGCCAACTTTACCGGCCAGGAGTTCCAGATTCCGATCATGCAGTCCGCCAAGCTCAAGTACGTGGTGATCATCGCCGACGGCGCGGCGGACCTTCCGCTTGAAGAGCTGGAAGGCAAGACGCCGCTGGAGTCGGCCGCCATGCCCAATCTTCGGGAACTGGCCCCGACCGGGCGGCTGGGTACGGTCGCCACCACGCCACCGGGTATGCCGTGCGGTTCGGACATCTGCTGCATGAGCCTTCTGGGGTACAACCCGGCGAAGTATCACACCGGCCGCGCTCCCCTGGAGGCCGCGGCGCTGGGCCTTGATATCGAGCCCGATCATTGGGTGTTTCGGGTCAACTTCATTGCCGTGCGCGAGGGGCTGTTCCTCGATCACTCGGCCGGGCACATCACCTCGCGCGAAGGCCGCATCCTGCTGGAGGATATCGCCGGCGCCTGCGACCTGCCGGGTTTCGCCTTCCACCCCGGGGTCAGCTATCGCAACATCATGATCGACACCACCGGTGCTCACGACTGGTCGAAGGTGCGGACCGTGCCGCCCCATGATGTGCCCGATCAACCGCTGGCCAAACATCTGCCCGCGCCGCTCCATGCCTCGGCCAACGCCGACTGCCGGCTGCTTCACAACCTGATCGAAAAGAGCGAAGCGCTCTTTGCCGAACACGACATCAACCTGACCCGCATCGATCTCAACGAGCTTCCGGCGACCCATCTCTGGCCGTGGGGACAGGGGCGCAAGCCCACCATGGAGCCGTTCGAAGTGCGCTTCGGTCTCAAGGGCGCGATGATCACCGCCGTGGACCTGCTGGCTGGATTGTCCGGGTTCATGGGGTGGGACAGGCTCGATGTGCCCGGACAGACCAGCTACCACGACACCGACTACGCCGCCGCCGGAACGCACGGAATCGATGCCCTGGAGCATTACGACATCGTCTGCATCCACATCGAAGCGCCCGATGAGGCATCTCACGCCGGCGATCCGATGACCAAGCGGGAAAGCCTCGAAGCGATCGACAAGCACATTGTCGGGCCAGTACACGCCGCGCTCAAGGATCGTTACGGTGATCGCTGGCGCATGCTCTTTCTGCCTGATCATTACACGCTCTGTTCCACGCGGAAGCATGATCCGACGCCGGTGCCGTTTCTGGTCTGTGGCCACAAGCTGCGTGGCGTCGTGCCCCGGGCGTTCAGCGAAGCCAACGCCACCGAATCGGACATGCACGTGGAGTTCGGCCACGAGCTGATGGATTATTTTCTTAACGCGGGCATGCACTGAGCGGGATCGTCGGATGGGCGGGGGCTACGGCGGAAGGTGGATGCCCAGTTCCATCAGGATGTCCGACTCATAGCGCAGCAGCGGTTGATCGGTGTGTAAGTTCAGGGGATCGAACGGGGCCAGAAGTGCTTCGCCGTTCGAGCGGGCGTAGAGCACCGTGGCATACGGTTCCGGGGATCGGGCGAGCACGCGGACGCGGTCACCGCTGATATCGATCAGGGTGGCCCTTGGCGTTGCGCGGTTGCCGCCGAGCCAGTAGCGCTGATGGCCGGCATGCAGCGCCGGCATCGGGTTGACCATCTGCGAGCGAGCGATCGATTCATCGATCGGCAGATCGCGCCAGGTTCCATTGGGTTGGCGAATTCTGGCCATCCACTCCGCGTCCCGCCCCTTACCCCTCGGCCCGCTCAAGATCATCACCATCCCATCATTGCCCTGAACAATGCTCACGGTCGCCAACTGATCAGGCGACGACAGTAGCCCCGGGAAATGCTTGTCGCCCGCGGTGTTCGCCACGTCGATTGGTGAGAACTGCAATGGAACCGTGAATGTTGCATCGCCAAGGATTTCATCAAGACGGGCTCTGAGATCGGGATCGTTCGCCTGTTCCCGGGCTTGCCGCAAGGGCTGTTCGATCAGATCGCGAAGCTCGAAAAGCCTTTCATGGGCCGCTTCCCGTTCCCGCCATCGGGGATCACCCAACTGCTGGATCAGGCCCGGTACCTCCGCGAGGGCCTGGGCTGTGATCTCATCGACCTGCGGGGCAGTGAGGAGGCCGGCCCCTCCGAGGCCATGCAGGACGAGCAATCCTTCGGGTGTCGATGCGGCATGGGTGATGTTGGTCTGGCTCGGGCCTTCCCGCCCACCCATCTCCGCAAGTCGCCATCGTCCCTGCTGATGTATCAGCCACCTTCCGGGTTGATGCACCAGCACTTGACCGAACTGGTGGCTCCCGGTCGGCAGGACCACAAAGACCTGAGTCCTTGGATTTTTGCGGACGCCATCGACTTGCACCACGGGCAGCAACACGGGGCGACCGAAAGTGCCTTGCGTGGCGACGGGTTCGAAGCTCTGGAAATCCCAGTCGCGGCCATCAAAAACGTGGACACCATCGCCTTCCAGGAAATAGCGGTCGTCTCCGACATGTAGGTTCGCCTCGGCCCAGAAGAGGCGGCCATGACCGGGCGGGCGTCCGACGAACCCGCGGGCGGTCACGGCCTCGCGGCGTATCCACTCTTTGCCATCGTACCCCAGCAAATGCCGATTCCCATGCACGATGAACCAGATCCGACCCCCGCCCCCGGAAACGCCTCCGCCTCCGGGGCCTTCTTCAAACAAAGCCGGCCGCGCATGCTCCAGGCGCGGCATGGCCGCGGACCACGACTGCTCGATGTGCCGCTCGATCTCCTCAAGCGAAATCCCCGGCCTCGCCCGCATGTCGCCCCGCACCTGCCAGCGCCGGCCATCAGGCCCAAGAAACTCCACCACCCCCGGCTCCCGTGCGACACGGGTAAAACCCCGGGGCAGTTCCGACAACGCCTGGACAATGATCGGGGGCCGGTCACCGGACGCGGGATTCGGCCGGGTAAGCGCCGTCACCATGAGCACAACGAAGACAAGGAGCAGGGGTGCTTGGAAGATGGCGCGGAACGACAGACGCGTGTCATTTACCGGGCTATGGTCTGGCTTACGCATGCCCATCCCTCGATTCTAAATAGCGGACCCCATTCTCGAACCACCCGCGATCGCCTTGTCATCATACAACGCCAGATCATCCGGCGAGTTCCAGAGCCAGTCGCTTTTCTCATCGGCCGGCGGGCAGGTTGGGGCCAACCAAATCCTCACAGGTTGGCCGGATCGACTCATTGACAAACGTCGCATGGCTCGACAGACTCGTTGGATGGAACGAACTCCCTCCCCCATGGACATCGAGCATCTTCGACTGCTCCGCGAGAACGTGGAGCGGTTCATGGCCGATGTGGCGGCGCGATATGGGATCGAACCGGCGCGGCTGCTGGATATCGCGCCCCAGGTCCACAAGGGGGCCAGGCCTTTTTTCGGCCCGCATGTGCATGTGGACACCCTGGATATCGATCCGGACAGCGGCGCAACGTTCATCGCCGATCTCTGCGATCGGCAACAGATCGCCCGCGTCCCCGGCGGCTATGACATGGTCGTCTGCACCGAAGTGCTCGAACACACGCTTCAACCCTTCGATGCGGTGGACAATATCCACGCGATGCTCAAGCCTGGCGGCCTGGTGTTCGTCTCGACGCCGTTCAACTTCCGCATGCACGGGCCGCTGCCCGATTGCTGGCGATTCACCGAACACGGCCTTCGCCGACTTTTCCAGGATTTCCAGATCATCGAGCTTGCCGCGCTGGAATGTGAAGACCGCTTCCTCATGCCGATTCACTACACCGTCGTGGCGCGCAAGCCGGTCTCACGCAGCGAGGAGGCTTCAGACGCGGATGGTTACGAGCCCAGCGCCCGTTGATAAACGGCCGCCAACGCCTCGGCCTGCGATTCCCAGGCGAATCGCTCCCGTGCCGCCCGGTGACCGTTCCGCGCCATCCGCTCCCATCCGGCGGGATCGTCGATCAGGGCGCGTATGCCCCGAACGATTGACGCCACATCTTCGGCATCAACGGTCCGCCCACAGGCGGCATCGGCGACAATCAAGCGGCGCCAGGTCGGGAAATCCGAGCAGAGCACCGGCAGGCCGTAACGCATGTATTCGAAGAACTTGGTCAGTTCCTTGTCGATGTAATGCGGCGTGCGCGGAAACAGCGCCAGCCCCGCCAGCCAGTGGCCCTCGCGGTAGACACGTTCGATCGCGGCGAATTCGACAAAAGCGCCATCGTTGCGGAAGATCAACCGATCCGCATGGGGCCCGGCGGTCGCTTTCATCCGCTGGATCAAGCCCCGGTCGCAGCGGCCGATCAGGTGAATTTCGATCTCTTCGATCGCGGCGGGCAGCGCGGCCATCAGGATCGCTCCGCGATCCTCGGAGATCGTGCCGGTGTAGAGCAGCCGGTATCGACCGGACTCCGAACGCTGGGGCGCGGCGAGCATCTCCGCTGACTCGGGGCGAGGCGGATAGTTCAGTACCTCGACGGCTTCGGGAAATCGACGACGGTAATACCGCTCGGCGATCACCGTATGAAAGCATTGCCGACAACATCGCTCCAACGCTCCAAAAGCCCCGGCGATCAGCCGCCGCGCCGCACGCGGCAGGTAAGGCTTTTGGGCGATCGAGGTGACGTAGTCCTCGTGGATGTCATACACCACGGGCTTGCCGGTGAGCGCCAGCATCAAGCCGATGGGGATCAGTTCCGGATCGTGGAAATGATAAAGGTCGCTTCGCAGGCACCATGCCTTGAACAGGACCAGCCATGGTGTCAGCAACATGCGCAGCGGGCGGCTGGAAAACCTCCGCACGGCGGCCACCTTGACCCCATCCACCCGCTGATCGGCATCCAGTGGAACCACGAGGGTGACCTCGTATCCCATCGCCGCGATTGATCGGCATTCCTTGCGGAAGATGCGATTATCCGGATGCGCGTGGGCCGAAGTTAGGTGGGCGATTCGTTTCATGGTGACCGTGACCGCCGGTTGGGGGCGTGGCTTCCTGATTCGGCGGATTGACCGCCGGGGCGCATCAGGCTCTGGCCGTCTTCGCCGAGCGATGCAGGCAGGTGACAAGGATCAAGGCCAGAATCAGCAGGGCGGCCAACGCCAGGAACCACCGATTGACCACCACCAGGCAACTGACAACAGCCAGCGCGATCGCGATGGCGTACAGCAGGAGAACGCCGGTTCGCACGCGGGACTCGAAGGAATGTCCGCGGCTCTCCAGCCAGCGAACCAGTTGCACATAGGTGTGCTGCGGCCCCGGCTTGAACAAGGGCTGGCCCTGGAAATATCGCCTGGCGATGGTGAGTCCGGTGTCGAGAACGGGGATGGCGAATGCGATCATGGCCGCGACCACGAGCAATGGTCCGATGCCTCCGGTGGTCGCGAACATGAGGATCAGGGCCACGCAGAGATAGCCGATGAGCATTGATCCGGCATCACCCAGGAAGATGACCGCGGGGTTGAAGTTGTAGGGCAGGAAGCCGAGCATGGCCGCGATGATCGCGATGCACATGGCGATCTGGAAATCGGCCTGCATGAGAAGTTGCGGGCCGGTGGGCAGTTCGGCCCAGAAGTTGGCCAGTTGCATCACCGTCAGCGCGAAGAAAAGAAAGGCCGAGGCCGTGATGGCGGTGATGCCCGTGCAAAGGCCATCGAGCCCGTCGATCAGGTTGACCGCATTGCAGCCGCCGAGCACGAAAAGGCCCAGGAGCAGTGTCCCGGCGGTGTAGCTGATCATCGGCGGAAGCGTGACGCCGACAAGGTTGAATAGGCCGATCACCAGTGCCTGGCCAAGGATCATCGGTTCGGAATAGGGAAGCACAAATGTCTGATTGGCCAGGCACGCGGCGGCGACGAACTGCCCGGCGACCTTCAGGCTCGGCGACAGATCGACCACATCATCCAGCAGGCCGACCAGCACGATCACGAAGGCACCCAGGATGATGTAGATGGGCAGCTCGGCGCCCGCGGTCGGCGAGGCCGGGTCCTGGCTGCGGATCAGAAACGCCAGCATGGCCACGAGCCAACCGACGAACACGGCCATGCCTCCCAGATAGGCGATCGGCGTCTTTTGCCATTTGCGCTTGTCATCGGGCCGATCGACGATGCGATTGCGGATCGCCAACGCGCGAAAGACAGGCGTTGCGATGAGTGTGGCGATCAAGCCCAGAAACAATTGCGGTAGGTGGGGGTGTAGCGCTTCAGTCAACGGACACCTTCGAAGCCGACCAAATACTGACCGGCCGGAAGTTTACACAAACCCCAAGGTGATGGCCGTCCGCAGTGCGTTGAATCCCGGCAAGACATGCGGCCCCGGGTTGGATGATGAGATGAATCGATCCTCAAGTGCTCGTGTGGAAATCGTTCAGGATCGACCGGCCAGGGAATCGCTATCCACTTCCTCGGCGGGGGCGGGCGATGGCTTGCAGCAGTTTCGTTCGACCAACTCACTGATCCGGGTCGAGGCGAAGACATCCTCGACCTGCTTCATCGCCTGATCGAGGCGCTGATGGAGAAGGCACATCGTCTCCTGGTGTTCCTGTCGATTGGCAGGGCATCCTTTAAAGCGCGGAATCTGCTCAACGGAGGTGATGACTTCCAGCGCTGAGAGCGCATCGGGGTCGCGGATCAGGCGGAATCCACCGTGCAGGCCCCGCTGAGCATGCACCAGGCCCGCGCGGCTCATCAGTTGCAGCACTTTGGAGAGGTAATCGCCGGGAATGGTTGCGGCGGCGGCGATCTTGGAGGTGGTCAGGCATTCTCCGGCATGTTCGGCCAGTACGACGGCGGCCCTGAGCGCGTATTCGGCGGTTTGCGAGATCATTCGAAGGCTCCTGGTTGGGTTGCGATGCGCCTCGCATTAGACGACAAAAAGATATTGACGTCTATTGTACCAGAAGGTAGACTCGAATTCCAGACACGAATAACTTTTGTCGGCCTGAGACTGGTGAATGCGCAGCGGAGACTCAACCACTTGCTTCCGATGGCCGAAAAGATAAGATTAAAGACTCTTGGATATGCATGTCCCCATACTGACGAGCGCCCCGCAACGCCCATGACAGAATCCGTCCGCCTGTCCTGGCCCGGAAGCACAGCCTTGGGAATATGCAGGCAGCATGGCCGGTTACGGCTTTACGGCGAAAAAGTGAAGTAAATGTCTGATTTATAATGGTTTAGCCCGGCCAGGCCACTTTGGCCGACCCCCGAGGCTTCCGGCGGTGGACCCAAGCCTTCGCGACGGAGCAACGCCCAAGATGATCTACTCTCAAGCCTGTGCCTATGCGATTCGTGGCCTTTCTCACCTCGCGGCCGTCCGTCCCGACGGCTTTGTGCTCATCAACGATCTCTGCCGCGAGCATGACCTGCCGCGCCATTTCCTGGCCAAGGTCTTTCAGGGATTGACGCGAAAGGGCCTGCTCATCAGTGCCAAAGGCCGGGGCGGTGGGTTCGGGCTGGCCCGGCCACCGGAGGAGATTCTGCTCTACGAGATCGTCGAGGCCATCGATGGCGCGCGGAAATTCGAGCAATGCGTTGTCGGGCTGAGCAACTGCGACGACAGACAGCCCTGCCCGCAGCACGACCAGTTTTCCAGCATTCGCAAGGAAATCCTCGATTTCCTCAAGACCACGACGCTTGCCGACATGAGCCGCGACTATCGCCAGAAACGTGAGCAATCCGGCCGACCTCTGGCCGCGCCCGAACCCGGCTCCAAGTCCATCAACCGCTCCGAGCCGTCTCCGTAATGGGCAAAATGCCCTCATGCCGGCTCGGGTCTGACCTCATTCCCGCTCGGTTGGGCCCATCGCTTCTCTGGCCCGGGTGATCGCATGGATCACGCGGGCGATGTCGAAGCCATGCGTCGCCACAACGCCCTGATTGGCCGACAGTGTGCTGCCTTGCGAAAAATCCAACGGTTTGCCGAGGGTATCGCTGGTAGCGCCGCCGGCTTCCTCCACGCAGAGTTTGCCCGCCGCGTGGTCCCAGACCTTTTCCACATAACCGGCCCGTGTGGGAAGCCGCAGGTAGATCGATGCATCACCGAGGGCGACCGCGGCGTACTTGGTCTGACTGTCCATCCGCAGGGGCGGCTCCGTGATGCCCAGAATGCGGGCGACTTCGGCGGAAAGCTCATGGCGGGAGTGTGCGCTTTCGGCCGACTCGCAGAAACGCACCGCCCGGGGAAGGTGCGGGCCGACGACGTCGAAGCGGTCAAACCAGGCGTGCCCGATATGACTGTCGTCCAGGGGCGCTGCCCAGAGCCCCTGGCCCCTGGCCGCCGCGAGAACCCACCCGCGGACCGTCGGGCGGGATGGACGGTTCCATGCTGGGCATGCCAGTGCCGCCAGCTCCACAGTGCCCTGTTCAATCCAGGCCAGCGCCACGGCGAACTGCCCACCTCGCAGAAATCCCTTGGTCCCGTCGATCGGATCCAGCGTCCAGTATGAACCAGCCCCGTCCAGCGTCGGCCCGGACCGGCTGATCGCCTGGATCACACGATCCTCGCCCGCCTGTGAGCCGACGATGGGCCGAATCGCCTCGGTAACCGCGCTAAGTAGTGGGCGTCGGTGGTCGCCGGACAGATCATCGGCGTGCTCCTCGGCCAGCAGGGCGGTTCCCCGTTCGGCGGCTTCCAGGGTCATGGAAACCAGCGCCTGGCTGGCGAAATCGGCCACCGTGACCGGCCCGGCCTCGTCGGCCTTGTACTGGACCGAATCGCCCCCGAGCGTGGGTTGCAGGCGTCGGCAGAGCGTCGCGGCCTGGGCCACGGCGCGGGCCGCCAGTTGAAGTCGGGGCAGGGTCAAGCTCATGAACGGTCGAATCCCTGGCCGGAGCCCATCAATCGCAACGAGTCGGATCGTTCCGCTCAACTGCAATCGATACGGTTGGTTACACAGCGAATCTTAACGGCAATAGAATACCCGGATGCCAGCGATACAGGTTTCGATTCTCTTGGGAAGCCAGACCGGCAAGCGAGTCCTCCTGACCGAGAGCGACTCACCGGTCACCTTCGGACGTGATGTGGATAACCGCATCATCCTCGATGACCCCCGTGTATCGCGGCATCACGGCAGGCTGATTCTGGAGGGTGATCAGTGGCGGGTGGAGAGTCTGAGCTCCAATGGTGTCCGGGTCGGTTGGCGATCCGCCGGGAAGAAGGGGCTGCGCCTGCGCGATGGGGATACGCTGAAGGTCGGGGAGGTTGACCTGCTGGGCGTGGGATTGCACTCAGGTGGTGGGCCTCGCGCGGCCGAGGATCAGGATGACGAGGACTGGGAGGACGGTGACCAGGAAGGACCGGCCAAGAAGGGCAAACGTTCGAACCTCTGGCTGTTCGTCGGCATCTATGTGCTGGTCATCGTCGGGATATTCATCGTGATCGGGCAGGTGCTCGATCGGGGTGAACCCGGTCCTCCCGATATCCAGCGTCAGCAACTTACCGCGACGGATATCGAAAACCTGGTCAGGCGACGGTTGACCGAAGATGAAATGTACCCGTTCAACCAGCAGCGCGGCGATCAGGCGCTGGCCGAGGCGCTGGAACACGCCCTGGCGGTTGATATTCAGCCCGAGCGGCTGTTTCCGGCTTACCGCTCGTTTCGCGAAGCCCTTCGGCATTACCGGCGCGATTCCTATCTCGGCCTGCCAGACCCCGATCATCGAACGGTCTATCTCGAAGTGGAGCGGCGGCTCACCGAGCGGATCATCACGCTTTACCAGCGCGGGCTCGATGCCCATCGAACCAATGATTTCGTCGCCGCCGACCGTGCCTTTTCCCGGGTGCTGGAAGTGTTTCAAGATCCGTCGTCCGACCTCTTCCGTAACGCGGTTTATTTCAGGAATCTCGCCCGCCAGAGGGGCGGCCTAAATCGCTGAGCATGACCGGCCCCTGTCAACGTCGGCCTGAGCCCAATGCCACTCGCCGTCCGTCCCCTGTCGAACATCGAGGTTGCCGGCATCAGCATCGGCCGTGGCGGTCCGCCGCTCGGAACGCGAACTGCCGGCTCACCACCGGGCAGGAATCCCCCTACGATCGGCTTTGCGGAAGATCGGAGGATACCAGTGACAACACGCACGCTGACCGCCGCGATCTGGCTGCCAGGGCCGCGAGACGAAGTGTTCGCTTTCTTCGCCGACGCTGGGAATCTGGAGCTGATCACCCCGGAATACCTTCGTTTTCAGATCCGGACGCCCCAGCCGATCGCCATGACCGAAGGCACGCTGATCGACTACTCGCTTCGGCTCAACCATTTCCCGATCCGCTGGCGGACCCGGATCGCCGCGTGGGAGCCGCCATACCGCTTTGTCGATGAGCAGTTGCGGGGCCCATACCGGCGATGGGTCCACGAACACACCTTTGAATCGGTCGATGGCGGCACGCTTTGCCGGGACCGTGTGGATTACGCCGTTCCGGGGGGGCGATGGGTCGACCGATGCTTCGTCCGGAGCCGTGTCGTCGACATCTTCACCTTTCGGCAACGGAAACTGGGCGAACTGCTGGGAAAAGACGGTTGGCGCGAGTTGGCAAGTCCGAGGGTCACGGCCAGTGCCTGAGGCAGGAGCGCGTTGAGCATGCCCGTGTGAGGGTCCGGTCGAAACTCCGAGCTGGGCACCGATTAACATGGCCATGGCCGGGCCATGACGCCGAAGCCGGCTGCCGGCATATTCCTGACGGTATAGCAGGATGCCAGGGATGTTAATCTGGGGAGTTACGATCCCGCATCGGCCCGACCTTAAGAAAAATCTCCTCACGAAAATTGAGCGAATGCACTTGCATTGTCGGCGAAATCGAGTAGAGTAGGGGGGTGCGAATCGGTGGCGGAGCATGAAACCTCTTGAACCGTGCCGCGGTCGAGGATGCGTGATCCTCGGGGAGAGGCACCTTTCGTGATAAGCGAGGGGACCTCGAAAACAAGAAACAGGTGTCTGGGCCTGCCGGCGCCGTGTAGGCGTGTGCGTGGGGGTCCGAAAGCAAGCAATAGGGCAATAGCCCTGGGAGATGCAATCATGAAAATTCGATCGATTCTTTCAGTCGCGGCCGTGGGTGGTGCCCTGATCACCGCCGCGCCGCAGCAGGCCGATGCGATCAGCCTGACGTTTGGCGATGTCGAGATTGGTTTCTACGGCGGTGGAAATCTCTATGACCTTGGCCTCAACGCGCTTCCCCGTAGCCCGCTCGGCGGAGCCGGTTCACCCCCGATTGGTGGCGCTGACTACACCGCGCTTCGCGCCAATGACCTCACGGTCAACGGCAGCCCCCTGCCGGGCGTGATTCCTGCGGTCAACACCGAAATCACCGGCATCGTGACCTTCCTCGAGGTCAAGCAGTTTGTTACACCGTTGCCCGATCTCGCCCGCGTTCTTCTTGACGATGCGGCCCGCAATCCGGACCCGACTCCGGGCGGCATCGGTCGCTTTTTCCTGTTTGACTCAACGCCGGACATCGGTGGGATCGCGGCGGACTTCACCAATACCGGCCCCGGAGATGTCGATTGGTACGATCCCATCATGAACCCGAATACGGTTACCGACGGTGTCAACAGTTGGGGTATCGACCACCTGACCGGTTTCAGCCGCGATGCGGCCAACAACCAGTACGATCTTCTGCTCACCGGTTACATCGTTCCGCTCTTTCATGCTGGCGTTGGGGACGATGGCCTGCTGCTGAACCTGTTCGAAAGTCCCTCGCCGGGTATTGCCTTCACCGGTCAAACCGATATCTACGCCGTTGTTGTTGACGGCGGCAAGTGGTTCCTGGATGGTGAAGTGACTCAGGCCCAATTCGATTTCGGGTTCACCGGTTTCGATGGCACCACGCCTCCAGGATTCAGCCCACAGCGTCAGGATGTCTTCGATGGTGGTTGGCAGCTTGATCTGGATGATCCGCTGACCTTCTTCTACAACCCGATTCCTGAGCCCGTCTCGGTCGGTCTGGCTGGTCTTGGTCTGCTGGCCGCAGCCGGTGCCGCGACCCGTCGCCGACGCGACTGATCGGTGGCCCCCACAACTTGAATTCCTCAGCAGAACCCGCTCTCGAGCGGGTTCTGCTCTTTAACTTCCGGCGGCAGAAAAACTCGACAAATACATGCCGGCCGCCCGGCATGGTCACCCTTGGGGCTGATCGTGTCGAGAAAAGGAAAAGGCCGGGCGATGTGCGCGGCCGGCGGATGGCAAGAGATGCTGCTTACTCCACTTTCAATCCTGGCTTTGGTGTTTACCGGACTCAGCATTGCCGCCATGCTGTCGCTGCTCAGTATCCGGCCTGAAGCGTCGCCGCAACAGGCCGAGTCCCTGGCGACCAGCGTCATCATTCCCTGCAAAGGTGACGATGGAAGTCTGTCCGATAACTTGCGATCGATCGTCAGCCAGGATCACCCGGCCATCGAGTTCGTCCTGGTCACCGCGACCCGGGAAGACCCCGCTCAGGCGGTGTTCGAGGAGGTGATCGGCCAGTCGCCTGAGCTTCGCATCAAGACCGTGGTTGCCGGCTTGCCGACAACGTGCAGCCAGCAGAACAACAACCAGATCAAGGGTGTTGAAGCGGCCGACCCGGACAGCCGCATCCTGGTCATCATGGATTCGGATGGCCGCTCGGATCGCCGCTTCATCGCCAAGCTGACCGCGCCGCTCGCAGACCCGGCTATCGGCGCTTCCAGTGGGTTTCGATGGTATTCGCCGGATTGGTCCAGCCTGCCGCGCGTGCTTCGCACGGCTTGGAACGCCGGCGGCTTCGCGTTTCTGGTCAACCCCAGAACGCGATTCGTCTGGGGCGGAGCCATGGCCGTGAGGCGAGAGGTCTTTGAGGCCTGCGGCATCGGAGATGTCTGGGCGCATGCGCTCAGCGACGATATGACCATGAGCAAGCGGTTGAAGGAACGGGGCTATCAGCTCGCCTTCGTTCCTGAGTGCATCGTCGAAAGCCGCGAGGAAGACACCTTCCGTTCGTTGATTCACTGGACCAATCGCCAGACGCTGGTAACACGTTTCTATAACCGTCCCTTCTGGCTCATTGCCCTGTTGCTACACGGTGTGGGCAACCTGCTGGGCTGGGGTCTGCTGCTGACGGGCTTGTTGGGAACCGTATTCGGCGGTGGTGGCACGGGTTACGGATTGGCGCTTTTCGCCGGAGGGCTTTGGATCGCCCATTTCTGGCTGATCGCGGCGATGCTGTCCGGTGCCCTTGAGTCGATGCTCAGTCGTTGTTCGATCGAGCTCGGCCCGAAGCGGTGGCTGCTGGTGCTTGTGGCACCATTGGCCAGCCTCTTGCAGGGTCTCAACAGCTTCGCATCGCTCTTGACTCGACGCATCCGCTGGGCGGGCGTAACCTACCGTATCCAGGATGAGCGAAGGATGGTGGTCGAATGAACCAGCCTGGTCTCGTGGAAACAAGCCATGATGGAAGGTTGAGCCGTCGCCTTGCCGTGACCCGCAAGGCCGATGAGGCGATCCACCAGGCCCGGGCCGGCTTCAACCTTGGGCACCTGTTGCCGTGGATTCCCCGGGGGTCATCCGTCGTGGATGTGGGAGCCGGCGATGGACTTCTGGCATCGGCGATCCGCGACCAGGCCCAATGTGAGGTTCGCGGCTTTGACATCGAGGCCCGCGAATTGGCCGACTTTGCCGTCGAACTTTACGACGGACATCACATTCCCGTTGAGGACCAGACATTCGACATCGCCATCTGCGTTGCCGTACTCCATCATTGTGATGACATCGAACAGGTCGTCCGCGAGATCGCCCGGGTCACACGACATCGCTTCCTTCTGATTGAAGACCGTTTCGACAGCAAGTTGGATGAGCTGGGTGTCATCGGCTTTCATCATTATCTGAACTGGGTTGAAAAGATGCCGTTCAATCCCGGCGGATTCAAGCCCACGCATGAGTGGCGCCGGCTGCTGGAACACGAGGGGTTCTTGATCCGCCGCACCGTCCCCATGGGCCGATCCATGCGATGGGTGCCCATTCATAACACATTGATCGTGGCCGAGAAGCCTTCGGGTTAGCCAGACGCCTGGGCTCAGTATCGCTGGACATCACGTCCTACAAGGGAGACCGCCGCGCCGTGCCGGCGGGGCGGGGGTAATCGCGGGGTGTGGCGCGGCCTTTGACCACGCGGACGACCACGGTGTTCCATTCGCTGCCCTCGGGCCACGCATCGAAGACCTCGACTTCATCCGCTCCAAGCAACTGCAGCGCATCGCCGGATTCGGTCAACTCATCCTTGGCCTTTGGCCCCTTCATCGCCAGAAGCACTCCGCCGATCGTCAGCAGCGGCAGGGTGTATTCCAGAAGCTCGCGCATGGGGCCGACCGCGCGGCAGACGACCGCATCCAGCTTCTGGCGGAATCGCGGATCGCGCCCGGCATCCTCGGCCCGCTGGGCAAGCACCTTCACATTCTCCAGCTCCAATGCCGCTCGAGTCTCTTCCAGAAACCGGGCCTTTTTGCCCGTGGCCTCGATCAGCAGCCAGGTCAGATCGGGCCGGGCGATCGCCAGGGGGATGCCCGGCAGTCCCGCCCCCGAGCCGACATCGGCGATGCGCTGTCCGCTCGCCATCGGGGCGAGAAAATCCAGCAGTGTGAGACTGTCGAGGATGTGACGTTCCCAGGCCTGTTGATGGTCGCGGATCGCCGTCAGGTTCATCTTCGCGTTGGCTTGATCGATCAGTTCAAGCAATGCCGCCAGCTTCCGCCAATGGTCGCCCCCGAGGTCGGCATGCAGCAGGGCGGCTTTCTCGATGACCCATGAAGGAGGCATGGGCGCATCGGTCCAAGGCGTTCGGGGTTGATCGGGATTCACCGGCTCGGGGGATCGGTTCATGTTGAAGAGGATAGCGACTTGAAGCCGCGCGCCTTGGGAATGTCCTCGCTCGGATGCTCGAATTCAAAGCTCTTGCGGGCCATGATCTCGGGCTTACGCGCGGCGAAGTTCAATGTCAGACCGATCAGGCAGTAGGAGATGATCAGGCTCGATCCGCCGTAGGAGACAAAGGGCAGGTTGGCGCCGATGATCGGCACCAGCCCCATGGACATGCCTGTGTTCAAGGTCATCTGAAAAAACATCTGCGCCGCAAAGCCCACGCAGACCAGCCGCGCGAAAGGATCGCGGCTCATCGCGGAAATATACAGCCAACCGAAACACATCACGACGAACAGCCCCAGGACGGCCATGCCGCCCACCATGCCGAAGCGATTGACGATGACGGCGTAGATCATGTCGTTGTGGTTCTCGGGCAGGCGGTTGAAGCGAAGAATCACGGATGAGCGTTCCGCTCCATAGCCCGACACGCCGCCGGCCCCGACCAGTGTCCGTGCCCGGTCCTGCTGAAAGCCGGTGGTCTGCACATAGGTCTGATCATCGAAGAATGTCTGCCGGATGGTGGCATCGATCCGCGCGCGCTGATAGCCGCGCAGTACCTGCATGGAATCGGGCAGGACGTAGATCGATGCGATGCTCGATGCGGCGACGGCGATCACGATCGTGAGCAGGGCCGCCATGTGGCGGAGTTTGGCCCCCGCGGCGATCAGCATGGCGAACAGCACCGGCGGCATGAGGATCGCTCCGCCCAGGTCCGGCTCCAGCGTGATCAGGATGGCCGGGATGAACATGATGCCAAAGGGCAGCAGAAGTCCGTGAAGGTTGCGATGGCTTCCGCGATGGCGCAGAAACCAGGCCACGGCGAGGATGAACGCCAGCCGCGCCATCTCCGAAGGCTGGATCGTCAGCACCTGGAGGTCGATCCAACGCCGCGAACCGTTGATCACGGGCACCAGCCATCGGGGCATGAACGGCATCAGCAGGATCAGCAGCAGAAAACAGCAGACCCCGAAGAACGGCCAGGACACCGCGCCGATCCGCTTGGGATGGGGAAAGGCGCAGGCGAGCATGACGATGATGCCCAGCGCCAGCCAGATCATCTGTCGCTGGGCGAACCCGGTTGGATTGGCGGCGCTCAAATCGGCGGTATGGATCGCCGCGATGCCGATGGCCGACAGCGCCAGGGCGCAGATCGCCACGATCCATGCCGCGGTGGGCCTGAGCAATGACCAGTTGTGATCGCTCAAAGGTATCCCTCGGCCCGCAGGGCATGAAGTATCTGGTTGACGATCGGCCCGGCCACCGCGCCGCCGCTGCCGGCGAACTCCACCGCCACGGCCACGACATAGTCCGGCGTGTCCGACCCCTCACGGCGGACCAGCGCGATGCACCACGCATGGCTGCCCTGGCGAATGATCTGATCACGGGTGGTAATCCGCCCGTCGCCATCCGAATCCCATCGCAAGGGCACAGCCTGGGCTGTGCCGCTCTTGGCCATGACGCGAACGCCCGGCACGTTGAAGATGCGCTCGCCGCCCAACAGGCTCAGGCGATAGGTCGTCCCGTAGGAAGTATTGCTGGATTCATCCAGTCCGCGCAGCACATACTCGATCACATCGGGTGGTATCGCCATGTCCTGGCGCACCACCGGCAAGCCCAGCGCTTCCCGGTCGCGCACGATCGTGGGATGCATGTAAATGCCGCCGCGCCCCAGCGCCGCGTAGGCGTTGGCCGATTGCAGCAGCGTCCACTCCACCGGTCCCTGGCCGATGGCCATGAAGATCGCATCGCTCTGAGTGAAACCGGGCGTGTTCGAGGTGGTTCGCGGTCCCGATCGAGGCAGGCTGCCGCTCAAGTCCGCCACACCACTCTGCTGATGTTGGCCCAGTCCGAAGCGTTCGTACCAATCAATGACCCGCCGCGCGCCCAGATCGCGGCCCAGCACGTAGAAAAAGATATTGCAGCTTCGGGCCAGCGCCTCGGGCGCTTCCAGATGGCCGTGCGTCTGACCGAACTGCCGGTAGATCCAGCATCGCATGATCTCAGGGTTGCGCGGGTCCAGGGCACCGGTGCAGTTGATCGTCTGACCCACCCGGTGAACCCCATCGGCCATCGCACCGGCCAGGACCATGGACTTGAGCGTGGATCCGGGCTTCCAGTTCAATCCGACCGCCCGATTCACGAACGGACGATTGAGCACATCGCCCCAGACCGATCTCGGATCGTCCTCGAGCTGGGCGCGGCTGAGTTGCGGCACACTGACGGCGGCCAGGATTTCGCCCGTACGCACATCCAGAACAACCGCGCCGCCGGTCAACGGGTCGCCCGGCTGGACCAAAGTCCGATCGGGGTTCTCGCCGTATCGGGGATCGTGAACATCGCGCCGAAGATGCCACGGCTGGGAACGCATCAGCCCGGCATCCGGATGCATCATCGCCTGGATGCGTTGCTGAAGCCTGAGGTCCAGTGTCAGGTGGACATCGCTTCCCGGCTCGGGCGCCCGGGAGGTGCTTTCCATGGTGTCGAGTTGAATCACCCGCTCGCCCCGCCGGCCGCGCAGGGAGGATTCGAGGCTCAGTTCAAGCCCCATGCGGCCGATGGTGTCACCAACGAGATAGCCGCCCAGGTCCAACTCCGGCCGGCGGCCGGTATCCGCCGTCCGTGGCCGACGAAACGGCCTTCGCGCGATGTCCTCGCTCCAGACCGGGCGCATCAGACCGACCAGCAGCGTCTCAGCGCCGTCCACTTCGATTCGCAGCGGTTCGGACCGTCTCAAAGTCGAAGGAAACGTCGAGGTGTCGATTGGGATGACCACTTTGTCGACCGGATACTCGCGCCGTGTGGATGGCTGCACCGAGACCAGTCGCCAGATGATGTGCTCCGGATCGTCGGAGCCCCGGGCCAGGAGCGTCAGCGATTCGAGCCGTCTTCGCGTCTCCTCGTCGAGCCCCTCGGCAATGGCGTGATACTCGGTCTCCTCGCGAATGGGCACGGCCAGCCCGGCGGCGGTGGTGGGCGGTTCATCGACTTCCTCCATCCGCCTCTGCAACCGCCGGTGCAGGACCGAGCCGCGAATCTGCGCCACGCGCCGGCGGATTTCATCCTTGCGTTGATCAAGCTCGGTCAGCGAAACCCCGGTCATCTCGGAGATTTCTTCCCAGAGTCGATCGACCTGCGCTTCGTACTCGGGCCGATAGCGGTCGATCAGGTGATCGCGCTCGGCCGGGGCGAGTTCCGCCCATTGATGACGATGGACCCGCCGGGCTTCGCGAAGGGCGCGAAGGTATGCCCAGCGACCACTGATCAGGGAGAAATTGACGGCAAGATCGTGGCTGACGCGGTCCACGGCCAGCGGTCGGCCATATCGGTCGTAGATCGCCCCTCGCCGCGTGGGGACCAGCTCGCGGGTTTCCAGGACGGATTCGGCACGCTCGCGATGGCGATCGGCATGGACCACGGTCAGGCTGGCCAGTTGCGCCGCCCAGAGCAGACTGATCACGACAAACATCACCGCCAGCAGCACCAGCCGACGGTGAAACATCAGGGGCCAGATCTTCTTGATGCTTCGCATCATGGCGCTGACAGGTCGTGCCTCCATGCCTGTATCCGGGCGAATCCGCACGCCTCGGACTTCAAATCCCCCGCCTCGCTGTCCGGAACGCGATCCGGATTGTCAAAAGTCTAGACGACACCGGGCCCATCGGTCTTGCTCGGGGCTTCAATCTCCCGGGTTAATTTCGTCCGGCCGGTGTGGCGGGCATCAATACGGGCACTCGGATCCGATGGACAAGCCCCCATCGGCGGATGAAACCCCGCAGAGTCGGTTGTGGTCTCTGGTGCAGGTGGGCGGGGCGGCGAATCAGCCAGCCTTGCGCGAGAGATTGATCAGCAGCCGCGCACGCTCGGCCCGGGCATCCCGCCTCTGAACTTCCTGCTCGGTCACGGCCAGCTTGCCCTCGACTTCCTCCAGCGCCTTGGCGGCCGCCCGGGCATCGGCTTCGGATGCGGGGATCAGTTCCGAGGTCAACAGGCACAAGACGTTACGCTTCATCTGCGCGAACCCGCCGCCGACGAAGTACCACCTCGATTTGCCGTCTTCCTCTTCCAGCCGCAGCAGGCCATCCCCAAGTTTGATCACCATGGCCGCGCGTCCCGGCGCAACGCCGAGCAGGCCGTCCCACGCCGGAATCGAGGCATAGATGAACTCGCCCTCAATCGCGTGGCTTTCGGGTGTGATGACCGAGCAGGTGAACGTGGCGGGCAAGGGCGAAACTCCTGGGATTGGGCGAAACGGTGGCGGCCGCGACCGCTGGCAGCCTCCGGGAAACGTCCCGAAACCGTGCCGGATCCGGTTCCCGACTCAGGCCATAGTCTACGGACTGCCCACAGGACACTCAACCCCGATCGGGGCGGGGAAGGATCGGGCATCGAGAGGTGGACTCCAGGTCGATTCGGCTCCGTGTCTGACCGGTCGCTGGAACGCTCACGGGGTGGCAAGGCTGGTGGTGCGCGGCGGTGTCAATCGGCGGAGCGTTCTTCGAACGTATAGCGGCCATCGGCATCAAGTCGGCCCTGAAAGACCCAGCCGCCGGCTTCGACGCGGAACCGGCCGGTCTTCCAGCCCTGTTTGATGGGCTTATCGCCTCCGACCGGCTGATACTGGGCAAAGTGGTCGTCCCAGTCGTGCTGCTGGCCATTGCGCCAGACGGTTGGAAGGTTGCCTTCGCCAAAGCGGATGCCGACGCTGCCGCAGTCGCCGGCATCGAGCCGCGCTTCGCCGTTGGCCAGGGCGCGCAGGTCGAGGCGGGCGGCATGGGCAGCTCGTTTGAAGGCTTCGTAGCTGCCGTGCGATTCGGCCTCGCCGACGATCATCGCAAACCCGCTGAATCGCCCTCCGGTGCCCTTGGCGGCGAGAATCTGCTCGGCTTCGTAGCGTTGTTGGCGAATCCGTTCGGTGGCCTGGGGGTTGTTGCCGCGCCAGTCGAGGTTGATCGGCTTGAGCGCAGCCCAGGTGCGTTCGAATCGGAGAAAGATGACACCGCGTTCGCGCTCGACGTCCATGGAGTTGGGCACCCAGAAGTGGAAATCGGCTTCCGCATCGCCATTGAGAAAGATGATGAGATTGCGGTACTGGGCGACGCGATCCCGGTTATTGGTGCTGGTGACGATCCGGTCCGGCCGGTTGCCGGTCGCGGCCATGAAGAAATCGACGCCGCGCTCCTGGTTGTAGGTGAGCATTTTGAAACCGTTGGTATCGCCGATGTTGCCGGTCGGCAGGGAGCCGAGCATGAAGGTATTGGCGATGTACTGGGTTTCGTGGAATTCCGGGCGGTCGGCGCTGCGCTGGCCGCTGTAATGGCCGTAGGGCGGATGGGAGAGGAGGAGTTCGACGGGGCGTTCGAACTTCTTGCGAGCCATGGCGACGACCGCGCGGGGCGGACGATAGGCGCTGGTCATCATGTGGATGTGTTCAAGCGATGGCGTGGGATCGGGCTGGGGGGCGTCGGCGAAGTAGAAGCCAAAGTCACTGGCGGCCGGTGTTCGCCAGGCCGCGGGGTGGTAGTAGTCACGCTTGGTCGGGCCGTTCCAACCCGAGCGCCAGTACTTGACGGCGGCGGCTGCGGACATCCAGTCCAGGGCCGCCTTGGCCAGCATGCGAACTTCCTCGTCCCGGGCGAAATCGTAGAGATTAAGCCACGGGGCGAACGAATGGCCGAGGTAGTTTTCCGAATCCCACTCGCCCATGCCGATGTTGAACATCGCCGAGACTTCATACTGGAGCCGATCCAACGCAACGCGTCGTGTCCGCTCGTTGCCGGTTTCCTCGGCCATGAGATAGATGGAGGTGTCGCGCATCATGCGGAGATTGTCCGTGCCGCGGATATCGACCCATGAATTGCGTGCTTCGGGGGTCCAGCCCTGGGCGTTCCTGAAGGCGTGGTGGGGGCGTCTGAGCGGATCGCGTTCGGTCCAGGTGGTGGCGCCGCGGCGCATGCGATTGCGGTATTCCTCATCGAGATATTGCCCGAAGAAGAAATACTTGCGCATCTGCCCCTTGAGCGTGAAGGAGGGGAAGAAGTCGATGCCCTCGGTGTGCGTGTGCCAGTCGCGGTTGACATCCTCGGCCTGGAGAAAGGCGATGGCGCGCTGGCGATTGCCGGCCAGGAAATCCAGCATGGCGCGGGGGTAGGAGGATTTCTCGTTTTCGAAAAACTTGTTGCCGTAATTGCCGCCGCTGTGGTGGGCGATCGACTGGTTGGCGCGATCGATCAGCGCATCCTCCCATTCGGCCGGCCACGGGTTGATCAACCGTTCCGGGGTCGGCAGCGGCACGGGCACGATCCGCCCCCGATCATCCGTCCGCACCCGGTCCCCATCCGCGCTGGCCAGTGTCGCCCACCCCATCATCATCACCGCCGCCGCCAGGATGGTTACACGTTTGATCATCATCGAACTCCTCGTTTGCAGTGAGTAAGTATTCACCTTCGAGCCCCGCTTGGCCACGAATGTCGCCAGCGCAGGCCAGACTCCGAACACGGCCTCGCGCTGCGGACCGCGACCAGCCACTCGGGGAAGTCTATCAGCGATCCGGACGGCGGGGGATTTCGTACCTGCCTGGTCGATGGCATATCGCGCAATTTCCGTTACGTTGTGATGGTGGATCGACCCGGTTGGGGGACCCGGTGTCCGGCGACTGGGCGCATCGCCAAAGGATCGGCACCACAGTGTGCATTCGGCCGCGCAGTCCCCCCGCCAAGCCCGGATGCCAGTGATGCGGGCCATATTCCTCGCTTCCACCAGGGAATGCCCAGCGATAGTATCGGCCCGTACTCAACCGGCTGCCGGATTGGCTGGCACATTGCTTTCAGGACGGCCACGAGCACGCAACGGCTGTGGTACCGAAGGACCGCACAACCATGCTCTATACCTCGATCGATTTTGACGCCTCCTCTGTGCGCGGAACGGATGGATACTTTCGTGTGGGACGCAGTGAGGGGGGCCGCTGGTGGCTGATTGACCCCGACAACCGACCCATGATTTACAAGGGCTGCAATGCCGTGCTCCGCCAAGTTCCGGGTCAGGCCGGTGAGTACCTCTACTTCCAGTGGGTGGAGCAGCGCTATGGGGACGATATCGCTTCATTCATCGCGGATGCGGTGGCTGTGCTTCGCGAGGCCGGATTCAACGGTTTTGGCGGTTGGTCGATGCTTTTTACGCCGCGGGAGGGCCATCGCGAGTTGGGCATGCCCTTTGTCGAGATCATCAGCTCTCGCGAGTTGGCCGGCCCAGAGCGCATCGTCTGCGGAAATATCGACGTGTTCGACGAGCATTGCTGGCGGCGGATCGACCGGCGTTTTCAGGAATCCTGGGCGGAGCTCAAGGATAACCGCAACCTCCTGGGCTACTTCTGCGACAATGAGTGCATGTATGGCCAGCCCATGACCGATTCGGCGTGGACGGGCAGGCTGTCGGACCTGGACAACCCGCCGGCCGCACCAACGCTGTTACAGGAATACTTGGCCCTGCCTCCGGATCGCGCTGGGCATCGGGCCGCGTGGGACTGGGTGCTACAACGGCATGACGGTCAGATGGCGCGGCTGGCACGTGACTGGCAAGCCCCATTCACCGACCCCGCCGCCCTTCGTGCCCTGACCCACGAGCACCGGCAGATTCTGACCTCGGATGGTTATTCCAGGGACCACGTGGCGTTCACCCGTCTTTATGTGCGCGAGTATTACCGCAGACAGCACGAGATCATCCGCCGCTACGATCCCCACCATTTGATCATGACCACTCGATGCCCCGCGCCGCCGGAAAAAATCGTGCTTGAAGAAATGCACGCCTGCTTCAAGGACGGACTGATCGATGTGTTGGCCATGAATTGCTACCGCGACCGCTTTTTTGAACGCATTGACGAGTTTTATCGTGTCGCCCCGATGCCCGTTCTCAATGGCGAATTCAGTTGGTGTTCCGGCCACTTTCTCGACTGGGGCAGGTTTCTGCGCGAGGAACGGTTCAGCGAGGAAGAGAAGGAGCAGATTCGGCTGCGGGGCCGAATGGCCCTGGAGCGGGCCTTCACCCATCCTGGTCTGATCGGCTACACATGGTTCAAGTGGTACAGCGGCCGGGAGTTCACGCAGGACGAGTATGGTCTGGCCAAGGATCAGCCCTTCGGAGCCGTGGTGAACAACCATGGCGAGTTGAACACGTTCAATGCAGCGCTCTTCCGACAAATTCATCCGCGACTCGAGGCGATCGCCCGAGGCGGGATCGAGCCCTTTTATGTGGAAGGATTGCCGGACAGGGTGGGGCAGACGATCTGATGACGCCAGCGACGGCATCCGTACCGATGCACATACGTAGATTCGTCGACGGTTCGCGTGGATGGAACGCGTGTCTCCCGCACCAGGAGCGGCATGGAGACCCTGAGATTCATTCAAGCGCTCGACAATGCTTCTGATCACGTCATGAGCTTCAGCACGAGTCGGGTGTACACCGAGATCAACTGGCACATTGCGACGCTCTTCAGCGAACGCGGCCGGGTCAATCCTCGCCCGCCGCAAGATCGGGCGGATGCTCTGGTCTGTTTACGAGATTCCGAACGCCGGTTCGAAATTCCGCAACCGACTGTGGCTATTGACGCAACAACGCTGCGCTGCGGTGACAAGCCAAGATTTCAACATAAAACAGCCCAATTGGCCCGAAACCCGGGCCGCCGATCAATGAGCTGCTCCCCAAAAACTGGGCGCTCGGTTAAGGTGGATTCGGCGTCCTGATTGAAGGAGTCGAATCATGGCAACGAGCGTACGCAAGCGTCGGCGGTTTTCGGCGCAGTTCAAGGCCCGGGTGGCCTTGGAGGCGGTTCGGGAGCAGAAGACGATCGCGCAGTTGGCTGGTCAGTACCAGGTCCATCCCAACCAGATCAGCGAATGGAAGCGGCAGTTGCTCCAGGGCGCTGAGGAATTGTTCGCCGGCCGCCGCGACCGGGTTGAGCAGGACCAGGAGGCGTTGACGGCGCGGCTGTACGAGCAGATCGGCAAGCTCAAGGTCGAGTTGGACTGGCTTCAAAAAAAGTCGTGGACGGGCTGACCGTGGATCAGAAGCGTCAGCGGATCGAACCGGATCACGCGGACCTGGCGGTCCAGCGGCAGTGCGTGCTTCTGGGCCTGCCGCGCAGCAGTTGTTACTACCGAGGCCACGCCGATCCGGCCGAGGCGGCGGTGAACCGGCGGCTGATGAACCGGATGGACCAGTTGTACACCGAGCGTCCGAGCATGGGTGTACGGATGATGCGCGACACCCTCAGACGCGAGGGCCATCGGGTGAACATCAAGCGGGTGCGTCGTCTGCTGCGTCTGATGGGTCTGGAGGCGGTTTACCCCAAGCCACGGCTGAGTTTACCGCATCCCGGGCACCGGATTTACCCCTACCTGCTGCGCGACCTGGCGATCACGCGGCCGGACCAGGTGTGGGCCTCGGACATCACGTACATCCCGCTGGAAGCGGGCTGGGCGTACCTGGCGGCGGTGATGGACTGGCACAGCCGGTTCGTGCTGAGTTGGTGGCTGAGCAATACGCTGGATGTGTCGTTGTGCATGCGGCCGTTGGAGTCGGCTCTGGCGTCGGGCAGGCCGGAGATTTTCAACAGCGATCAGGGCAGCCAGTTCACCAGCGAGGCGTTCACCGGTCGGCTGACCGAGGCCGGCGTGCGGATCAGCATGGATGGTCGGGGCCGGGCGTTGGACAACGTGTTCATCGAGCGGCTCTGGCGGAGCGTGAAGTACGAAGATGTGTACCTGCGCGGCTACGGAACCCCCGACGAGGCCCGTGCGGGTCTGGAGCGTTACTTTGCCTGGTACAATGGGCAACGTCCCCACCAGGGACTTGAAGGCCGTACACCGGCGGAGGTGTACCAACCCGGCACGAGGGTCCGGGCCGAACCCGCGCACGCTGTCGTCACTCCGGTCGCCCTACGGGCTCCCTACGTGACGACAGCGTGAAACCCCACGCCGAGTCCACCTTAAAAGACCCCTCGGCGCGCCCAGCGCATGGGGAGCACCTCACAATCATTTCAGCGACGCATTGTTGTGCCGTCGGGCGATGTGCATTGGGACCGCTGTTTAGAGCGCGCCGGCGGCGCCCGAGGGGTTGGCTGATTGAAGCACAAAAACCTCCTCTTTCATGCACGGGACACCGGTTGCTGGAATCGGCCATTAAAAAAGTGCATATTAGAAGTATCTTTTTGGCTACATATCGAGGCCAGGCCCTGTTTTTCAGGACTCAGCTGCCGATGAAGCTATTTCGTTAAGTTGATATGAATAAAAAAGTTATGTTGCAATTTAGGAAAAATTTCCGCAGTTTCCTTGACTGGCTCATCGAAACCCTTGCAATTGAACGCGATTTTTAGTAAAATACCTTTCGATCTGTTGATAAGGGTGCAGGCCGAGGGGCGGCTGGGAAGTTTCACATTTCGTCAAGAGAGAGGTGCCGATCATGAGCCGATCACTCATCGTGTTTTCGATCCTGTGTCTTTTTGTCTTCACGCCGCCGGCCGGCGCAGCCGTCTGGTTCCAAGATCTCTCTGATGGTCCCCTTGTAGCGACGACGGATGTCTCTTGGGGTGCTGCCTGGGAGGTGGAAAAAGAGTATCTGTCAGTGGAAACCATTTCCGGTCAGCCTTGGTCCACTGTGCTGTTCGAAGTTCTCGGTTCGAAGAGCAATTTCAGTACCCCCTACGGCTCCGGTACCACCTTCCTTGGATGGATTTGCACCCAGATTTCAGAGACCGTGGTGGAGCCGAATCCTACTTTTGACTGGATGCAGGAGGTTATCAGGTTCACCGGCGGGGAAACGATTGATCACCATCGCATGTTTGACGCAGTTGACGTGGGGGAGCCCGATATGTTCGCGGCCTTACGGCGACTTGAAAGGCACCCGCTCCGGGGGGATCGGGTTTCTCAGGTCATTGGTGGCTTTGTCAACGACTCGCTGAATCCCTCGCCGGTGAGCGGCTACCTCGGTTTCGCCTTGACAAGCCCTTGGGATGAGGTTCATTACGGCTGGATGGAGATTCAAACGTATATTGACAACTCCAAGGTGGAACTAAAGGTCTTGGGATGGGGCGTTGAACAAGTTCCGGGACGTGCGATTGTTGCCGGCCACCACGGACCGGCTCGAGTTGAATTTAGTCCGGGGCAACAAGTGGAGATTGTGATCGATGATTCCCAACTTGCCGTGATGGCTGATGGCATGCTGTTCATCGAGGCCAATCCGGGTTACTCGGCTTTGCTTCGAAGTGTGACGATGCTTGATGAGGGCAACGAGGCGTACGCGTTCTTACGAGCGTTGGGCGATGTCGCATTTCTGGCTGACTTCGATCTGACCTTGGAGCCGGGCGAATCAGTCAGGCTCATGATCGATATCGGAGAAGGCATCGAGGATGAAATTGAAGTCTGGTATTTCAGCGGAACGCACCAAGAAAAACTTGGCGCCGATCAATGGCTGTACCGGAACGGGCATCTGATCATTCCGGAAGCCGGCTCCTTCAGTTCCTATGGCATTGTTGTCATTCCAGAACCCGCCGGTTTGCTTCTGCCGGCTCTGGCCGGGTTGCTGCTGAGACGGCGGCGGAATTGAGATTGAACTGAGTCCGTGTCGCTTCATCCAAAACGCAGCGTCTTTTGGAACGCCGGCGCATTGATCCCGAAGCGCCGCACGTTTGTGGTCGCCGCTGAAAAGCCCTTATGTTCTCGGTTTATTGGCAAATCTCGCCCATAGGCCGGCGGAGCGTTCTCTGGAGCGTTGCACGCGGCTCCGGGGTTCGGGGTCGGGGCCGTGGGTCGGGGGCCGGTCGGGGGGTCCGGGGGTCCGGGGATTTGGGGTAAGCGGCTAGTCTTCAACGCAGATTTCAGCCCGCAGGATGGCCCGCGTGGTGACGATCAGGAGCAGGATGATGACAAGGGTCAGCAGCACCAGTTCGGTCAGGGCCAGGGTGTAATAGAACGGGTTGCCGGTCATCTGCCACATCAGCACGGTCGCCAGCGTCTTGGCCGCCAAGGGGAATGAGTAGGCCCACCAGGACAGGAAGAACTTGAGCCTGGCCAGGATGCCGACCTTCAGCAGCACCAGCATCAGCAGGAACAGGGAGAAGTTGTAGAGGATGCGGACGAAGGCGTCGATGCCGGTTTCGGCGGTAAGGCCTTCGAGGCGGATGTAGGAGATAACGGCGATCGCCGGCGGTGCGAAGAGGATAAAGAGCGTCGGCAGGAGTCGATCGGGGATCGGGGCGTGGAAGAACATACGGTAGAGCACGATGGTGAACAGAGCCAGCCAGAACACCAGCCCGACGGCGAAGAAGAACCAGGAAACCTCGAAGAATCCGTGGGGCACGCCAGCAATGGGAACGATCAGGCAACCCACGATGGGGATAAACCATGCCGGGGTCATGTGTTCGATCTTGAACTGAGTGTGGCGGATCCAGACCGAGATGATCACGAGGGCGGCGACGAACTGCAGCAACGTTCCGATGATCCAAAGGTAGAGCGAGGCCGCCATGCTCCGATCCAGAAACGCGATGCTGAGCACCAGCAGAATCTTGGCAATCAAAGGAAAGAAGTTGATCTTGATCGGATGATTGAACTCTTTGGCAAGGGTCTGGGGATATCGCACGATCTTGGCAACATAAAAGACGGTGACGGCAGCAAATAGCAGTAGCGTCAGGCTCAACAGCACGGTCGACACGCTTTGGAGCGCCGGTAGCATGCCCTCGTCGCCACGCCCGCCCACGCGTTGAACCGCCAGGGCGAAACCGGCCATACCGAGGACGATGGCATAGAAGGTGATGTGGAAGCTGCGGAGGCGGGGCGGCATTTCGAGCGTCTGAGCGGGCGTGGAAGTCGGCGTTCGGCTACCGCTGGCTGGGGCGGCGGATTCAGGGGCGGTTCCGGCGGCGGCTGGGTCGGTCATGGGCGTCGATCCTCAAATCCAAAAAGCGTCAGGGACCGTTCTTGCTGCTTCTGCTGTGTTTTTAGGGCAAATACACGCTGATAATCGTGGCTTGCCGATGTTTATCCGGTGGGCGACCATTGAAGAAGTTCCTGGCCCCGTCGTTCCGCTGTTTCGAGTGCCAAAACGGTTCCTGACACCTTCGGGGGGTGGCGGTTGGGGGCGGTTTGGCGGCTGGGCGATGCTCTGATGCCGACGGCGGCACCGAGGTTACCAGCGAGCAGACGGGATTGAGCAGTAGAGGTGGAGCCCAGATTTCGGACAGCCGGATCAATGGGCAACAGACAGGCTCCACCAAGCCGGTGGTTCTGGAGATGGAGGCGACCGAGGTTCAGGGGCTGGAGTAACACCTTTTCCACAAAGGGCGTGGGATCGGTGGCTCGTGAGGATTGTGTTTGACAGGAAGGGGGAAGCGGGTAAACTTTTTCTCCCGGTTCGACGATGGTTAGTTCGGCCTGCGGGCGACTTGGGCGCCCGGGAACGGCCCAATTCGGACCTGGGTATCCGAGTTTCGGTTTGGTGGGCGGGCTGCTTTTGAAGGCGGCTTGGGTCGCTTGCCGGAGCCAGGACGTTTGACAGTAAAACGGATCGGGATACAATGCTCGGCTCGCCTCGATTGGGAGGCCCGTTGTTGGAACGGGGTTCCGACCCGCGGCGAGCGGGGCCGACGAAAGTCGGCGGGATGTTTGACAAGTGGATAGTTTGGTTTCGTTGATCCAAGGTGATCACCGAGACAAGATTCTCGTGCTCTGAGAGAGCTTATCCGGCCACATGCCCTATTGGTGGCCGGACTGGGGTGCTTGTGGCCCTGGAATGCCGAATGCTCGGCGGCGTCGAAGCTTTGCCGGTTCCGTTTCCGCGAGGAAGCGGCTCCGGCGTGGTGGAAGCGCGGCTGGAGGTCGGTGTGATCAAGCTACGAAGGGCGCGCGGTGGATGACTTGGCGTCGAGAGGCGATGAAAGACGTTGGAGCCTGCGATATGCTCAGGGGAGCTGGCAACCGAGCTTTGATCCTGAGATTTCTGAATGGGGAAACCCCACCTTCGGGTGATCGGTCACTGAATGAATAGGTGGCCGAGGCGAACCTGGCGAACTGAAACATCTAAGTAGCCAGAGGAAAATAAAGAAACATCGATTCCGTCAGTAGCGGCGAGCGAAATCGGAACAGCCCAAACCGTCCTTCGGGACGGGGTTGCGGACATCCATACGGTACGGTTGGTTTTGCATTGAACACTCTGGAATGAGTGACCATAGAAGGTGAAAGTCCTGTAGGTGCGGGGCCGTCCGGCCAGGATGCTCCAGAGTAGCGTCGAGCTCGTGGAACTCGGCGTGAAACAGGGGGGCCCACCCCCCAAGGCTAAATACTCCTCGACGACCGATAGTGAACCAGTAGGGCGATTGAATGTTGAAAAGTTCCCCGACAAGGGGAGTGAAAAGTACCTGAAACCGCGCGCTTACAAGCGGTCGGAGCCCCGTAAGGGGTGACGGCGTGCCTTTTGCATAATGAGCCGGCGAGTTGGTCTTTGTGGCAAGATTAAGTCTTATCCAGACGTAGTCGAAGCGAAAGCGAGTCTTAAAAGGTCGTACAGTCGCAGGGACCAGACGCGAAACCAAGTGATCTACCCATGGCCAGGTTGAAGGGAAGGTAACACTTCCTGGAGGACCGAACCCGTTAACGTTGAAAAGTTATGGGATGAGCTGTGGGGAGGAGTAAAAGTCTTATCAAACTTGGAGATATCTCGTTCTCCCCGAAATAGCTTTAGGGTTAGCCTCAAGTTATGGAACGTTGGGGGTAGAGCTACTGATTGGAGTCGAGGGGCTACCCGCCTACTCACTTCAACCAAACTCCGAATACCATCGTTCTTATCTTGGGAGTGAGTCTGCGGGGGATAATCTCCGTGGACAAAAGGGAAACAACCCAGACCGCCAGCTAAGGTCCCCAATTACATCTCAGTTCGAAAGGAAGTCGGATTGCGTTGACAGCCAGGATGTTGGCTTAGAAGCAGCCATCATTTAAAGAGTGCGTAACAGCTCACTGGTCGAGGAGTCCGGCGCCGATAATGATCGGGAATAAGATGTAAACCGAAGCTGCGGGCTCCAGCTTATGCTGGAGCGGTAGGGGAGCGTTCCTGCCGGCGGCGAAGCGAAACGGGAACGTTTCGTGGAGCGGCAGGAAGTGAAGATGCCGGCTTGAGTAACGATAAAGCAGGTGAAAATCCTGCTCGCCGAAAGCCTAAGGTTTCCTGGGGAAGGTAATTCCGCCCAGGGTTAGTCGGATCCTAAGGCGAGGCCGAAAGGCGTAGTCGATGGACAGCGGGTTAATATTCCCGCACCTGATATGAAGGTTGAAGCAAGATGACGGACCATGCAGGTCAAGCGGCTAGATGGTGTAAGGCCGTTGCCGAAAGGCCAAGGGATTTCCCTACGTTGGCTGAATTGGTTCCAGGAAAAGCTCTTTGCTGACGACATATCAGTCCGTACCAAAACTGACACAGGTAGGCATGGTGAATAACCTCAGGCGCTCGAGAGAACGGTTGTTAAGGAACTAGGCAAATTGACCCCGTAAGTTCGCGATAAGGGGGCCCTAACCCTTCGGGGAAGGGCGCAGAGAAAAGGCTCTGGGGACTGTTTATCAAAAACACAGGACGATGCCAACTCGGAAGAGGATGTATATCGTCTGACGCCTGCCCAATGCCGGAATGTTAAGGAAGCAGGTTAGCTTCGGCGAAGCTTGCGACTGAAGCACCGGTCAATGGCGGCCGTAACTATGACGGTCCTAAGGTAGCGAAGTTCCTTGTCGGGTAAGTTCCGACGCGCATGAATGGCGTAACCACTGGAGCACTGTCTCAACAACCGACTCGGTGAAATAGAAGACGCGGTGAAGATACCGTGTACCCGCGGCAAGACGGAAAGACCCCATGGACCTTCACTGTAGGCTGGTACTGGCCACGGCCGTATCATGCGTAGGATAGGTGGGAGGCTTTGAAACCCGGATTTCGGTTCGGGTGGAGCCAACCTTGAAATACCACCCTTGATGCAGTTGTGACCTAACCTGTTGCCGTGAATCCGGTACAGGGACAATGCTAGTTGGGCAGTTTGACTGGGGCGGTCTCCTCCGAAAGAGTAACGGAGGAGCGCAACGGTTGGTTCAGCACGGTTGGAAATCGTGTTAAGAGTGTAAGGGCACAAGCCAGCTTTACTGCGAGACGTACGTGTCAAGCAGTCACGAAAGTGGGCCCTAGTGATCCGGCGCTTCCGAGTGGAAGGGGCGTCGCTCAACGGATAAAAGGTACCCTGGGGATAACAGGCTGATCACACCCGAGCGTCCATAGCGGCGGTGTGGTTTGGCACCTCGATGTCGGCTCGTCACATCCTGGGGCTGTAGGAGGTCCAAAGGGTTGGGCTGTTCGCCCATTAAAGTGGCACGCGAGCTGGGTTCAGACCGGCGTGAGCCAGGTCGGTCCCTATCTGCCGTGGGCGCAGCAATCTTGAGAGGAGTCAACACTAGTACGAGAGGATTATGTTGGACGGACCCCTGGTGCGTCAGTTGGATCGCCAGATCCACAGCTGAGTAGCTAAGTCCGGCAGGGATAACCGCTGAAAGCATCTAAGCGGGAAGCCCCCCTCAAGATCAGGATTGCACGCTTTACGCGAGAGACCCCCGGTAGACCACCGGGTTGATAGGCCGCAACTGCAAGCGTAGAGATACGTCAGGTAAGCGGTACTAACGGTCGATCGCTTGATCACACCGACTCCCGGTCCCGTTCCAACCTCGGAACGGCGCCGCTGAGTCATGCTTCAACCGTGAAGCAGGTGCTTGATCGGAGATTCGAGAATCTTGCTCGATCATCGCACTGGCCACCTGGCCGGTGACTCAACGAAACCAGACTACCACCGAACATCACGGTGTCCGCCGCCCGGCATGGCCGCGCGGCGACATCCGAGAAAATCGGTGTCGATTCCCTGACCGGAATCGATGCCTTTGCCGGTGACCATAGCGACGGGGCCCCACCCGATCCCATCCCGAACTCGGTCGTTAAGCCCGTCGCGCCGATGATACTGCATCAGCGGGAAAGTAGGTCATCGCCGGCTTTTTCAACCCCGACGCCCTAAAGGCGTCGGGGTTGTTTTTTTTAACTCCATAGCAGCCCCCGCGGCGTCGCCCGCCCATGCCTCGGGCAACATTTCGCCGCAGGGGCGATCCGATAACGCCACCCCGGTTCTCGGCCACATGCCGGCTCATGCCGCAAGCTGACTCTGGCCACGGCTCACGGGCCGGCATGGCTCATGTTGCGGAGCCCACAGGCTGAAACGCGGTCTTGACGACGGCATCCAGCCGCCACCATGCTGAAAAGACGGCGGCATACGATGAGCCGGGCCGGACGACGGAATCTGCTATACTCCGAGTTGGTTGTGAATCCGGTTCAACGTGACGGATTCGTGCGGCCTGGCCTGATCGGGTCGGGCTGTTGGGAATTGCCTGGTCGCCGGCCGCGACGGGGCGTTTTCATGGCCAGACGAACGATCCATTCGTCTCCAGACCTGGATTGAGGTGCATGTGGCTGAGGTTCATTTTGAGAATGTCGTGAAGGTTTATCCGGGCAATGTTCTTGCCGTTTCGGACCTGAACCTGACCATTGAGAACGCCGAATTCATCGTGCTGGTCGGCCCATCAGGCTGCGGCAAGAGCACGACGTTGCGCATGGTGGCGGGGCTGGAGGACATCACCGAGGGCGTCATCCGCATCGGCGACCGCGTGGTGAACGATGTGCCGCCCAAGGACCGCGACATCGCGATGGTGTTTCAGAATTACGCCCTTTATCCACACATGACGGTCTATAAGAACATGGCGTTTGGCCTGAAGCTTCGCGGCATGCCGCGCGTGGAGATCGACCAGCGAGTGCAGTGGGCGGCGGAGATACTTGGACTCAAGGAGCTCCTTCAGCGCAAACCCAGGGCGCTGTCCGGCGGACAGCGGCAGCGCGTCGCGGTTGGCCGCGCCATTGTCCGTCAGCCGGCGGCGTTTCTCTTCGATGAGCCGCTATCCAACCTCGATGCCAAGCTGCGCGTGGAAACGCGGGCCGAGCTCAAGCGGCTGCATCGCCGCCTGGCCACCACCACGATCTACGTGACCCACGATCAGGAAGAGGCCATGACGCTGGGCGACCGCGTGGTGGTCATGAGCGATGGTCTGGTGCAGCAGTGCGATACACCGCTGAACATCTACAACGCGCCCAAGAATCGCTTTGTGGCTGGCTTCCTCGGGACGCCGCCGATGAACTTCTTCGAAGGCAAGCTTCGACGTGATGGCGGGGAGTCTTATTTCGAAGGCGGCGGCATCAGGCTTCGTCTTCCCAAGGCCCATATCCAGTCGGTGGAAGAAGCTGGTTCGGCCTCCCAGGGGGTTGAGGTCGCACTGGGTATTCGGCCCGAAGGGCTCTCCCTCCGGCCGCTGGACGGCCGCGAGGCGCAACCGGGCCAGTCGTTCTCCATGGTCGCCAACGTCATCGAACCCCTGGGCAGCGCGATGGATGTCTATTGCGACACGCAGGATGGCAACCGCCTGGTGGCCCGTGTCCGGGCCGAGCCTCTGGAACCTGATCAGCAGATCACCCTGCATGTGGACATGACCAAGGTTCACCTGTTCGAACCGGGCACCTACGGTCGCAACCTGACCCTGCCGGCGATCGAAAGCGGCACGCTTGATCCGGTCGGCGCGGCCTGACGAGCGCATCGGCGTTCATGAATACGGTCTTTCGCATCCTTGATGCCAATCACAATCGCGCACGCGAAGCGATTCGCGTGATGGAGGATGCCGCGCGGTTCCTGCTGGACCACGTCGAGTTGGCCGCCGCGCTCAAGAATCTGCGGCACGATCTGACCGAAACCTGTTCGGCGTTCCCCGCCATCGTTCTCGATCGCGACACACCCGGCGATGTCGGCACCGAGATCACCACGGGCACCGAGCAGGTCCGCACGGGCGTCGGGCATGTGGTGCGGGCGGCCGCATCACGGCTTTCCGAAGCGCTCCGCTCCCTCGAGGAGTTCAGCAAGACGCTGGATGTGCCCGCCGGGATGCCTTCGCCCGCCGGACGATTCGAAGCCCTGCGTTACCGGGGATATGAACTGGCCAGGCAATTGGACCTGGCGCTGGGGCACGAGGCGAAGCGGCAGTGGAGGCTCTGCCTTCTGATCAGCCGTCACGTCACTGGCGACCGGCCGTGGCTGGACGTGGCCCGCGCGGCGGTGGAAGGCGGCGTGGATTGCCTTCAGCTTCGCATCAAGCAGGGGGATGACCGGCTCTGGCTGGAGGATGCCATCGCCCTGGTCGAGCTGGGCCGTTCGCTGGGCGCGGATGTGATCATCAACGATCGCACGGATATCGCCCTGGCCAGCGAAGCGGACGGCGTCCATCTCGGGCGGAATGATCTGCCCATCGAGGCGGCCCGCCGGCTGACCCGGGAAAGGCTGCTGATCGGCCTGAGCACCGCGAACATGGCCGATGCGGAGCAGGCGGTTCGGGCCGGTGCGGATTATGTCGGGATCGGGCCCATGTTCACCTCGACGACCAAGGCCAAGCCCGAGCTCTCCGGCCCGGAATACGCAAGGGCGTTCTGCGCCCGCTTCCCGGATATGCCCCATCTTGCCATCAGCGGGGTGGGCCCGGATAACCTCGGCATCCTGCTCGAGGCGGGGGTGCGCGGCATCGCGGTATGTGGTGCCATCTGTAACGCCTCGGATCCCCGGGAAATCGCCCGGAAGCTTCGGTCCGATCTGGACCAGGCACTTCAAGTCGTCGAAAGCTAACTGGGAAAGCCCGGCCATCGGGCGATCGATGGCTCGGGTAACCGGGGCCGATGTCGGTGGCGCGGTCGCTCCAGCCGTCGATGGCCCACAGCGAGGCGATGGTTGGGCCGCCGGCCCGACAAGACCCGGCGCGATGGCCGCCTCAGTAAATGGCGAGGAAAGTGGATGTGGCGGACATGCTCTTGCTTGACGGTGCGCTTGGCTGATCGTCGCTTGAAGAAATCACGAGTTGGCGTGTGGTCGTGCATGGCATTCTTCGTGGCCATCGTGGCCGGGGTACTGATTTCAGCCATGGACGCCAGCGCCATGGAACTTCCCGACCGCGAACGAGGCGCGGCCATCTTTGATCGCGCCGACTGGATCATCGAACCGGGCGAGCGCATCATCAGCTCGATCACCATCGCTCACGAATCATCGCCCACGATCGTGGCCCACCTGCATCGGCGAGCGCCCGATGGCAACAGCACCGATCGACTGGTGGGCATCGATGCCGATAAGGCCGAAATGCATTGGGTGCTCGATGATGCCGCGCTGATCGAGCGCCTGGGCGGTGCCAGCCTAGCCGGGCCCCAAGCGCTGGAAATGGACTTGCAGCATGGCGTACTGGTGGTGTCCGTCAATGGTGGCCGGTATCCGCCAATCCTGCTCGACCCGCTGACGGGCAACGCCGTTGCTCCGCCCGAACTGCCGGAGGGATGGCGTGTTGCTCGGATACTGGGGCGTTCATTGACGGACAAGCGTTGGTGGGTGATCGCCGAGCGATGGAGCGCGGCGGAAGCCGATGGCGCGCCGCCCAAATCGTCACCCTCGGCCACTTCAAACCGGTCGGCGGCCGGCGATGCTCCCAAGCGGCCTTGGCGGGTGTATCAACTTGGCGGTCGGGCATCACCGTTGGATTATCCCAATCTGGTCATCCCACCGGCTCATCGACTGCCCTGCGGCGGCTTTCTGACATTCAGCCCCCATACCCGCGAGTACTTGAATCTCGATCCAGAGACCGGTCAGCCCCGATGGCGGCGAGCATTTCGACAGGAGGCGCATCGGCTTGTGATCGATGCCCAACGCATCGCGGTCTACTCCCACGCGATGAGCCGGATGCCATTTTTCTGGGACCCGGCGACGGGGCGTGACCTGCTCGAAGTTCCTGGTTTCCGGGCCGACTGGCACTGGCTGGGCGATTGGAGCGGGCATCACCTTGTCGCGCGTCCGGACGGTCGAACCGATCACCGCGCGGAATGGCTCGATGCCGTGGTGAGCCCACAGCATCAGGAACGCATCCGGAGAGACAGTCGCGGCGATGAGGCCGTGATTCACGCCCATGCCCGCGGCCCGGCCGGTCCTTCGTGGCAACTGCTGTTGGATGAACAACTGATCCCGATCCGCGGGCTCACCACCGGCCGGGTGCTGGGCGTGGTTTCGCGGGGCAGTGGGTTCGGCATTCTGCTGGATGAGCATGGCCCGGCCCAGCGCCTGTTCATGGATCGCTACCTGATCGACACCGCCGAGGAGCTCTGGCTGGCCGGTGCGGTCGATCAGTCGCCGCCGTTCGCCGGTGATGGTCACTTTCTGGCCTGGAACGGAGTGATGCCGATCCGGGGCACGGTCATGGAACTCGATGCCGCTCCCGCCGGGGGGTTGGCCATTTCCGGCCACTGGACCGCAAGGCGGATGATGGCCGAGGGTGGACTGCGGTCGGTCGTTGAGTGGGTGGTGAAGCGCGACGATGTCGCAGAGGGTTCAAGAACGGCTCCGCTCAGTGGCCCGAATAGCGCGCGCTCGAACATGCTTCGGGCGATACAAAGCTACGCGGCCGGTCAGAGGCGGGATGATGTTCTTCAATCGTTGCGCGCTGCGTTGATGAGCCTGGACGCCATGCCCGTGATGGCCGAGTGGTGTGAGTTGTTCGACTGGCTGGCCGAAGAACCCGCCAATCACCGCTATATCGGCGCTGCGCCGTTCTCGCGACTCTTCCATGAGAACCCGGTATGGCGCAGGACAGCGGCCCAGCGTCTTGTTCGGCTGATCCGCATGGACACGCCGCTGACCTTTCCCGCCGAGGCGCGGCGACGATGGTGGGATGCCATCGCCTCGGAAAGTGATCCGGACATTGCCGCGCTGCTGGCCGAAGGTTGGCTGAACACATTCGATGTGACGCGGCAGGACCGGGCACACCTGGCCCGGATGCTCCGTGCCTGGGCCGCCGAGCCCATGGTGGCCGGGTTGCTCCTGCGACCTTTGCTGGAAGGCTCACTCGATGACTCGGACCTTGAGCTGCTGCTGCCGCTGATGCAGCGCGCCGGCGACCTGCGCGCCAAGCTCATGACCCGGTTTCAGGCCGATCCGATCGGCCAGCAGGCGACCTGGCGGCTCTTGATCAGTGATCGGGCGGGGGAGCGTGCGTTGGGTCTTTCGCTGATTCGTGAGTATCGGGCGACGTGGGAGCCTTCGCAGCGACAGCGCATCGCGTTGCGGCTGGCCGAGTTGATGGAAGTGGGCCAGGGGCCGGAACGGGTTCAGGTTTTTGAAGTATGGCCGCGCATCGAGATCATCGACCAGGTGGCGGCGGATTCGTTGCGGCGGCGATTGAACGATCCGCTGTTCTCGCGTCGGAAGATTGAAGTGCTTCGGGCACTGGAACGGCAGGGCACGGTCGGCGCGGCGGCGTTTGAAGACCTGCTGGAGATGTTGCGGAAACCCCCGGCCGGTGAGTCGGAGATGGCGATCCAGGTTCAGGTGATTGCCACCGTGGCCGCGATGGGTCGCAACCCGCTTGTACGTAATCGCATCGCCCAGTTGCTGCGGAGCTTTGCCTATCCGCAAGAACCGGTGGATGTGCGGCTTCAGGCCGCGGCGCTTCGTGGGCTGACCGTCGCGGGCATTGGCGATTCCGATCTGCCGCGCCTGCGGGAGCAGATGCGAAAGGCACCGCTGATCGCGGCGCTTGAGGCTTTCACCGTCCTGTGGCACGGGAAGGTATCGTTGGAACAGGACATCCTCGGTTATTTCGACGCCGACGATCCGGTCTCCTCCTGGCGGGGGCTTCAGTTTCTGGAACGGAAGCTGGTCTTGCGTCACGAGTCGCTGGGACGACCGACGCACAAGGTGGCGATGCAAAGCTTTCCGGGGCTGGCGATGAAGCTGGCCGAACTGGTCGAACGGTGCGATGAGCGTGTGGCTGATGTTGCGATGCGGTTTCTGATCGCGATGGGTGAGGATGCGGCGCCCGCGGTTCCGATCTATTCGCGGATGCTGACCGGGGCGGACCGGGCGCGGGCGATGCACGGGCTGGGGCTGCTGGAGCGCACCGGCGATGCCGCCCAACTGGCCGGGCCGACCGTGCTGGCGATGATCACGGGGCGCGATGACCAGCATCGCGGTTTTGGCTTGGAGGTGATGCGCCGGCTGGGGCCGCGGATGGCTGAGCTGGTTCCGACGGTTGCCGAAACGATGCGGGTGAATCGCCGCCTGATTCCCAATATCGAGCCGTGGGTACGGGCCATGAGCGCCGCCTCGCCCGGACACGAATCGGTGACCGATGCCCTGCTGGAGATTCTGGAAGTCGGTAACGAGAACCAGCAGATGGTCGCGGCGCGGGAACTGGGTTCCCTGCGGCGTCTGCCGCCCTCCAGCGCGCCGACCCTCGAACGATTGCTCAATTCAAACAACATGCAGGTACGCATGGTCGCGGTATCCTCACTGGGACGGCTGGGTCGCGATGCGGAATCGGCCCTGGCCAGCCTCAAGCAGTTGCAGGAAAGCGACAACCTGAACCTGAGCCTGCGTGCCCAGCACAGCGTCATGCTGATCGAGCGGGCGATTGAACCCGAGTGAGGCCGATTGGTCTGATGCCGCTTCAGAGTCGATCGGTGTTGGGGCCTTGGGTCGTTTCGCCTTCGAGTCGTTCGCTTCGTTCTTCTTCCTCGGCCTCGGCTTCGGCGGCGGCATCCCGGTTGATGGCTTCCTGCTGGGTGATGGTCACGGCCTTGCTTTCGAGGATGGTGTCGAGCTTTCGGCGGAGCAGGAAAAGCAGCGGCACGTGGTTGATGCGGCGAAGCTCGGTGCGTCCGGTGGCGCTGTAGACGATCATTGTTCCAGCGCCGGCGAGGATCAGTTCCAGCAGGTCCGGGTAGGTCGTGCGCACGCGCTTGGCGCCGCGTGCCAGGGAGTCATCGGCCCGGCCCCAGGAATAATGCTCGAATTCATTGTGCGTGACCCGCCATTTGTGCTGTACACGCGCCCAGAACATCATCACCAAGTAGGGAATGCCCAGCAGGACGCTCATGGCCAGGCCCATGTCGCGGTTATGCCGCACCTCCAGATCCGCGAACCAGGTGTAAACGTCGCCGAAGAGCGTGAAGCCCTGCACATCCTGAAGCCATCGGCCCAAAAAGAAGAATAGCCCGAAGAACACCAGCCAGAACGCGGCGTAGTTGCGCTCGATATCCACACTGACCGTCAGGACGACGAAGAACGCCGCCAGAAGATAGACCCAGCCGAAGAACGCCAAACGCCCATCGCCGGTTTCCGGTGAGGTGATGAAATAGAGCAGAACGCCCAGCAGGATGAGCGGCCAGCAGAAGAGTAGTTTGGGATACGAATAAAAGACGACCGCCTTGGGTGACGCCGCTTTCTTACTGGACTTGAACATTACCCGCGACCTTTCATCAGGCGAGCGGCTTGCGCGTGGAGGCGACCGGCCATGCCGATGCGCAGCGCGCCCCGAAGCTGGGACAACCTTGCCGATATCCTATCCGGTTGGTCAAATGGCCGTTGCCCGGTCCGGGCTCCGCTCACCACTCACCACGGCAGCGGAATGCTCAGGGCCGGTGGGTGTTCCGGGTAAGCCTGGGCATGCACCACTTCGGCGATGAACAGGTCATGGTCGCCGTCCACATCCATGTGGCAGACGACGCTGCACTCCATCGTCGCCGCGCACTGGGCGATCAGAGGGATCATGGATCGGCTGGCCGGCGCCAGGGTCGTGCCGAGGAACGGATCCTCGGGCAGGTTGAATTCATCCTGGAATCGCCGCGGGATGATGCGGTCCTTCTCGGCCAGCAGACAGAGGCCGAACATGGCTGAATCCGAGATCAGGAGCATGATGGGCCGGCCCTTGGGCACGGCGACACTGATCATGGGCGGCCGCTCTGAACAGACCTGGACCCAACGCACGAGCATTCCGGAGCGGCGGTCTTCATGTCGGGCGGTCAGGAGATAGACGGCGCCGGGCAGGCGCTTGAGTAGCGAGAAAATCTGTTTTTTTTCGGTCCCGGTGCCACTCACGGATTCACTCCTGCCGCAATGCCTTCGTGTTTGAGCATAACCCAAGGTGGCAGGACGTGCTTTGGTTTGCCATGGGTCCGGCCGGAGGCAATCGCCGCGCAAGGCATCAAGAGGAACGCTCCGCGGAGCCGGTCAGCGCAAGTCGCGCCTGTCGAACGATTTGCTCAGCCTCTTGTGGGGTATCGGCCAGGGCGGTGAGGTGGCCCATCTTCCTTCCCGGCCGCGCGGCGGCCTTGCCATAAAGATGCAGCTTCAATTCGGGAAAAGCCAATGCGCGCGAATAATCCATCGGCCCGGCCCACAGGTCGCCCAGCAGATTGGCCATCGCGGCGGCCGCGCGCATGCGCGTCGAGCCCAGCGGCAAACCGCAAATCGCCCGCACCTGCTGCTCGAACTGGCACGAATCGCACGCATCAATCGTCAGGTGGCCGGAATTGTGTGGTCGAGGGGCGAGTTCGTTGATGAGCAACTCGCCGTCGGCCGTGACGAACATCTCCACGCACAGAACCCCGACCACCTCGAGCGATTCCAACACAGCGCGGGTCATCTCAACGGCCCGGCGGCGGACCTTCTCACCAAGGCCCGGCGCGGGGCAGACCGAGATATCCAGGATGTGGCGATGATGAACGTTGGCCACCGGCCCGAAGGTTTCGATGCCACCGTCCAGAGCACGCGCGCCGATCACGGAGATTTCCCCGGCGAAATCAACCCATGCTTCCAGGATGCACTCCTGCCCGGCCATGCGTTCCCATGCGCTGGGAATCTCTTCCTGACTGCGCAAAAGAATCTGCCCCTTACCGTCATAGCCCCATGCCGAGGTCTTGAGCACCGCGGGCAGTCCGAGCTTGGCCACCGCCTCGTTCAGCGATGCGAGGCTGTCCACGCGGGCGAAGTCGGTCACCGGCAGGCCGATGGATCGGAGGTAGTTCTTCTCGATGAGCCGGTTCTGTGTGGTTTGCAGGACCGAGCCCGCCGGCCGTATGGGGGCGAAGCGTGAAGCGGCCTCGGTCGTCGAAGCGGGCACGTTCTCGAATTCGAAGGTCACAACCCGGACCCCCCGGGCGAAATCCGCCACCTGGTCCAGATCGTCATATGCCGCCTTGATCTCGACATCGGCCACCTGCCCGGTGGGCGTATCGTCATCGGGCGAGAGAACATGAACGCGATAGCCCATGCGTCGCGCGGCCAGAGTGAACATGCGGCCAAGCTGCCCGCTGCCCAGAACGCCGAGGGTCGAGCCGGGGGGAATGAGCCGGCTCATTCCAGTGTCTCTTTCATCACGCGCTGGGTCTGGGCGCGGCTGAAGGCTTCCAGACGATCGGCCAGTGCCGCATCGGACAGGGCCAGAATCCGGGCGGCCAGCAGGGCCGCGTTGCCCGCCCCGGCTTCGCCGATCGCCAGCGTGCCGACGGGAACGCCGGCGGGCATCTGAACGATGCTCAGCAGTGAATCCATGCCGCTCAGGGCGCGGCTGCGAATCGGCACCCCCAGAACCGGAAGGTTCGTCTGGCCGGCGCCCATACCCGGCAGATGCGCGGCCCCGCCGGCACCGGCGATGATCACCTTCAGGCCGCGTTGCGCGGCGGTGCGCGCATATTCATCCATCCATTGCGGCGTTCGATGGGCCGAGACGATGCGACATTCGTGCGGCACCCCGAGCTCTTCCAGCGTCTGGTGGGCCCGTTGCATCGTCTCCCAGTCGGACTTGCTGCCCATGATGATGCCCACGATGGGGTCGGGCGAATTCTGGACGGGCGTAGTCATCGCGGCCATGCTCCTGGGTTCCGGGCGAACCGGAAAGATAAGGCAGGGGCGGCAAAGCCACAAATCCGTAAGATGGCTTCCTCCCATCGCCTGGAGCAGAGCATGAAGATCATCGAGGTGCAGCCGCTGAGTATCCGCTGGGACCAGGGCGGTTCGAGCTCGTGGGTCCGTATTCGAACCGACTCGGGGTTGACCGGGTACGGCGAGGCCAGTCCGATGTACGGCGGGCACGCATCGCTTCAGGTGATCGCAGATTGCCGCGATTGGCTGATCGGCCGCGACCCGTTGGATCAGCAGGTGATTCAGGATCATCTCTTTTTCAAGATGGCCAAGCTCGGGCCGGACGGCGCGATGGCCGCGGCGCTGGCGGCGCTGGATATCGCCTTGTGGGACATTCGCGGCAAGGCGATGGGCATGCCGATCCACAAGCTGCTGGGCGGGGCGCATCGTCCGGTTTTGCCGTTCTACGCCTCGATCGGGGGTAATGGGGTGCGCACCGTGGATGAGGTGCTCAAGGCGGTGGAATCATGGCTCGATCTGAAGCCGTCACTGATCAAGATTCGCTTTGATGCGGATCGGACACGGCGCGATGTGGACTTGCCCGGCGACATGGCCAAGGCACGCGCTGTGCGCCAGCTCGTCGGTGATTCGATCGGGCTGAGTTTCGATGCCAACAACGGATATTCGGTCCAGGGCGCGATCCGAGTCGGCCGGCTCCTGGAGGAACTGGAGTATGTCTGGTTCGAAGAGCCGGTGCAGCCGTTTCATACTCAGAGTTTTGAGAAGGTCGCCGGGGCATTGGATATTCCCGTCGCGGCGGGCGAGCAGGAATACACGCTCCAGGGTATCGGGCGATTGATCGATGCGGGGGTGGGCATCGTGCAGCCGGATATCGTCAAGACCGGCGGCTTCACCGGCCTGATGCAGATGGCAGCGCTGGCGCGGACTTATGGTGTGGACCTTGTGCCGCATCAGACCCAACCGCTCATCGGCATGGTGGCGAACCTTCACTTGGTATCCACGCTTCTGCATGGCCATCATCCGGTGGAGAGCAACGAGCGCCCCGGTCGCCAGCATGCGGCTGTGGCCAATCCGCCGATTCCGATGGATGGGGCATATGAGTTGCCGACGGGCCCGGGACTGGGCCTGGAGTTTGTCGAGAGCGAGATCGAGCGGCGAATAACGGTCTGGGGGTAGGGCGGGCTGGTGTGAGCCGGGCGGGGCGGGAACGGATTGGGCGCAAGTGCGTTGATATGATTTGAGTGGCATTTTGCTGTTTGGTGCCGAATGGCGCGCGGCGGTCCGACTCCATAACCATTCAAGGAGTTTATCGATGGATTCATCACGTACGGCCAAGCGGGGAAAGTGGCGTAAGTATTGGTTGGTGGCCATGGGATTCGCCCTTGGGATCGTGGTCAGTCTGGGGATCGCGCTGGTTGCTTTCAACTGGGATGAGTGGACGGGAGAAGATTGGCAGGCGATGCGCAATCTGGGGCTCGACGTGGTCGGAGGGACCGAGC
>JAFIFY010000082.1 GCA_020831765.1 Phycisphaeraceae bacterium | reverse complement strand
ATCAGGGCCCCGGCACCCTGACTGGAGACATCGAAGTTCTCGCCGGTGGCGCGGCGGGTTTCGGTTCGCTGTTCACGCCGCCAGTCAAGCTCGGCGAAGACGACCGGATCGAACCGGGCCAGCTCGATCCGCTCGAACGTTCCGGCGATCGCCGGGCCAAGCCGCTGGGCCGCCAGACCCGGATGATGCTCTAGTGCCAGGGCCACGGCCTGTTCGATCGAAAGGTTGACCGGCCCGCTCTGGGCATCGAGCCGCGGCAGGTCCGGCGGCGCATCGTCCGACGGCTGATACTCGATTTGGGCGATCTGAACATCGACCTGCGCCATATCGGCCCGGCTGAGCCTTTCCCGCCAGTCGATGAACCTGTCGTCGAACCGATCGTGCGCGCAGGCACCGATCAGAAGCGCTGCGGCCGTAACGGTCATCTTCGGGACGCGGTATCTGCTCATGATGTTGTCTGACGCTCCGGGTGGAAGATGCGATAGACGGCCGGGATCAGCAGGAGGGTGATGGCGGTGGAGGCCAGCAGCCCGCCGATGACCGCCCGGGCCAACGGGGCCTGGGCCTCAGCGCCCTCTCCGATGCCCATCGCCAGCGGCAGCAGGGCGAGGATGGTGGTCAGTGTGGTCATGAGGATCGGTCGCAATCGTCGGCGGCCGGCCTCGGTGACCGCATCACGGACGCTCATGCCCTCGTCACGGCGAAGCCGGGTGCTCTGATCCACGATCAGGATGGCATTGTTCACCACGATCCCGCCGAGCATGATGCAGCCGATGAACGATTGAACGTTCATGGTACTGCCGGTCAGGAAAAGCGCCAGGATCACACCGATGCCCGCCATCGGCACACTGAACATCACCACGAGCGGATCGATCAGCGATTCGTACAGGCATGCCATGACCATGTAGACCAGGAGGATGGAGAGCAGCAGGCTGATCATCAGCTCGGCGAAGGCCTCCTGCTGCTGCTCATAATCGCCGGCGACGACCAGATCGTATCCGGCCGGTTGGGGTATCCGTGCCAGGCGATCTTCGATGTCGCGGGCGATCGAGCCCAGATCACGGCCGGAGGTATTGATCGAGACGGTATTGAGCCGCTGCTGGTTCTTACGGTCGATCAACGTCGGACCGCGGCTTTCTTCAACGGAAACAACATTGCGAAGGGTGATGCGCTCGCCCGATCGATTGGTCATGGTCAGGTCAAGGATTTCATCCAGCGATCGCTGCTCGGCATCGCGGAGGCGCACGAGGATGCGGTACTCGTTGCCCCGATCGCGGAAGTCACCGGCTCGAGAGCCTCCGACCGAAGTTTCGAGGGTTCGCGCCACCTGCTCGACGGTCAGGCCCAGGTCCGCGGCCTTGTCGCGATCGATGCGCAGCAGTTGGAGCGGCACACCCGCCTCCCGGCCGGCGCGTACGTCCGTGACGCCGGGAATGTCCTGGACGGCGTCGATCACTTCACGGGCAAGCTGGTCCAGCACCTGAAAATCAAAACCGCGAATCTCCACCGCCAAGCCTTCATCACCGCCAAGAACACGGTTGAGGATGAATAGACCCTGGGGCGAACGCACGCGGATGGTCATGCCTTCGATGCTGCCCTCAAGGGCGCTGCGGAGGCGGCTTGCGATCTGTTCGTTGGATTCGTCGCGATCTCGAACGGGCACCAGCGAGAGGCGCAGATCGCCGGTGGCCCCGGCCGTGGGCCGCCAACCGGACGGTCCGACACTGGAGACCATGGCCACGCGTTCGGTCACCAGGCCTTCGACGATCTCCTCGACGATGAGCATCTGCTGATCGACCACATCCAGCCGCGTGCCGACTTCCATCTCGCCGGCGACACGAACCTCGCCTTCATCGGTCGGTGGCATGAACTCGGTCCCGATCCAGGGCGAAAGCAGGACCGAACCGCCCAGCACCGCGACCGCGCCGATGACCACCAGCCACGGCACGCGAACCACGCCGCGCACCAGCGTCTGATACGTCTCCTCGATGATGGTCAGCCCCCTGCCCACGCCATCGACCATGCGTCGAACGAGCCTGGGCCTTCGCCGATCACGCTGGGTCGCGGGAAGAATGAGTCTCGATGCGAGCATGGGAACCATGGTCAGCGCCGCGGCCAGCGAGCAGACCAGGGCGAAGGCGATGATGATCGCCAGTTGCCGGAACAGGACGCCGGCCGATCCGGCGATGAAGATCAGCGGCAGGAAGATGGCCATGGTGGTGATGGTGCTGGCGGTGATCGCGCTGGTGACTTCGCCGGTTCCGGCGACGGCTGATTCTTCGGCGGATTCGGACAGTTCATCCCGGTGGCGGAAAATGTTCTCCAGCACGACGATCGCGTTATCGACCATCAACCCCACGCCCAGGGCCAGGCCGCCCAGGGTCATAAGGTTCAGGGTGAAACCGTAAAAATAGATCAGTGTGAAGGTGGCGATGATCGAGATGGGAATGCTGATCATCACGACCAGGCTGCTGCGGATATTGCGCAGAAAAAGGAGCAGGATCAGAAGCGCCAGCGAGCCGCCGTACATGATCGAGCGAACGACGTTGTCGATGGATCGCTGGATGTAATCGGCGGAGTTGATCACCGGAACCATCTGAATCCGCGGATAGTCGCGACGGATCCTCTCGACCTCGGCCATCACATCACGAGCCACGGCCACCGTATTGGCGCCACTCTGCTTGCGGATGGCCAGACGCACACCCTGCTCGCCATTGACCCGGACGATGCGCGTCAGTCTCTGGTGGGTATCTTCGATGGTCGCCACCTGCGAGAGGCGGATGCTCTGTCCATCCCGACGATCGACCACCACATCGGCCAACGTGTCCAGGTCGGGCAGGTCGCCGGGTACATCCAGGCGGATTTCGAGGTTGCCCACCTCGATCTGGCCGACGGGGACATCGAGGTTGGCCGTGCGGATGGCCCCGAGCACCTGTTCGGTATCCAGATCAAGGGCGGTCATGCGTTCGGGTTCGAGATTGACCTGAATCTCCCGGTCGAAACCACCCCAGATATCGACCACCGCCACCCCGTTGATCGACTCCAGGCGGTTGCGTATCTCCTCTTCGATGATCAGTGTCAGCTCGATCGGAGACAGCGGGCTGGAGACACCCAGCAGGACGATGGGGAAGTTCGAGGGATCGAACCGGCGGATGTTGGGGCGATCGACATCGTCCGGGAGATTGCGCATCACCCGGTCCACTCGATCGCGGACATCGTTGGTCGCCGCATCGAGGTTCTCCCCCCAGGCGAACCGGATCGTCACATTGCTGATGCCCTCGGCCGAGGTGCTGACCATCTCCTCCACACCGGGCACGGCGGAGATGGCCTGCTCAATCGGCCGGGTAACGAGGATTTCCATCTCCTCGGGGCTGGCGTTGGCATAGGTCGAGGATACCGTCACCGTCGGCAGTTCGATCTCCGGAAGCAGATCGATGGGAAGCCGTGTCAACGAGATCACACCCAGAAGCATGACGATCAGCGTCACCATGGTGGTGAAGATCGGCCGCCGGACGCTGAAGCTGGGAAGGCTCCATGACTTCACGGCCGGCCCTCCGGCGCATCATCAGCGCGTTGATCAATTTGCCGCCGGCGTTCATCAGCGGGGACGCGGACTTCGGTCCCATCGCGGAGCAATTGCTGCCCAAGCGTCACCACCCTGCCATCCAGCGGCTCGTCGGTCTGGATGGCCACTCGGCGCTGGGTGCGCAGCAGTGGCGTGACTTCGACGGTGCTTACCGTCATCGATGATTCATCGAGGACAAAGACCACGTCCCGTCCGTCCCGTCGGGCAAGCGCCGTATGCGGAACGATCGTGGCATCGTCCAGTCGGTCCAGCTCGATGGTGACCCGGGCGAACATCCCCGGGCGCAGCCGGTGATCTTCATTGGGTACACGCAGTTCAACCTCCACCTGCCGGGTCTGAGCGCGGAAGCGCGGCCAAAGACGGGCGACCTGGGCCTCGAACGTCTCACCCGGAAACGCATCCACGCGCAACGTGGCCGGCTGGCCGACCCGGAGACGACCGTAATCGGTTTCCACGACCGAGATCATGGCCCGGAGTTGGTCGATGTCCAGCACCGTCAGCAGGGGTTGATCGCCCGAGACGATCTCGCCCTCTTCGACGTACCGATCACCGACGATCCGCGGCCCGGCATCATCACGCCACTGAGCGCGGATTTCCGCTCGGCTCCTGCGAATCTCGGCGGTGCGCAGGAGCGCCCCGGCGCGCTCGAGCCGTGCCTGGGCCACCTGGTACTCGGCATCCCGCGCCTGGAACTGGGTCTGTGCCGTGTCGAGATCCGATTCCGAGGCGATGCCACGCTCCCTCAATGTCCGGGTTCGCCGCCACTCGCGCTCGGCGATATCGCGCGCCTGCTGGGCGCGCCTCTGTTCGGCCTCGGCGACCGTCCTCTCGGCGCTTGCCTCGGTCACCGCATGGGCGTATTCATCGTCGTCGAGATTGATGACCAGTTCATCACGTTCGACCGGGTGACCGACATCGGTATGGATCGCCTCCACCCTTCCACTGATCCGCGCCGAGATGGTGACCATTGAATTGGGGTTGAGCGTACCGCTGAAGGTTCGATGCTCGACAATGCTGCCCCGCTCGATCGGATGCACGGCAACGGCCACCGGCATCGTTCGTCTTGCCTGCGGAGCCTCGGTGTCAGCCCTTGCCAGGCGCATCGCGATCAGTACGGCCAGACCGGCGATGATCAAGACGGCCAGCACGCCCACGACGATCAGCCTTCGACGGTTGGAAGCGTTTACGGACATGGCGAGGTCCTCACGGGCTCGGCGGCGAGGGGCGCATCCGTCGCCGGAGCGCGGGCTGCGCCCCGGCGGAACACATCCACCAGCGCCGCCAGGTTTTTTCGGATCGGGGTATCGGGGTCAAGATCGCGGTGCCAGCTTCGAATCATGCCCAGGAGAATATTGGCCAGAACTTCGGCCGGCAGGTCATCGCGAATCTCACCCTGTCCCATGCCCCGGCTCAGCACCTGGGCCACCGCGTCCACGAGTTGCTTACGCATCATGCGCCAGCGCGACTGCATCTTGGGCGCCTGCCAACGCATCGATGCATCCTCGGCGCCGGTCATCGCCAAGAGCCTGCGCCTCCGGCGGAAGTGACCGCTCACCTGGCGACATACCTCTTCCAGCGCCTGGCCGCAGGCCACGCCGGACCGGGCGATCGCGCCGACCTGCTCGCACAGATCATCGAACCCCTGGGTGAAGGTCTGGAACAGCAGGTCATCCTTGTCATCAAAGTGCAGGTAGATCGTTCCCTTGCCGACACCGGCCGCCTGGGCGACCTGGTCGAGGGTGACATCGTGAAGCGGTCTTCGCGCCAGGAGCTCGGTGGCCGAGGCGAGAATGCGAACTTTCGTATCGGTCGGGGGCATGCGGTTACCGCGCAAGGACACTGGACATCCGGGGATATCACTGACTGACCAGTCAGTCGCACCGATGATAGGCCACGGGAGGCAAGCGGGCATCCCCGGGCGGGAATTGCAGGCCGGATCGCGATCGGACCCGGTGCTTTATCGACCGCCGCGCTACTGGATCGTCAGGGTCGGCCGGCTTGCCGAGGTTCCGGCTTCGGCCACCTGGCCCTCAAGCGCTTCGACCACGGCCTGAAGTTGAGCGCCAAGCTGGGCGTCGTCATCGAAATTGGCCGAGGGCCGGCCTGAATCGCTGTTGGCGCGCAGACGCATGTTGATCGGTACTTCACCCAGAAACGGCACGCCCATCTCCGAGGCCATGACCTTGGCGCCGCCCCGCCCGAAAATGTCATAGGTCTTGCCGTCATCGGCGATGAAGTAGCTCATGTTCTCGACCACACCGAGCACGGGAATCTGAAGCTGGGCGAACATGCGGACCGCGCGGCGGGCATCGTCCTGGGCCACCTTCTGCGGCGTGCAGACCACCACCGCGCCGGTCAGCGACAGCAACTGGCTCATGGTCAGAGGAACATCGCCCGTGCCCGGAGGCAGATCAATGATCAGGTAATCCAACTCGCCCCAATCGGCCTGCATCGCCAGTTGCCGGAACGCGCCATGTGCCATCGGGCCACGCCAGATCAATGGCTTCTCGGCCTCGACCAGCTTGCCCAGCGTGATGGCTTTGACCCCGTGAACCTCAAAGGGAACGATCTGATTGCCCGATGTGACCGAAGCGCTGAGCGAATCAAGCCCCAGCAGCGTGGGCAGCGAGGGGCCATAAATATCGCCGTCCAGAATGCCCACCCGACGGCCAGCCCTTGCAAGACCCACCGCCAGATTCACCGCGATCGTGCTCTTGCCCACACCCCCCTTGCCCGCCCCCACCGCAATGATCCGCGACACCCCCGGCAACCCATCCCCACCCCCGGCCCCGCCCCCGGAACCGCCCCCGGAAGCGCCCCCGGAAGCGTCTCCCCCACCGGAAGTCGCTGAGCCGCCGGTCGTGGCCCCGGCCCCGGTGGGCGATGAGCGCTTGCCATCGCCATGGGACGGGGTCGCGGCCGATTGAGCCTGTGGGTCGCCCACAAATTCGACGGTCACCTGCTTGACCTCATCGCCAAGCTCGCGAACCGCCCGCTCGACCGCGCTGGTCAGATGTCGCCGGATCGGAGGCGCGGCGTTCTGGGGGTCGAGCCTCACCGAGACATAGCCATCACAGGCCGCGACATTGCGGACCTGGCCGAGCGTGACGATGTCACGCTGGAGCTCGGGGTCGTTGACGTTTCGTAGCTGGGCGAGAACTTTTTCTTTGGTCAGGGGCATGATGCGTGATTCTCATGAGAGCAGGGTCGGTCCGGAAGGGAATCTTAGCGGCCAGCGGCGATACCGACCGCCGATGGTGCCGTCGGCCACCGAGGGCGGGTGGACACGTGCCGCGATTTGGCTGGATGGGGTTGCGCGTCTTCAGGGGGCGACCGGACGCTCGGCCCGGAGCCGGCTACCGCGCCGGGTGCTGATCGCGCCCCTCGATGATGGCCAGTGCTTCAGGCAGCGTGACGGTGCCGTCGTACAGAGCCCGGCCGACGATGACACCGGCCAGCTTCAAGGGCTTGAGAGCGCGAAGGTGTTCGGCGTTGCCCACGCCGCCACTGGCGATGATCGGCGTGTCGGTGGCATCGATCAACTCCCGGTACAACTCGATGTTCGGCCCTTCCAGCGTGCCGTCCACGGCGATGTCGGTCACCACCAGCGCCGCCAGCGGCCATGTGCTGACCTCGCGGGCCAGTTCCTGAATCGTCTTCTCGATGGTCTGTTCCCAACCCTGAATCGCAACGCGGTTCTGTCGACCATCCAGACCGAGAATCAGTCGGCCGCGATACGCCGGATTGCCCATCAGCGCTTCGAACCACGACCAGCGCTTGAGTGCCGCGGTTCCGAGGATGACCCGCTCAACACCCAGCCCCAGCAATGTGGCAATGGTGCCCTCGCCGCGCACCCCGCCGCCGACCTGAACCGACAGTGATGTTCGCTTACAGATCGCCTCGATCTGTGGCAGGTGGCCCATCACCCCGGTGCGGGCACCGTCAAGGTCCACGACGTGCAGATGGCTTGCGCCTTGCGATTCGAACAGCAGGGCCTGTTCGACCGGGTCATCGGCGTACGTGGTCTGCCGGTCATAGTCACCCTGCCGCAGACGAACAACTTTGCCGCCTCGCAGGTCCACCGCGGGAAAAACATACATGCCAAGGGTCCTGGTGCCGGGGGGTCGAAGCCGGGGTTCTCAGCCCGTCGCCGTCGAATCGAGGGGTGATCGATCAGGCTTTATCCGATGGCCGCGTCTCTTCATCGCCCGGCGCCGACGTGTCGGACGCATCGGGAGCATTACCGGCCGTCGGCTCCGGGGACGACGATACCGCATCGCCCGATTTCGCTTCGTCCAAGGTCGCCGCATCGCCGTCATCGGGGTCCGTGGCCTCCGGCTCACGTTCACCGATGATCTGCTCGTCGCTAAGCTGGTCTTCGATGGCTTTGAGGATGGCCCGGGTGGTGTAGCGATCGTACTTCCAGTCGTCGAGGGTGATCTGCTGCTCGATCTGCTGTTCGGGGTCCATATAGGTGACCACCGCGATGCCCTTCTTGAACCACCGGGTCTTGTCCAACTTCCTGATGGCGTTGATCGGGGCCTTCTGGCCGGAACTGATCATCAGTGCATCGTCGGTCAAACCCACCCATCGGCCCAGATGCACCACGACCCAGGCGATGGATGCCAAGGCGAACGGCAGCAGCCCGAATCCGATCAGCTTCTGGGTGAGGATGTCCTTATCGTCGACCTTCGAGGCCGGGTTCTGGCCCTCGGGCGAGCGAGGAAAGCCGTATATCTCCGAGGTCCGGTCCTGACGATCCCGGTTCCATCGCTGTACCGCCGTGACGCCATCGACATCACCTTCGCGCTGATACTCCTCAAAAGCCTGGAAAATCCGCTGCTTACCGGGGTAGCCCACGAAACCGTCGTAAAGGAACCAGCCACTGAACGCCGTGGTCATGCCCGCCAGCAGCAGCATGCGGATCAGATAACCGTTCCAGAGTTTGGCTTTAACCATTTCCGCCATGGGGTCTTGCTCCAGCTTGTCCCGCCTCGCCATTGCGGGCGGTCTTCCTCAGTCTCCGTTATCGCCCAGAACTCGCAGCCACCATCGATAAACCAGCCGCCGCGCTCCGGGCATCTTCAGCATTGATCCGAATCCACCCTCATCGACCCTGCGTCTTGGAATCCGCGGCATGTCATGCGAACCGCTCAGGGCCCAGGTCAGAAACGCGCTGGTTTCCTCGGCCATCCTGCGCGGAATGTCTTCCAGTTCGGATGCTCTGGGTTTTCCGTGTCGGCCGGGCAAGCTTGGGTCCTTCCGGAGTTTCTGGGGGCTGGCCGTCCCGCGCCACGCCGAGCGGGCCAACTTCCCGGTCCGGGGGCCGGGGCCGGGGGCCGGGGTCCGGGGGCCGGGGTGGATGGCTGAACATCGGAGGTGACCGCCTCCGGTCGCAGCGTGACGGACATTGTAAGCACTTGGGCGACCGGTCGTCTGGACCTGGCCGCCGGCGGGCCGTCCCGGTCATACCGGGTGTCCCGGCGACTGGCGTTCGTGATAGTCTTCCAAGGTTCAATGGACAAGCGCCCCTGTACCACCGCCGGGGAGTTGGGCGGCCCCGGAAAGCGCTGACGGCCTCAGAAGCGCCAGGAGACCCGATCGCCACGGAATCGCCTTATGCCTTGGAATCGGGCCGCACTGGGACAGCTCCCGGCCTCGGTACGCTCCAGTTACCCATCAGCCCCTCGACAGGAACCTTCTCGCAATATGGCCACAGACCGGATTGGAGTCATCCTGAGCACCTATAACGCGCCGGCCTGGCTTGAGAAAGTCCTGTTTGGCTATGAATGCCAGACCGATCGTGATTTCGTCCTGTACATCGCCGATGATGGCTCGGCGAATCCGACGCGGCAGGTCATCGAACAGTTTGTGAAGCGCGGCCGCCTGGCCATCGAGCACGTTTGGCATGAGGACCGCGGCTTTCGCAAGTGTACGATCCTCAACCGGGCCATCGAAGCGGCGGAGGCCGATTACTTGATCTTCTCCGATGGCGACTGCATCCCCCGTTCGGACTTCGTCTTCCGGCACCGCCGACTCGCCGCGCCGGGCGTCTATCTATCGGGCGGTTATGTGAAGCTCTCCGACTCGGTGTCGGCGGTCATTTCCGAAGCGGATATCGTCAACGGCCGGGCATTCGATGCGCGCTGGCTGATCCGCCAGGGCCAGCCCCGATCGCTCAAACTTTCCAAGCTGGCCCGAAGCCCATGGCTGACCGGTCTGCTCAATGCGCTGACCCCGACCCGCACAAGCTGGAACGGCATGAACAGCTCAACGTGGCGAAGCGAGTTGCTGCGCATCAACGGTTTTGATGAGCGGATGGAATACGGTGGCGAAGACCGCGAACTGGGCGAGCGGCTGGTCAATCTTGGCATGAAGGGACGGCAGATTCGCTATCGAGCGATCTGTGTGCATCTCGAACATGCCCGGGGATACATTCGAGACGATGCCTTGAGAAGAAATCGCGAAATCCGAAACCATACGGCAAGTTCAGGTCGAACATGGACCGAATACGGCATTGTCAAGAAGGCGACCGTGACCTGAGTCCGCCCTGAATCCCGACCCCGCGGGCGATTCGCAACGAATGAACGATGGGCACCGCGGATCGAATCCATTCATCGTCTCGGGGGCAGCTTCTGGATCGCCGCGTGCAGGTCCACCGCCCAGCGGCTTCCATCGCGGAAGATCAGGTCCGTGTTCCGTCCTTCAAGATCGCTGATGCGCCGGAGCTTTTGCGCCGCGGGCACCTCCATGGGAATCTCCCTGCCCGGGGCTGAGCCCCAGACGATCCCACCACCGCCGGCCATGAGCAGCTCCATGCGCAACCGCCGTGTGGATGGATGATCACCCCGGATATCCACGGCCCGGATTTTCTCGAAATGCTCCCAATCGGCCAGATAGGCCAGAAGTTCAAGGGCGTCGCCCAGGCGGTCGGAACCCCATTGCGCGCCCTCTTCGGGCGGCGAGGTCAACTCACCGGTGATCACGCCCAGTTCAGGCCGGCTGGCGCGCAAGCGCTCGACACGGTCCGGATCATCGTGCCGCCAGAGAACATGACCGACGCGATCGACCATGGAAATACCCCCGCGCTGGTCCTTGACCCAGGCAAATGGGAGCCTGTACTCGGCCTCGATCAACACCCGGCCATGAACCCGCCGCACCGAATTCACGCGTTCGATCCACGGATCAACCTCCACCACCTCGGCCACAGCGCCAAGATTGGCCCCATCGAGCGGATCGGAATTCAGGGCGATCGCCGCCAGGTGTTTCAGCCTCGCCCGCACCGGATGTTCCAATGCCAGCGGGCAATTCAGAAGTTTCACATGTTCAGCCTCGGGCTTATGCGCGGCCAATTCCCTCACATGGCCCTGCATCCAGGCCGAGACGCGGCCGGCACCCCAGCCGGTCAGCCACAGCGTGCCCAGGAGCAGGCTGAGCAGAACGCTCCACTTGCCGACGGCCCGCCATGGCAAATCAGGCCCGGTTCGGCGTGAGCCGGACGAGCGGCGGGACGGAGACGATCGGGATCGCGTCTTGGGGAAGGTTTTCCGGGGTTTTGAACTGAACCAACTCATGGCGACTCCATTCGCCTAAATCATCCATAAACGCCGTCCGCTGTCGGCCATGCCCGCGCACGAGCTGCCCAGCGGCTCAATCCAGTTCCAGCGGCGGCAGACCTTCGCCCCGCTCCTCGGGCTCGGGCTGCTCGACGCCATTCTCGGGAATCCGTGGTTGCATCTCTTCGGGCTGAAGCAGTTCCGGATCGACGTCCGGCCTCGGCTCTTCGGGCATGGGCTCGGTGGGCCGATCGCGAATGACCGGTCGGGGTGTCTCGGCGGCATCGGGATCGGTGGGTCGTCCGACGGGCCGGGTTCGGCCTTCGATATGCTCGGGGGTGGCATCGTGGAATGCCATCGGTACACGATCCGGAGCGAACTCCGGTGTCTGGCGAACCGAGGTCACCAGTCGCACCGACGTGCCGGGCAGTTCATGCTCGCCCTGATCAAGCGGCGAGATCGTGGTGAACCGGCCGGCGGTCGTCAGTCGCCAGGAAATCCGATCGGCGGGGATGAGGTGCATCTTGGTGAACCCGGTTTCGTCCTGACCCCGCCGCGTCATCGTCACGCGAAGCTGGTGGCCGACGGGGATGCGATACTCCCAGAGCACGTCGTCGGTGTACGCCTCCACGACCTGAAGCGTCACCGGTCGATGGGGAAGGCTGGTGAACGTGCTCCGGTCACGGTGCCCCATGCATCCAGCGCCGGTAACGAGCATGATCACCCCGACCACCACCGCCACGAAAGCGGGCGTGCGACCGGGTCGGACGATCAGGTCATGGTGTCTCAAAATCATCGAAGCATTCCTCATCAACCCGCATGAGACCCGCGCCCTGGCGGCCCCGTCAGTCAGGTGAACTTCAGTTCCTCAAAACCCATCATCGGCAATCCAGCCCCCGGATGCAAGAATCTACGCCCGGACGCTCCGCCAAGTTCCCCATCACGCCCCAGCGCCGCGGGACTTACCGGACATTTTCAGGGATACTTCCGGGAGCTTCCGGGGAGGGATTTCGGGGTTTTCCGGGGGTTTTCCAGGGGTTTTCCGGGGAATTTCCGGGGGTAGCCGGTTTCACTGAGGGCGTGCGGGGGGGCGGCACAACCGCCATCAGCCCAAGGCCACAGCGCATCGGTGTGACGGGTGTCCGGAACCGCCATTCCCAACGCCGGACTCGTCCCACCCCCGGACTCGCCCCCGGACTGCCCCCCGGACTGTGCCCCGGACTCGCCCCCGCCCCCAGTCGCAATAGTGTCCGGAATGGATTTCAATGTAAGGTTTCTGTTTGGCTTGGTTCGTTTTGGTGGTTCTTACTTTGGCCGTTGGTTCGCCGTTGAGAGCAAGATAGGCGCAGCGTGAACGTGAAGCACGCGGGTCGCGAAGACGC
>JAFIFY010000081.1 GCA_020831765.1 Phycisphaeraceae bacterium | reverse complement strand
GATCGTGCCCTCGTTCGATGAGGCGTGGCGGGCACTGGCCGGACTGTACGCCCAGGAGAAGATCAGCGGCGTGCATCGCGCGATGATCAATTACGGCGCAGCGCGCGATTTCATCGCCTTTGCCACGGATCACTCCTTCAGCCGTGCCCGGCCACTATTGGACCTCATCCGCTCGATCGACCCCGACCATCCGATCGCCATCGGCGCCCACCAACTCTTCGCCAATCAGCCGCTTTTGCGGTGGGACATCCCGCGCTGGGCGAAACTCGGTGACCTGTTCACCACCAGCATCCACCTGAGTTGGCACTTTGAGCTGGTCGATGGGGAGGTGGATCGACCGGTCTACCTCCAGGCGCGGCTGACGCGCGACGCCGACAAGTCCGGCTGGACAAGCTGCTACGAAACCACTGGCGGCCCGGTGCAGTACTCCGGGGGCTTTGGCAACGCGATGACGCCCGGGCTGATGCGCCGGCTGACGTTGCTCTATCTCGCGGCCGGCAATTTCAATGTTGCCTACTGGACGTGGAACCCGCGCCCGGGCGGCTGGGAGGGCGGCGAGTACGGCATGATCGACCTCGCCGGCGAACTCACGCCCTGGGCACAAGAAGCCGGGGCCATCGCCCGCGCCATGGCTCGCTGGAACCACGAACTGTGGGAATCGGACGACCAGGCCGACGTCGCCGTGCTGACGAGCTGGGACACCGATGCGGTCCTCTGCCTCGAACCCGAGCGTCATGATTTGACCGGCTATCGCCCTCACTCAAGCGGAACGCCACTCCAGGCGGTGCGCAGCCGCATTGGGGCCGGCCGCGCGCTTATCAACGCGAGACTCACGTTCCATTACGTGGACACGCGCGAACTCGCCGACGCCTCGCTGACACGCTATCGCGCCATCTACGCGCCGCACCTGCGCAGTGTGGATGACCAGACGCTCGGCCGCCTGCTCGCTTTCGTCGAGGCCGGTGGCCGCCTGATCGCTGACGTTCCCTTCGCCTTCAATGACCCGTGGGGAAAGCTGCGTCACGCCGGTCCCGACACGCCGGCCGCACAACTCTTGGGCGCCTGGATCGCCGCGATCCACGATGCCCGAACTCAGCCGCGCCGGCTCGGTGAGGTCGAGATCAGCGGCTTCTTTGCCGACCTTACGGTCTCTGGCGGTCGGGTGATCTCCCACTTTGATGATGGCAGTCCAGCTATCGTGGAAAAGGCCCACGGCGCTGGCTCCGCGGTGCTCGTCGGCTGCGATCTATCGAGAATTTGCCTCAAACCCGGCAATACCCCCGCCGAGCGTCTGCTCGCGGAACTTCTGCATGCCGGCCAGCGGCCTGCCTGGCGGTGCAGCACTCCGCTGGCCTGGCGGCGCCGGTTTGAGGTGGCCGACCACTATTTTCTGGTCAACGATGGCCCGACGAAGACGGCGATCCTCTCGGTTTTTGATGCGGACTATGCCTCGGCGGTCGATGCGATCACACAGGAGCCGCTGCCGCTGGGCCCGACGACTGCCGTGGAGCTGCCCGAACGTTCCGCCCGCTGGATCCGCTTTGAGCGCGACACCAGCGCGGCAAGCTGAACTGACTTTACCTGCCTCTCAAGGATGCACCCTATGGAACTCTGGCTGGCCAGCAGCGACCTGCGGCAGATCGAACGCATGATGGGCTTGGGCATCTTCGCGGGCGTAATCACCAACCCTCGCGTGGTCGCCCAGGCCGATCGCAGGCCCGAGGACCTGTTCAAGGCCCTGTGCGAGCTGGCGCCTGCGGCGTGGTACCAGCTTCGTGATGCGGACCTGAACACCATGACCGCTGAAGCCCAGCGCATGCTCGCGATCGATCCGGCAAAGATGCGCATCAAGGTGCCGGCCACCCTCGCCGGCTTCGGCGTCGTCTCACGTCTGGCGGCGCAGGGCCTGGATGTCATGGCCACCTGCGTGCCCACCGCCGCCTGGCTGTGCTTCGCCCTCGCGGCGGGTGCCACACGCATCGCCCCCTACGGCGGCATGCTTCAGAAGCGCGGCTTGACCTCCAAGCGTGGCGAAGTGATCCAGATGCAGCAGATCATCGACCGCCAGGCACCCGACGTGACCATCTGCACGGGCGTTTACGACGTGACCGAACTACCCGAGTACGCCACCGCGGGTGTGAAGTCCTTCTTCGTCTGGGGCAAGGATGTGGACACGTTTCTCGATCAGCCACTGGTGGGTGAGGCCCTCGCCGAGTTCGGGGGCGACTGGCAGAAGATAGCCGAGCGGTAGTTACCGTGCCCGCAAAGCCAGAGCGAGGGACGTAGCAGCAACGGGTTGTCCCCGATAACGGCCGGAGCGGGAACCGGAGAGCTCGAATGTCAGGTGATGATGCCCTCGACATTTTGGCGGCTTCATCGTACGGCTAGTGACATTAAATGGCCCGCCGGGAGTCGCCACATCAGCCCTGCCCAGGATCGGAGTGACCAGAATGATGGAATATGACATTCGTACCCATGGGGCCGTCGGCGACGGCCAGACCCTCAACACGCGGTCGGTGCAGGCCGCCATCGACACCTGCCACGCCGAAGGCGGCGGAACGGTGGTCGTGGCGCAGGGCCGCTACGTGATTGGCACGATCCACCTGAAGAGTTCCGTGATCCTGAAGATCGAGGCGGGCGCAGCGCTGCTGGGTAGCCGCGATATCGCCGACTACGCCACCGACACGCATAAGCAGATGTACCGCGGCGAGCCGCACATGGACCGCTGCCTCATCTTCGCCCGCGACGCCAGAGGCATCGGCATCGTCGGAAGCGGCATGATCGATGGTCAGGGCCATGGAGCACACTTCCCCAACGCCGACGACCCGAAGCGAAACCGACCGATGCTCATCCGCTTCGTGCAATGCTCGAACATCCGGATGCACGACATCACGCTCGTTAACCCGGCCTCATGGACCTCGGCGTGGCTGTATTGTTCGGAGATTGCCGTTGACAACGTTCGAATCCACAGCCGGTGCAACGATAACGGCGATGGGCTGGACTTTGACGGCTGCACCGATGTGCGGGTGACGAACTGCTCATTCGATACCAGCGATGACTCGATCTGCCTTCAAACCTCCCGCGTCGATCGTCCGTGTCGCGATGTGGTCATCAGCAATTGCACGTTCACCAGCAAATGGGCGGGCGTGCGGATCGGGCTGCTCTCACGCGGCGATTTCGCGAACGTGACCATAAGCAATTGCGTGTTTCGCGACATTCAGGACGCTGGCTTGAAGATCCAGATGTGCGAGGGCGCCATCTTGCGGCGAATGGTCTTCGCCAATCTGGTGATGGTCAATGTGCCCCGGCCGGTGTTCGCCACGTTCTGCCAGCAACGCGCTTGCGACGATGCGCCTGAAGCGCTTGCGCCGATGCGGGCGATGGGCGACATGCACTTCAGCAACATCCTGGTCGATGCGGTCGAGTGCGGCAGGGACGCGGCCTTCATTTTCACCGGCATGCCCGGTCACCCGATCGAGAACATCACGCTCAGCGATATCACCATGATAACCCGCGGCGGAGGGACGGCCGAAGACGCCAACCGGACGCTCAACGAACTGACCCCGGACGTGATGGCGGGTCACTGGCCCGAGTACACTTGCCTGGGCGGCACGGTGCCGGCGTACGGCCTTTACGCCCGGCACATCCGCAATCTGAATATCTGCAATGTTCACTTCCACACGAACACTCCGGACGAGCGCAAAGACATTGAACTGATCGATGTGGCGTAGCGACCGATCAGGCCCGAGGGAGTCAAGCTGAACAATCGGCGTGGCATCGGTCACTCGCGACTGGGCAATATCACCAGGCTTGTGGGCGTTGATCGAAACATGAATTCCAAGCACACCGATCGTCATGGACGCAGGCACATTCTGGCTGTTTCGAGGTGGCGCTTTCTTGCGATTGTGGTTGGCGTTTTGCTCCCAATGACATGGGGAGGCGCGGCCGGTCTGGCCTCGGCCGGTGATGGGGGCGCGGCTGGAGCGGAGACGTCAAAGCCCAAGTCGATCGAGCGCGCCGATGCGATCGCGACGCTGCGGACACAGATCGAAACCGAACTGGAACGTGCCGGTGGCAGTTGGGAATCCTGGGCGGCGAGCCTTGAGACATTCCGCGATCAACTCAGCGTGGCGACCAGTGGCAGGTGGCCGTGGACGACCCATCGTGATTTCCGGTTCCAGGGCGCGGCGGTTCAGTTGCTTCGTCGTGATCGGGTCCGGGGCGGCAATGAGAGCGTTGACCCCGCCGAGGCGATCGTGCATCTCGATCGGCAGCTTCGAGCGCGGGGCATCGACCTGATCGTCATGTTCGTGCCGGACAAGGTCGCGGTGTATCCGGATTATCTGGTCAGGGAGCCGATGCCGGAAATGCCGGTGACGATCCAGATGCGCCGATTGATGCATGAACTGACAACGCGTGATGTGGAAGTGATCGATCTTTACACGCTCTACGCCCGGTTTCGCGCCGCCGATCCGGATACCGATCTTTACTACGACCGGGACAGCCATTGGCTTAACACCGGGGCTCGGCTGGCGGCGGATCAGATCGCCCAGCGCCTGGCGCGATACGACTTCGCCCAGGAGGCACGCGGCCCGGCTCGCTATCGGCTCGAGCCGCACGAGCGCACGGACGGGGCCAAGGCCGACCACATCCTCCGCGTGCTCCAGGTCGATTCGGATCGGCAGTATTCCGACGTGCCCCGCTCGCCGGTCATCATCACCGGCGACAGCTTCTCGATGTACAACATGCACCTGGGCGGGCATTTGAGCGCCCATGTGGCCCACCGATTGAACATGCCGGTGAGCTTCATCTGCCGCGAAGGCTTGGGCCCGGACCTCCCGGTGGAGCTGGCGCGGCGACATCGCGAGGGTCGCTTTCTTGAGGGGCGCAGGGTGGTGGTGTGGACCTTTGTCGGCCGACACCTCGAGCGCGGGCGCTGGGTGAAGCTGGACCTGCCCGATCGACCGGCGCTGGCGCAGGTCGATCTGCACCGGCTACCGGCCACCGGCCGCATCGCGTCAATGGCCGCGCCCCCGGACGATCCGCGAACCGCGGTCTATACCGACTATGTGCGTACCGTCCATCTCAAGGACTTGAAGGATGATGCGGGAAATGTTCTTGGGGATGGCCAGGCCGTGGTGCGTGTGCTTGCCATGCGGGACCGGCGGCATCTGCCACCGGCTACCTGGCGCGCCGATCAGGAAGTGAAGCTCCGGCTTTCTTCGTGGAACCGCTTCGAGGGGCGGTTCGGGACGGTGGAGACCGGCTCACTGCCCGATGAGCAGGTTGAACTGACGCTGCCGCTCTTCTGGGGGGAACGGATCGAATTGAACGATCAGGATGCGGCAGAGGACGAGTCCACCGAACAGCGTGATCGATGATTCGACCCTCGAAGTCCCGTCTGGCATCCATCGGAACGGCTGAAGTGCGGCGTATGTTCACGCCTGTCGGGGCCGGATCGTGCGATCAAGCGCCCAGAGCATCTGCCACAGCCCGTACCAGAGTTGAAAGAGTCCGGCGAATCGATGCGGAGCGGAGGGCTTGAGTGTTCCCGCCGCGCACCCCGCCGCGCCCTGAAACAGGCGCTGCGCCGCTGCGCGGAAGAACCATCGGGGTGGCCGGCCGCCCGGCCTCGTCTGGGCGACGATCCTGGCCGATAGCCACGCCTGTCTGCGGGCGAAACCGAGCATGTAGCCGCGCCGGATGCGATCATCGGGCACGGGATGATGAACGACCGCATCGGCGGCATACCAGCCCTTGCCGCCCGAAGCGCTGATGGCTTTGACCATGAGGCTGTCTTCCATGCCCATGCGTTTGCCGCCGCGATGACCGACCTGGGTATCGAAGTATCCGGCCTCGGCGATGGCGCTGGTTCTCAGGGCGAGATTGGCGGTATAGAAGGGCGGGTCGTTCTCCGGGTTCCACGCGCGGGGTTGTTCGCCACGCCGATACTGAACGATGGCATCCCCGAGCATGGGGCAGAGGGCATCATCGAACCATACGGGTTGCGCCACCGGCCAGACCGGCTCGACGCGACCGCCCCAGAAGGCGCAATCGGGTCGCTCGCGGATGCTTCGGCTCATGCGAACCAGCCATTGCGGATCGAAGGTGACATCATCGTCGGTGAACAGGATGATCGGGGCGCCGGCCTCGCGGGTGGCGCGATTGCGGGCATGGCTTGCCCCGAGGTTGGGCTCAGGCAGATAGCGAACAGGTAGACGACCGGCAAAGCCCTCGACCAGTTGCCGGATGGTGTCCTGGCAGCCGTTATCGATGACCAGAAGTTCCCACGCCTGATCGATGGGCTCACAGTCGGCAAGGCTGGCCAGGGTGATGGCCAGCATGTCATGCCGACGGTAAGTGCAGATGGCAACGGTCAGTTCGGGCATGAAGCGGAATATCCGGATGGCGGCGTGGCGGGTTGCGGCGGACTCGGTCACAATCGCCGTACAAGCATATCGGCCCGATGCGCGGCGGGGCTGATCCACGCTTGTGCCAGGGGAGGGAGGATTATCGGCCCCACGGGCGAAGCCTGAGCCCAGGTATTCGGGTCGCTTCCGGGCGCGGCGGCGATTTGCCCTTGGCGATTCGATCGGCTAGCCTGAACAGGTGTGACAGGTGTTCCATTCGGCCAAGGAGTGTGGCTGGATGGGATGAAAAGGGAAGTGTGGTGCGCTTCGAGGGCCCAATGTCGCCTTTGAGGCAATTCCACCGCGGACGCGCCGCCGTAACGGGTGCTCGACACAGGGTCGAGCAACGTTCCGCCCCACGATGGCCACTGATGATGGGCATGAGCCATCATCGGGAAGGTCGGCGGAATGGCTCGGAAGCCGGAAGACCTGCCCGTCACTTTTGATCGGGTCCTCGCGATCGGGACCGATGGGTCATTCGTCCTGCCCCCTTCAGTTCTGTGATGGGGCGGATTCGTTTCCCCTTCAGTTGTTCCGATCCGACGACCCCTGTTGTTCCCCGCGCATGGGACATCGAGGGTTGCTCTGTCTTCATCCCCTGAGACGGCCGACTTGACGGTGAACCATCCCATGCCGGTGGTTTGTTTTCGCATTGGCAGGGGTGCCCCGCGCGAATCGGGGCAGGAGTATGGATCATGTTGAATCAAAGGACGGAATGGTTTCGTGGAGGCTTGCCGGGCGGCGTCGTGCTGGCGGCGGGAGTCGGTTTGCTCACCGGCCAGGCGGTGGCCGACCCATCGTTCGATGATGTGGTTTTCTGGGTCGGCAGTGGATCGAACCAGGCGGGCCTGGTCATCGACTGGAAGGATGGGCCCGAGCCTCGGTCGCTCTTGTGGGGTTATCGGTGGGATGGCGAGGCGACGGTGGATGGGATGCTCGAGGCGGTCGCCGGCGCTGACCCGAATCTATATCTGCACATGGGTGAGTTCGATTGGGGGCGCGTGGTGCTGGGGCTTGGCTATGAACTCTCCGGCGGTGGTGACTTCGCGGTGGAGCCGGGGCTGACCTTCGTGGATGGGATCGCGGTTTCAAGTGATCCCGATGATGGCCGCGCGTCGGTCAATCCTGGCGATCACTGGGCCGAGGGTTGGCTTGATGGTTTCTGGAGCTACTGGCTCGGTGGCTCGGGCGATTCGCCGGAGTGGGAGTCTGCGCAGTTCGGTCTTGTGGGACGGCCGCTGGTCGATGGTTCCTGGGATGGGCTGAGCTGGCTCGCGGATTGGACGCAGTCAGCC
>JAFIFY010000072.1 GCA_020831765.1 Phycisphaeraceae bacterium | reverse complement strand
CGCAGCCGATGAGAGTGCTGCCCGAGCCGCCGAACAGATCGAGCACGTTCTCGCCGGGCTTGCTGGAGTACTGGATGGCCCGCACCGCCAGCTAAACGGGCTTCTGAGTCAGGTGGACCATGCTCTGCGGGTTGACCTTCTTGATGTGCCACAGGTCGGTGGCGTTGTTCGGCCCGTAGAAGTGGTGGCCCGCCCCTTCCTTCCAGCCGTAGAAGCAGATCTCAAACGCCCCCATAAAATCCTTGCGGGTCAGCACCGGATGCTGCTTGTCCCAGACGATGCCCTGGCTGAAATAGAGCCCGCAGGCCTTGAGCGGGCCGGGGTAGTTGCCCAGGTTCGCGTACCCGCCCCAGATGTAGAACGATCCGCCGAGCTTGAGCGCACGCGAGGCGTTGCCGAACCAGGCCAGCAGCATCTCGTCGAATGCCTCGTCCGTGACAAAATCATTCTCCAGCGGGCGGTCCTTGGCTCGCATCTGCTTGTGCGTGGCTTTACGTTCGCCCAGCCGGGCCACATCAAAGCTCTGATGATGAAGCAGACCCTTCTTGTTGCGTGACATTCCCGAAGACGCCTCGGCGTTCTTCCGGCCGCCGCGATGCCCGTCCTCGCCGCGATAGTCGACCTTCCTCGCCTCCTTGGCGGCCAGGCGGGCCCGGTCCTTTGCGCCGCGCTCGCTGGTCGACCGCTCACACTGCAGGTCTTCGCGCCGTGAGAACGAGGTGATGCCGGCCGCGATGGCGTTGTTGCTGCGCGGCTCGACCTTCACGTTGTAAGGCGGGTCCATATTCACCAGGTCGATCCTCGAAACATCGCCCGAAGCCAGCAGCCGGTCCAGGTCGGCCACGCTGCCGCTGTCGCCGCACATGAGCCGGTGGTCGCCCAACACCCAGATGTCGCCGCGCTGGGTGATCGGATCATCCGGCGGTTCGGGCACCTCGTCGGGATCGGTCAGGCCCTGCGTGCCGGTGGGAGCGAGAATCGATTTGAGCGCCTCCTCACCGAATCCCAGCATCTCCAGGTCGTAGTCCGCATCCTGCAGCGCCGTCAGTTCCAGTGGCAGCAGGTCATAGTCCCACTCCGACAGCGTCGCCGTCTGGTTGTCCGCGATCCGGTAGGCCCGCACCTTTTCCGGGGGCAGGTCTGTGGCCACGTGGACGGGCACCTCTTGCAGCCCCAGCTTCTTCGCCGCCTTCCAGCGGGTGTGGCCGACGATGATGACGCCATCGCCGTCGACCACGATCGGCTGTCGCCAGCCGAACTCGGCCAGCGACTTGGCCACGGCATCGACCGCATCATCATTCAGACGAGGGTTGTTCTCGTAGGGGCGGACGTCGTCAATCTTGCGTTTCGTGATCTTCACAGGCATTGCCTCCTTGCGTGTAGATGCGGATCGACATCGCGATCTTGAATGGGTTTTCTCGCACGAGTGCTTCCGTGCATCCGCGCAGGCGAATGGATTCACAAAGCGCGACCACCTCGGCGGCGCGCGGGTTCATGGCGATGCGGCATGAACGGCCGATGCGTTCCTCATGGTCGCACCAGCGACGCCAAAGCTCGTGCTCGCGCGACCCGCCAAGCTTCACAAACTCTGCGAGCCGCTCGATGTGGTTGGCCGTGGCGATGAGCAACTGCTGGATGGGGGCGGCCATCATCGTGTCGGGCGTGATCATGGTCATGGGCATGCATTCCTCTTTTTCTCTGGCAACCAACTCAAACAATCCGCGCGACCGTTCCCGCCGCCATCAGGTCGCAACACTCTTCGAAAGTACCTAACCCGCCGGTTATGACCCTCTGCCACTTTGGCGGTTCTGGTGAGGCTTGCCCACTTCGCCACGTTTGGCGTGTGTGGCGTCGAAAAGCGAGGGCGCGGGGCTGGTCCGCTTGGCGGCCCCTGGCGAACGTGGGCCAACGTCGGCCGCCGTGTCCGCAACCGACGTGGCTGCAACGCTGCCGCCCGATGAGCTGTGCGGCCTCGCGGGAGTCGTGTTGACATCCGCCGGCGGGAGCATGCTGGTTATGTATGCTGTGTGTTTGCGGATGATCGCGGCGACATCGGGTGGGCAGACACCGATCTGGTTCAACCACTCGGTGTGCCGCAGGGCGGCATAGGTCAGAAGCATCACATCAATGGCGGCGAAGCGCACCGATCGTTTGAACTTGAGGGGATCATCAACCAGCCGATAAACCGGCTTGGCCGGATCGTCCTCGTCGCAGGTGGCGTAGCGCTTGGCGTCGGCATCAATAGAATCACTCACGTACCACCTCCAACGGAAAGCAATCTCGCAACTGGTTAACAATGCGAAACACCTGGCGAAGCCTTCTCATGTGCTCACGATCTGTTCCGCGCTGCTGTCGCCATGCGGTCCAGATCGCATGCACGGACGGCGTCAGTACCGATTGCACGCTCTGTTCCCAGGCGCGGACAAACGCTTCTGATCTGGCCATGGCCAGTAGCCGCTTCGTGGCTTCCCGGTTGCTGACCGGCAGCGCGATGTGCTGACGCATCTCCGGCACGGCGTCGTTGCGTTTCAGACACACCACGAGTTGTTCGGCATCGCGTTGAGCTGCACGATCCGCGTCGAACCTTGCCAATGACAGATGTGTCACCGATCTGTCATCCGTCGTAACTGAAGTGTTTTTCATCATTTACCCCTTGTTTGGGTGCCCGTGATGACACATGTGACACGATTGCGTAGAAGTCCCTATGTCTCGCCTGTGCACATGCGCACGCGTATGCGACTCTTGGCGGAAATCTGTCACATCTGTCACGGTTTTCATAAACTGCTTTACTTCCGAGGGTTGAGGGGTGACAGATCGGGTTTTCGATCTGTCACCATCTGTCACCGATCTGTCACGCGCCGGCATAAACCCCTCCCATCTCGGCCAATCCGAGGCCGATCCACATGCGTTCGTGCCTGGTGCGCGTCTCGGCGAAGCCGCGCTCGACCAGCATCTGGCTGAGCTTCTTTTTGCTGACCGCATGTTCACCCGAGTCATGACACCATCGCTCGTAGGCGGCATAGACCTCGCTCTTGCCCGCCCGCGCATACGCCTCGACGATGCAGCACTCTTCGAGGAACGCGCCCAGCCGGTCGCTCTCGTTGCGGTACGCTTCGGTCGCCTCAGCCACAGCCTGCGGCATGCCCAGCCCGTCCCGCTGCCAGGCCAGGCAACCGGTCACCGCCCAGGCGAGGATGCCATCGCGTTCGGCCTGGAGCTTGTCCACCAGATGCGGGTCTTTCTCATCGTTGGGGATGGTGACGGTGAACGGGATCAGCCGGATGCGCCGCCAGATGCCCTCGTCGGTGCCGCGGATCGTGGGCTTGTGGTTGCCGTAAATCCACAGCTTGTGCGTGGGATCGAACTCGATCGGATCGCGGTAGAGCGGCCGGGCGACGATGCGGTCGGCCCCGGTCAGGTCTTTAACCCGCGCTTCGCCCATGCGCTGGTTCTCTTCCAGCTCGGCCGTCACCGCCAAACGCACGCCGCGCAGTCGCGCCATATCCGGCGTCGCGCCCCCGGAGTTGGGGCGATCGTGTTTCATGATCATCTCGGTCGGGGCCTTCTGGGCATATTCACCCAGCACGTGCAGCAGTGTCTGGATGAAGACCGACTTACCGTTCTGCCCGATGCCAAAGAGGAAGAACAGGCACTGCTCACCGACCTGGCCGGTCAGGGAATAGCCCACCGCCCGCTGGATGAATGTGACCAGTTCATCATCGCCGTCGAAGATGCGCATCAGGAACGCCTGCCAACGGGGGTACGGGGCCTGCGGGTCGTAACGGGCGCGGGCGATCTTCGTGATGCCATCCTGGCGGCGGTGGGCATGCATGCGCCCGGTGGCCAGGTCGACCGTGCCGTTGGCCACATTCATCAGCATGGCGTTGGCGTCGATCTGGCTGATGCAGACCTTCACGCCCGACTCGGATTGGGCCATTGTCAGCATGTCGCGCACGCCATGGACCCGTGCGGCAGACAGGTAGTGCTTGCGGTAAGCGGTCTCGATCTTCGCCAGTTCATCATCGGTCTGGCCGGCATCTCGCGCCTCGTTGACCGCCCGGTCCATCTCCTTGAGGATCAGGCGGGCGGTCTTCTTGGCCATCGCCTCGACCTGGGCCTGAGCATCGAGCGACCAGCGCTTGCCCGTCCACACCAGCCAGCGGTCCAGTTCGTAGCAGTACCGCACCTGCGGGCCATAGTTGTCGATGAACCGCTCGCCGTTGCCGATGCCATCGAGTCGGCGGAACTTGACAACCGGGGATTCAGGTTCGGCCGGATGGGCGGGATGGGCGTCGGATGAGGTGGCTGGTGCCGGCGCAGCGCTGCCGGCGTCGTAACCGCTGTCGAACGTGGTGCGTGTCTGCTCGGGCTCCTCCTGTTCCAGGCCGCAGAGTCGAGCGCCCAACTGGCACAGTCGCCAAGCCTCGATGCGGGGCACACGCTTTTGCGCCAGCTCGAACGAAGCGCGGTTCAATGCCTCGTTGCGCCCGGGCTGGCGCACGAACCCTCGAAGGAAGTCAAGCGTGCGTGTCGTCAGCTTGACGTGTGGAGCAGTGGGCAGGTCGCGGACGATGCAAGATTCGAACGATCCGCCGATGTAGCGATCGCCGCCCTGATCGTTGGGCTCGTTGGGCAGCCACGCCTGCGTGTTCTTTGTGGTCTTGGGAAAGACCTCGGGCTGGTCCTGGCGGTTGAACCCCCATGCTCGCGCCCACTGGACGAAAGCCTCGGCGTCCATCGGCTCGGTCAGGCGCAGAAAACAGTGCTGGCCTTTGCCGCCCTTGGAGGTGAACGTCAGAGGTGTTGCGCCGAAGAAGCGGGCGATCACCCGCGACAGATGGACCGTGCCGCCATCATCACCATGATCGTCGAGGTCGACGCAGAAAGTCAGCACACGGCTGTTGCGGTGCGGCACCAAGCCCAGGCGCTGGGCACCGTGGATGCGGTAGGGCTTGCCATGCTTGGTGGTGGAGGTGAAGGCCTGGTCGGCAAGCGTGCCGGCGCGGTAGGCGGCAAGGGCGCGCTGGGCATCGTCACGGCCGATCACCCAGCCCGGCGACAGCCCTCGATCCCCCTTGGGGTACAGCAGCGCCACGCGGTCTGGTTCGCAGTTGGGTTCGAGCCAGTCCAACAGTGCGAAACGATCGATGGTGGGGGTGGGCTCGGCATCAACGCTCGTCATGCCGCCACCTCCTCGGCGGGCTGTGAGCGAGCGGCCCAATGACTCAGCAGCGTGCGCCGGTTGAGGTTACGCACCTGCCGTGCTGCTCGGCGCAAGCCGTAGTCATCGCCGATCAGCACGCAGGTATGCGACGCCCGTGTCACGGCGGTGTAGAGCCAGTTGCGGTCGGCAAAGAAGTGGGACTTGTGACACAGTACCACCGCGCAGGGGAACTCGCTCCCCTGGGCCTTGTGTGCCGTCAGCGCATAGGCCAGATCGACCGACTTGGCCTTGCTCCAGTCCACGTCGATCAGGCCCAAGCCCTCGAACTCGATCTTCAGCCCCTCCTTGCCGACGGCCTGCACGAACCCGATCGTGCCGTTCATCACACCCAGGTCGTAGTCGTTACGCGTCTGGATGACCTTATCGCCAAGGAGCAACCGCCCTGTTGTTGCTGCAGGCGGACCATCAGTTCTCGCGATCAACAGGTGCTGCATCATCTGGTTCAGCGCCCGCGTGCCCAGCGGGCCCCGATGCTCAGGTGTGATGATCTGGACCTCACCAACCGGGTCAAAACCCAGGCGATTGGGAATCTCATCAAGCATCAGGTCACGCAGCCACGTCTGGATCGCCGGTGCCTCACGAAACCGATCGATGACCATCCATCGCGATTGCTTATCGCTGGCGCTGGGGGCGACGGTGCCCTCGAGCACGGCCACGCTGTTGGTCTTGAGCACGCCGGCGTGGCGATGGACCTGGGTCATGATGGTGCTCGGGACCAGGTTGTGCTGGATGATGTCGCGCAGCACATTGCCCGGCCCGACCGGCGGCAGCTGATTGTGATCGCCCACGAGGATCAACTGCGTGCGTTCCAGGTCCAGATGGCGCAGCAATTGGGCCATCAACCGGACGTCGACCATCGACACCTCATCGACGATCAGCACATCAGCGGCGATTCGCTCCTCGCGGAACTCGACGCCGTTGTAGCCCAGCAGTCGGTGGATCGTCGAAGCCGAAAGATCGATGTCGTGCCTGGCCAGCAACTGCTCGATGCGCTTGGCGGCCTTACCGGTCGGGGCGCACAAGCTGACCGTCAGCCCCGCCTCCTGAAACCGCCGCGACAGCCGCGCCACGACAAAGGTCTTGCCCGTTCCCGCGCCCCCGGAAATGACCGACATGCGACTGGTCAACGCCGTCTCAAACGCCTCACGCTGGTCCGGCCCCAGGTCCGGATCGACGGTGTGATCCACCGCCAGCGTCGGCGCTGACCATGCATGCTCCCGAAACACGCGGTGGACCAGTTGTTCATCGTTGTGGAGGCCCGGTGAGGTGACCGCGCAGCCGTCGGCCACCAGGTCGCCACGCTCCAGCAGACGGTTGCCCGCCGCCTGGATCAGATCGCGGCTGTCGAGCGTGTCGATGACCAGCACCTCGTTGGCCTGGCTGGCAAGCTCATGTCCGGGGGTCCAGGTGTGGCCGTTGCTGGTCTGTTCAGCCAGACAGTACGCCAGCGCTGCCTCGATGCGGCCGGGATGCGTCTTGGCGATGCCCATCTTCAGGGCGATCTGGTCGACCTTCTTGAATCCATAGCCCGCCAGGTGTTGGATGAGCAGGTAGGGATCGTGTTTGAGCATCGACACGATGCTGGTGCCAAACTTCTCCAGCAGCGTCTGCATCTGGTGATGCGTCAGACCAAAGCCTGCCAGATACGAACGCACCGCGTTCTCACCGGCGTGCTGACTCCATGATTCGATGAGCTGGAGGATCGTCTTGCGCGGGACACCGGCGGCGACGAACGCTTCCGGACGGTCGCGCAACGCCACGTCGAGCGACTCACCGTCGCCCAGTGCATCGACGATCTTCTCAGCCGTCCTGGCCCCAACCCCTTCAAACGCCGGGTGCTTGGCCAGATAGTTGATCAACCCCTCGCGGGTCTGCGGCAGTTCGTAATCCAGCTGCTTGATCTCGAACTGATGGCCGTACTTGGGATCGACCGTCCACTGGCCGATGGCCGCCAGACGATCGCCTTCGGCGGCGTAGAATCGCCCGCGGAAACGCACGCGCGCGCCGTCATCGGTCGCCAGCACGCCCGCCGAGAACTGAGCGTCGCTGAAATAGGTCTTCACCACGGTGCCTTGCAGGGTCACCCCCATGCATGCGCCTCCTCTCGGACGGCCATGCGCAGGAAACCTTCCGTGAATGCGCATGCGGCCTGACGACTGCCGCACCAATAGACGGGCACGTGATGGTGGACCGCGATATGCAGCGATGCGCCCAGTACGGCGGTGGGCGTGACCAGGCGCAGATCGCCCTGGCGCAAGCCGCGCAGCACATCATCAAGGTCGGCCTCGACCGCCACACACGCGAACTCAAGCGCTGCCAGCTTTTCCAGTTCTGTTCGAAATCGTGGGGCATCGTGAATGACCGTATGCACGAAATCCGCCAGGCTCTTGCGTTCGACTGCGATGCGGTTCTCCTTGCCGAGCACCGAGTAGTCGCCGGCCTCGAGCTTGTGGCGCTGGGTAGCGCAGCCGAACGTGTACGGGTGCTGCTCACGGGTATCAATGACGATGGTGAAGTCCATAAGGCGCATCCGTGCGGGTGAAAAAGCCGACCCCTGGCCCCGGACCCCCGGAATGGGGGCGGGGCCAGGGGCGGCCCCACGACTGACGTTTGGCTCGAACGGGAGTCGATCGACCAAGCGTCGGAGATATGCACGACTCAGAACGGTGCCGGCTCGTCGCTGGGCAGGCCGTCGTAACCAGCCGCTCCCAGGCCCTCCAGTCGCCGATTGAAGTAGACGTTGGTGTATTCGCCCTTGGTGCGTTTGGTCACCTCCAGCGTCTGGTCCAAGAGCGCATCGAGATGATTGGGCAGCTCACTGAATCGGGGCAACTGCACACCCAGCGTATGCAGATCGCCCTTGACGAATGGCAGCGACTTGTGCGTGATCACGGCGTTCTTGAAGATGTGCCGCCCGGCGTGCTGGCCCGATATCACCACCAGGTCCCATTTGAGCATGGGATCGCCCGCCTGGCTGGTGCTCAGCTCCACGCGATGCACCCGCACCTGATATTTGCCGTCGGGCACCTCATCGCGGCTGGGCACCTGGGCATCTTCATACTCATCATCGAAAGCGCTCAGGTCCGAGACACCCGTGTGCTCACCGTCGGCGGCGAATGCCCCGGCATCATCGGGCACGGCATCGAACGCCGGTGGGTCGGATGGATGCTCGCCCGGCTGGGTAGGTCCGCCGGGGTTGGCAGGATCAAATGCCGTGTGGGGCGGTTCGGAGGTGGAAATCGAAGGGTCAGTCATGGTGAATCACTCCGTGATTGAGGTTGCAGGCGGTGCGGACGCGACCGACCGTTGGCCGGATGAGCTCGACGGCATCGGTGAGGCGGGCTTTGCAGAAGCAAAGCACTTGGCGAACCCCGCGAAATCCAGCGGCATCACCTCGGGCAGACGACCGGTGCGATCGCCCGCCTCATAGGTGGGGTGCGGCTTGGTGCGCATGACCCGGACGATGTCCACACCCTTCCCGTCGCCCCCGGAACGGGGCCTGGAGACTGTGTCGCAGTAGAGGATCATGTCCACCATGCCCAACACCACCTGGCGGGCACGGTCAGGCAGCGACGGTTGGGTTTTGGTGTACTCGCCGGTGCGGGTTTCGATGCGTTTGTCCACCGCGTGGCTGATGAGCACCAGGCCCATGGGCAGACTCGCCAGACGGGTCAGCACCCGGTGCCACTCGTTTTTCACAAACGCCCAGCCCTTGCCGTGGGCCAGGTCGCCCTCGTACTCGACGTTGTGTTTGGCGTTGATGTGGTCGGTGCAGTACTTGAAAGCGTTGTCGATGGTGTCGATGACCACGGTCTTGAACGGATGACCGCCGGCGGCCACCAGCTTGCACGCTTCAAGCAGATCGGGCCAGCTGTAGGTCGGCACCTTGTAGACCGACAGCTCGCCCAGCCCCGGCTCGCACTCAAAAAACAGGGCGTCGGGGAACTGGGCGGCGAACGTGGACTTGCCGATCTTGGGCGGTCCGTAGATCAGCGTCGTCTTGGTGGCCAGGTCCGCCGTGGGCGTGGTCTTGGCTTTGGGCAGAGCGATCGTCATGTCGTGGGCTCCATGGGTGCATCAAAAGTCGACGTCGGTTGCGCCGAGGGTCAGGGTTTCCAGTTCCTCGTGGGGCGGGGCGACCTCAAAGAGGTTGTCGCGCACGTTGGGACTGAACCCGGACTGGCACAGCGGCAGGTAGTCACAGGCTCGCTGGAAACTGAAGCAGTGCGAGGTGTTGAGCAGCCACTTGCCGCGCCGCTTGGCGTCGAGATACTGCTGGGTGATCTCCCACACCTCTTCCTGCAGCATCGCCATGCGATCCGCCGAGAGGTAGATGCGCTCGCGGTGGAAGGCCTCTGGCCGTGCATACCAATCAGCCAGGCGTCCCCGAAACTCGGTGTCGGACTCCGGGGGCTGACGTTGGGCTGTCGACCGGCCCGACTTGTTCTTGGCAGCCAGTGCGGCGCGTCGCGTTTCGAATGCTTCGAGAGTTTCCCCTTCGCGCTGCTTCAGGCGCGTCTTGAGCAGCACGTTGTAGATCACACCCACGATCGGATAGCCGATCTGACGCAGGTAGTGGCAGTAGAGCGCGATCTGGGAGTCCGTCCACAGCCGATCGAGGTAGTCGGCGGTGATGGATGATGCGGTCTTGTGTTCGAGCAGGTACAGTTCGCCATCCTGCCGCACGATGCCATCAGCTTTGCCGGCGATGACAAAGGTCTGGCTGGGCCGGCCGGTGTCGGGATTGCGGATTTCGGCGGTGAACTCCCTCTCGACCTCGATGATCTCGAATGGCTCGACGGGGTAGCGCGCGGCGTAGCCCTCAAACATCGCCCGCGCCAGGTGCCAATGATGGCGCTGTTCGGAGTCGTTTTTGCGCCCGGGAAAGTGATCGTCGATCAGGTCGAGCACACGCAACAGTCGGTCCGGGTCACCTACCGACCGATACCACTGCTCCAGCGCTGTGTGGATCACGCTGCCGAAGGCCAGGGCATCGGGACGCTCGGGCCGGCGCAGATGCTGCACGTAGCGGAGGTGGTATTTCCTCGGGCAGTTGCGGAAACAGTTGAGCGCCGAATAGGTGAGTATGTCGCGGTTCATCGTGGGTGGTAAGGTCGTGTCGTGTGGGTCTGGATTCTGCGAGGCGGTGATCCAAAACGTCCGGGGGCGGGGATGGATGTTGCGCGCTTGGTCACCCTGACGAGCTTAACGGGCGGTAGACCAGGGGCCCTGCGGATTATCATGCGGCCGCCTCCCGTGGATGCGCCCCGACCTCGGGCACGCGTCGCACGGTGAAGCGCTGGCTGCCGATCTCCCGCAGCAGCAGGGCCGTGAACATCCGAATCACCGCCGCGCCCACCTTGTTGCTCCCGTCAACGAGCAGCACCCGGCGGGGCTCATCGATGTGGTAGCTCAGGTCCATCCGGACCTGAGCCTCGCCGAACAGACCTTCGGCACCCAGAACGGCCAGATGCAGCGTCTGCTCGGCTTCAGGCAGCCGAATCGTGCGGTCGAAGGTGAATCGGTAGACGGCGGTATTCATCGCGGCGCTCCATCAATCATCAGTCCGACACCGACTGCCCCGGCCGGCCCGCCGAGGAAGTCCGTTTCCTGGGCGGGCCGAGCCGGGCATCCGAGTGTCCTGCACTCGAAAGGTCGGGCCGGTGCATCCGGGTATGTATGCCGTGGATCACCACGGCGTCCGCCATGAATCAGATCATTCATCAGCCAGGCCGGCGTCGATGAAGAGTTGACGCATCGCCTGCAGTTCCTTGTCGATCTGCCGGCGCGATGTGCTGCGCACACGTGCAGCACCAGCCTTGCGGTGCTCGATCACCTGGTGGACCAGCTCACGCTGTTGGTCCGTCAGTTGGCTGAGAACATGATCGAAGGCATCCCGCCGATCAATCTCCTCGATCGGGTCGTGCTCGGTGTTGCCGGTCCGGCGAGCCAGGTCTTCGCTGCGGAGGCCGGACCAGAGAGGGGTGCTTGCCCCGTCACCGTCGATCTCCGTGCCCTCCAGCGACATGCTGGCACGATCGATGCGGCGCTTGTCCCGCCATCGGCTGCGCAGGATCATCCGAACGCAGGATTCGATCGCCTGCGCGATGAACGTCTCCATGCTGGCGCGTTCCGGGTCGAAATGATGCGCGACCTTCAGGAGATACAGGCGCATCTCCTGATGCAGGTCCTCCAGATCGGACCGGTTGAAGTCGGCCCGGCGGCAAAGCTGCCTGGCCTTGATGCGGATGAGGGACTGGGCGTACGGGTTCGAAACGATATCGTGGCGCTCGGCCATATTGCCTCAGGGCCGATCCGTTGGCTCCTGACCCAGTCACCGACTGCACAATCGTGGGTCTGTGCCGCGACACCTTGCCGCGAGGATCACAGGTGCGGTCGTGACTGGCCAGATATGAGCTGGCCGGCCTTAACCGTGACCCGCGGTGTCGCGGTTGGCGCATGGAAAAGGCGGACACACAGTCCGCCTTGCACGAGCTAAGTTGTTGGAAATACTGCTCTACCGACGTTGGAGAGATTTTGTGACCCTGTCGCGGGATTGCGACGCGACAGTCCTGGCGACAGAGCCGGTATCCGACATCTCCTTCAGAGCCTTGATGCCGCCAGCGCGTTTGACCGCATCCTCGATGGCGTCCTTGGTCACCGTGCGACAAAGTCGCCCGGTGAGCCCAACAGCCGCCTTCCGAAGCGAGCCGAACTCCAGGTACGCCGCGACGAGGACGTCGTCTTCCAGATGGGTCTTGATCTCCGCCTTGACCTGTTGGCGGATGATCTGTTTCTTGATCTCCGGGTCCGTGGGAATCGCGCTGCGCGTTTCGGCGGCGGCATCCGCGTCGGCGACGCTCTCACCGATGGCCGCCACGTCCAACACCAATCCGTCGGCCCCCAGTGTGGCAACCCGCGACAGGGCCACGACTGCTGGGGTTCGTCCCGGCCAAACCCGATCGTCGGGAGGGTGATGGGGTACGAAGATGATGGCCCGACCACCGACGCCGATGTGCGAAACCACGGCCGATACGTCGGCGTCGTGAAGGCGGGTTGCTAGCACCACCTCGCGCGTCGTCTGCTTCCATGGCGTGCGCCCCAGTCGCCAGAGCCGACCGGCGACCATCGCCTTCGGCACGGACTTCAGGTCCATGGCGGTGGATACCGCCTTGGCTAGACCATCGCCGTCGACCTGCCACCCAACGCACATTTCGGCGGTCACCTCCACCCGCATCGATTCCGGGCAACGGATGAAGTATCGCGGCGGGCGATCGGGCGTGCGTCGAATCGTCACCGATTCAATATGCGCTTCGTCACAGTTCGGGCATGGCGCGTGAAGTCCGCCGGTGGCCTGACGGACCAACCCGATCCTCTTCAACGCCTCCAACTCGCCGGGCGGCCAGCGTGAGGTGTCAACGTGATCAAAAACGCGCCCGACATCGTCGAGCGCGGTCAGCAGCACCTGGAACACATCACTCCTCATCATCTTCCACCACCTTCCACAGCTTCAGGCAGCGCTCGCCAACTTCACGCTGCTCGTCGGGCTTACTCTTGAGGTTACTGGAGTTGGGTGTCACATCGAAGGGCATGGTCGGCTGACGGCCGTTGCCGTTGCCCTGGAATGTCAAGTGGAACGAGGCCTTGAGCACGCGAGCCCCTTCGACGGCGATGCCGGCCTTGATCCATCGCTCGAGTTTCCGGTAGATGTCGTTGCGATGCCCCTTGGGATCGGCCTTGATCTCGATGTACCCGCCGCTGCCATGCGGCGCAATGCGAAGTAGCGTGATGCGAGCTTCCTCCACACCGTCCGCCGGGTCGGTGGGTAGCGGAAAGTCGGGCCTGAGCAAATGATCGAGCTTGTACGCCGGCCGCATGGGATCGGCTGGATCGATCTGCTCTTCGAGCACCGCTTCACAGAACGCGGTCTGCAGCGGCTCCCACACCTTCTTCCCACCCTGGGCGAACAGCTCCATCGAGCCGTCGCCCGCGTTGTAAACAAACACGTTTTCAAACGCGTACCGGTCGGCACGCACGATGGGCTGATCGCTGTGGCCATCGAAGACCAGGTGCTTGTCGGGATAGTCATCAAGATAGGCGAAAAAGTAGTCCGCGCCTCCCGATCGGCGGTAATGCACGATGTGGCAGTGGCGGCCACGCATCTGCGTCGGCCCATAGAACGAGGTCAGCGCCTCGGCCAGCTGGCCGCACATCTGTTGGTCGATGGCCAGCGCCTTTTTGGGCAGACTGTTGCGGCGGTTCCAGTACCGTCCGGCCGCCAGGCCGTCGGCGCGGGCGAACAGCGCCGCCTCATCGAAGGCCTCGGGCACGTTCAGGTACACCCACATGGCGTTATCCGCCTTGCTCGCCTGGGCCTCGAACTCGGCGGCACGGTCCGGGCAGCGCCAGAGGATTTCCTCGGCGAGGACCGCGCGGCCGCGATGGTCCGCCAACTCGTAGATGTCGCGGAGAATGACCTGCACCTCCAGCTTCTGTCGCTCTGGCAGCGCCTGCCACGCCTCGAAGATCGCATCGATTTTGTGCTCGCTCAGGTCATTCCACGGCACGTCGGTGAGCTCGCCGCGCCGCGTGTAGAATTCGCGGAGCAATGGATTGGCGATCTGCTTGAGGACTTTCCGAGGATCAAACGGCTTGGCCATGACGGCCTCCTTTCTATGCACCGTTCCGTGAACGGTAAACAATGGAGAGAAATAAGAGAGGGCACAGCGCCCACTCAGAACAGTCGTGGTTCGATCTCCTTCACCAGGAGTTCCAGCTTCTGCAAGCGGTAGCGCATCGCCTGCGCGGAAACCTCGAAGCGCTCAGCCAACGGTTTACAGAAGCGATCCATCGCCATCTCTTCGTTGACCTGGCGGTTGGCGTGGTAATCACCGATCGGCAGGTCCGAGATCGCAATCGGTTCATCCGAGTTCCGCCACTGCGCCCATGCCTCAAAAACCATCTGGCGCGGCAGCAGCACGCAAGCGGCAAAAGCGTTGGCCTGGATTTCCTCGGGTGGATTGGCGCTGGACCGGCAGACGAACGCCGGCTCGCAGTTCGCCTCGAACAGTGACTTCGCCGAGGGATCATCCATCAAATGCTGGCGATGCAATCGCCAATGACCGACTTCGTGAGCGAGCGTGAAGCGGTAGCGACCGAGCATTTTCGGTGAGAGCTTAGGGTCAAGCGAACGATCGACTTTGATCAGCCGATCGCCGAACCAGATGCCGCCCAGCACATCGGGATGCCCCAAGTCGGCGCGGAGGTCATCGATGACGAAGGTCAAGCCAAGATGCAGTTCAAGGATGTCGTCGATTGGCACGGGCGGTTCTGCGATCGGCGGATGCGCCTCACCCCACTCATCGAGCAGAAGTTGCGCGTGCTCCTCGATGGCCTTATCGTGGAGAAATGGAACCGTGTACTGCCGAATGGCCACTCGACGCTTCATGGCTTGTTACCCCCAGTTTGCTTGTCTTGTTCGATCTGCTCTGTCAACCTGCGCAACTCATCGGCGGTCAAGCCCTTGGTGGCACGAAGTAGTGCAGGAATAGCTTCTGGTTCCCGTTTCATTCTATCTGCGATTTCGGCGGCCACACTATCGGGTAGCCTTCCCGCCATTGCTATCCACTGGTTCGCATTTTCACCGAGGAGTTCAGCCATTTTTCGCAATCGCTCCGCTGTGGGCGGCCGTTCGACCTTGCCCTGTTCCACCTGTGACAGGTAGGTTGGGCTGACATCAGCCAGTTCTGCGAACTTACGCAGGCTATAGCCCTTTGCCAACCGCTTCTCCCGTAGGAGAGACCCAAATAATCGGATATCATCACGCATATGTTAGACCTTCCCCCCGGCACTACTATGCCGCCCCTGTGTACACAGGAGACGGAAGGGTTGGGTAAACGCGGTACACATGCTCAAACACCTGTTCGGCCCGTGCATACACTTCGTCCTCTGAATAATGCTCAACCGGCAGGCCCGTCGCATCGTCATAAAGGTAGTCACGAATGGATTGCCGCACGGCATCACGGGTTGTCTCCTTATCACGCCACTGATCGATCTTCAGTTTCTCGGCCTTAAGCGTTTGCAGCAGGCCAACTGCTACTTCCTTGATTCGTTTGATCTCCTTACTCGTTAAATCGGGCTTGAACAGCAAGTCGTATATCGCCAAATACTCGTCGCTTTCCAAGCCCTCACGCACCGCTCGGGACTGCTCCTCGTCGAGTTTCCTGACCAACGCGAGCAACGCTTCGAAGGTTTGCTCAATAGTCTGGCGATCTTTCTCCCGGTTGTATGCCTCGACGACTTCTTCGTAATGCTTCTGAAAATCAGTCCGCAGTGGATTCTGATTTAGAAGTCGCCGCAGCCGGTCTTCCACAGCCTGGCGCATATTCTGTACCGTAGTTTTTGGTGCCGGCGCACGCTTGAACTCTTGCCGAAGGCGCTCGAAATCGATCGTGCTGATGTCGTATGGCTGGCCGTCGGCGGCTGTGGCGTCGTGTGGCTGCACCGCGTCATCAACGATGCGATGCAATTCAAGAATGATGTCACTAATGTCCGCATTCTCTCGGTCCTGTTGCAGCGCTTTATAAATGATGTTCGTTGCGTCGCGCGCGTCCCGTCTCTCATTCACGCCATCTTTATTGACGCAGGCCCGAAAGCACCGGAAGACCTGGCGGCACATTAGTTCAAACCGCTTGCGTGATTCGTCATTCTCATTAGCCGCTTCCTTCGCAGCTACAATAGCTGCGTTCCTCTCGAATCCGGTCCTCTCAAGGATCTCCTCGAGCGGCGCGTTACGGTCATGCAGGAAGGTGCGAACAAGATGGATCGCTTCATCCAGGGCTTCGAGCAGTTCCTCATCTGGTTTCGCGGGGTGTTGTTCGCCGCTGCCGCCGCGGCCACCATCGCCTTGGCCTGCAAACGTTGCGAGCGCCTTGCGCAGATTCTTGAGGATGCCACAGTAGTCGATGATCAGACCGTTACTCTTCCCCTCGTGAACGCGGTTCGCTCTCGCAATGGCCTGCATGAGCGTGTGGGCCTTGAGGGGCTTGTCGAGATACAGGGTGGATAGGCTCGGTACATCAAACCCAGTAAGCCACATCGCACAAACGATTGACACGCGGAATGGATGATCCGACATCTTGAAAGCGGACTCGACGTCAATTCTCTTTCCGTCTGCGAGTTCGAAGCCCTCTTTTATCAACCGGCGATGCGGCTTGATATCGAGGTTCCACTTGGAGAACTTTTCGACCTCTCCCTGTTCCTCACTGATAACGACCGCGATCTCGGTCTGTTTCATCCACTCAATTTGGCGATGCCGGTCTGCGATCTCCTGCTCATCAGCAACGGTCGCCAGTTCTTGTTCGAGTTCGGCGATCCGAGCGACCCAGCGATCTTTGATCATCGCGTGCATCCGAACACACGTAATCTTGTCGATGCAGACCAGCATCGCCTTGCCGCTTTCCCACGCCTTCGAATAGTGCACGACGAAGTCCTCGGCAATCTGCTCCAGACGCTTGTCAGCCGTGATGACGTGGTAGTCTCGCTTCAACTCCCGCTCGAGCCGCTGCGTTACGTCAACATCTTCACTTTCCAGCTCTTCCAGCTTCGCCGCGATCCGCTCGTTCAGATCATCGGTCGCCACACCCAGCCGCTCCCCGCGGGCGTCGTAGTAGAGTGGGACCGTTGCACCGTCCTCCACGGCGCGCTGGAAGTCGTAGGTGCTCACGTAATCGCCGAACACCCGTCTGGTGATCTCGTCCTCTTTGAACAGAGGCGTCCCGGTGAAGCCGATGTAACTCGCCTTCGGGAGAGCGTTGCGCATGTTCAACGCCAGGTCACCGTACTGCGTGCGGTGCGCCTCATCGGAGATCACGATCACGTCGTCCCGGCTGGAATACCACTCGGCCGGGTTCTTCTCGTCGACGCGCTGGTTGAACTTTTGAATCAGCGTGAACACGAAGGCCTTGTGCTGGCCCAAGAGTTCCTTAAGGTGCGAACCACTGCGTGCACGGCAGGGATCGCGATCATTGTCAACCAAACCGCACCCGGCGAACGTGCGGTATATCTGCGTGTCCAGGTCATCCCGATCGGTGCAAACCAGGAAGGTGTAGTTGCCGCCGAGTTTGCGGTGAATACGCCGCGTGAAGAACACCATCGAGTAACTCTTGCCCGACCCTTGTGTGTGCCAGAACACGCCCAGCTTGCCGGCGCGGGCTTCCCGGTTCTGCACGGCTTCGACCGCACGGTTCACACCGAGATACTGATGGTTTCGAGCGACGATCTTCACCAGCCCGCTTGCCGAATCGTCAAACACGATGAAGTTCTCAACGAGGTCAAGAAAGATGCGCCGGTCGCACACGCCCTTGAGCAGCGTCTCCATGTCCACGACACCCGGCGTGTCCTCCGCGAGGCGCTTCCAGTCGTGGAAGTGACCGTACTTGCTGGAGACTGACCCGATCTTGGCCTTCTCGCCGTTGGCCAGCATGATGATCGCGTTGTGGTGGAAGGCGTGCGGGATCGTGTCCTTGTAATCTTTGATGTTCCTATCGAACGCCGTGCGCAGGTTCTTGTGGATGTTCTTGCATTCCACAAACAGTAATGGCAGCCCATTCACAAAGCCGACAAGGTCCGCTCGGCGACGGTACAGATCGCCCTTGATCCACAGCTCCCGAACCACAAGGAAATGGTTGTTGTTTGGCTCGTCGAAGTCGATCACTCGCAACCGCTTCTTGACCAACTCCCCGTCGGCGTCCCGAAACTGCACCGGCACGCCGTCGGTGATGAGCGCGTACTTGTCGCGATTAGTCAGCAGTGCCGACTGCGAAGCGCTGTAATCCACGACCTCGCGCACCGCCTGGTCGTAAGCTACATCGGGCAGGCCAGGGTTGAAAGCCACCAGCTTCTCGCGCAGGTAGCGCGTCAGGACGATCTCCTTATCCGATGCCCGACCGAAGCTTCCTTCCGGACCATAAGTCTCGGTGTTGTATGCGTAGACCGACTTCCAGCCGAGCTGCTGCTCCAGATAGTCGGCGGTGGTCAGCTGGACGAGGCTGTCTTCGGTCATGGGACTCATGCTTTCCCCCCATCACCTGCGGCACTTTTCCACTGCCGCCATGCACCGACGATCTGATTGGTTCTGGTTGCATCAGACTGCTGACGCGCGAGGAAGTCAGCCTTGAAACTTCTGGCTTTGGGAAGAAGATCCGCATCGCTCACATCTTCCTTTTCGACCTCGATGATGACGTCCCAGATACGTGAGGCTAATGAGAACTCTTTGTCACTGAGATGCATGATTAGCTGAATGTCCAGAGGACTGCGCCCTCGCTCGCTCGACAACTCCAGCAATTCCGCCGCATTCACGGGATCGACACCAAGCACAAGCTCGTGGATACCCTGACATCCTTGTTGCATACAACGATCCCAAGTAGCGTAGAGAAACGCTTTGCTATCGGCGTCACCCCGCGTCTTCATCCATGCCAACACATTGGAATCGTGTCCGAATAGAATCTCAGGTCGCTCTTCTCCGAGGTGATGATAGATATTGCCCAGCGCAGTATCTGCGTCCCTCTTGGCGTCGATGCTCAACTGTCGGGCGTCGATATTCTCCTTCATAATGTGATAACGGCGCAGCAGGCCAGTTAGCGAACTCATGATCGAATCTCTGTGCGAGTAAAACTCAAAGCCGTCTCCGCGATGGCCGAAACCAGACAGATACTGTCGGTATCGATCAGATGCCAAAGATGACCGTGCGAAATATGAAACGAATGCATTCTCCGAGCAATCCAACTCACCACGCTCGGATGAGTGCACAACAGGAACGAAGCGTCCTGCCATGATCAAGTGCGCTGCCGCTTCCTCAATGTACACCGACGGCACCACAATAGGACAACCGTGCTGACCTGCGTCTTGAAGTAAATGCAATGCGCTCGTCACACCTTGATCACACACGGCCCCATGCATTTGTCCGCAGAGCAAAGGAATCAACACCGAAGTGTCCAAGATGACTACTGCTCCATTCGTTTGTCCGAGAGCTGTGAGCAGTCCCTGCCTGCTACCATTGGTAAGCTGCCGAAAGGTTTCTCCGGCTTCCAGAAGACTCACGATTGGATTGCCCTCCTGCAGCTCGCATAAATCACGAACACATTCATCCACCGCGTTCTGCGCAACGCCGAAAGCTCGCAGCATCGATTCCACTTCGCCAGCCTTCTTAGCACAGTCAAGACGTAGCGTGTCGTCCGAAATCTGGTCCTCGATAATCCGACGTTGATAATCACGATAAGTACGAACCACTGTTCCAAGCTGGGTGGCTAGATTCTTGGAGTTGGAATCAATGTCAGCATTCGAGACTGCGGAGGGGCAGTGCTTGCGAAGGATCTGCCCAATTTCGGTAACCAGCTGTACCCATTCTGCATCGCGCAGCATGTAGGCATCTTGTAGTCGTTGAGTGTCCTTCTCAGAGGGTTCAAAGCCTCCCGCCTCAGTTTTGACAAGTACGCCCCGAGTGAGCAACGAATCGAATACACGCGACAGGCGATCTACAATCGCATTCCCCTCGATGCCCAATGCCTCAGCCGCAGCAACTACAATCTCATCTCGACTTGTTCGCTTGTCCTGAGACGCGGCAATAGTCAGCGCGTGCTCCATAAAGGCCTGCCGATAGTCTTCCGCATCGCTAGAAAACAGCATGAACGCGTCAGCCACCTCCTGCCGCAGCGAGCGATGAAGGCGGTTCCCTTGCAGATCGATGCCGAGCAGATCTAGCACCCATTCAATCTTGCCGTCATCAATGACGTATTGGGCTACGCTGTCTCCATCAGCCTTAGAACACGAAATGCCATGCTGCTGAAGTAATTCATCAGCTACTGGTTGGTATTCGGCATCGGGAAGGCGGCGGTTAGTTACATAAAGGAACACCCCACAATTAAGATCAGTGAGCGCCTGGCGGGCATCTTGCTTCAGTTTCGCCTTCCAGTTCTTCTCCTGAACAGACACTTGGATTGCGATGTTCTGGGGAGAAAGGCCGGTTGTTTGATAGACGCGCAGATCAGACCCGCCGTCGTTCCACCCATCCGTGATGATGGGGTTTCTATACCCGCGATAGCATATGTAGTTACGAGCCAGTTCACGGAACTGAGCAAACGTCATCGTGTTCATAAGCCTTCGTAGATTATCGACTCGCATGCGTCGCTCCTAAGGCGTCGTTGTGAATGTTGCGCCTGCTGTTACCGCCACCACCTTGGCGATTCCACTTCCCTGATACTGCCACCGTCGGCTGATCCAGCGCAGCCAGCTCCACGGCGGGCAACGTGCCGCACTGATCAAACGCATCCTGCAGACGGTCGTTCAACCACGCCGTCGCTTCGGGCGTCAGCGCCACAGCAGCCTGTTGTCGATACGCCTTGCGCGGGTCCGTGTTGCCGTTTCCCTTCTTCGCGTTCCGCTGGGTGGGCAGGAACGAACTCGAGCCCAGCGTCTCCATCATCGTGTTCAGCGAAAGCGCATTCTCCAGAGGCCCGGCGAGGAATTCGCCGTGATGCACGCGAACGTAGTGCGGCCACTTCGTCTTCCACGATCGCAGGGCGATGTCTTCTGGCGTGGCATCATCCCGGCCTTCGACATGCCGCAGGCCGATCGCCCGGCCATAGATCAGAATGTCCGCCGGCTCCTTCACCATCCGGCCCATGAACATCACAGCGCCGTCCCGCACCTGTCGAGGCCGCTTGCCTTTCGGATACGTGCATGCCCAATGGCAACCCGAACGCCGCACTTCTTCCAGCACCGCCATCGACCGCTCCGCCCGCCGATGGCTCTCGCCAAAAAACTTGACGAAGGCCTGATCGTTCTCCGCGACTCTCGCGGGCAACGGCACGGCCTCCGGCTCCAAGCCAGCATCGGCTCCTTCGTCACCCAGTACTGAGGACTTGCCCGCGCCGCCCGCACGCGCCAGATAGTCCTTGACGGTCTGCTCCCACTTCTCCAGGCGAGCGATCGTGAGATTCTTGCCGGCCTTCACCCACAGTGCCTCGAAATAGTCACCGCACGAGCCAACGACCCCGGCGTCGTCCGACACGAAACCGAACTCATGATTTCGGCCCAGAGCGGCTTGTGTCAGGTTCGCCGAAGTCACCACCGCCCGAGTCTTGCCGAACAGGTACACCTTGGCGTGCAGGTGCTTTACACCACGCACCGATGCACCTCGCTCCAGCAGCAGACGCAGCGCCGAAAGGTCGTTCACGCCCCGGGCGAAATCGTCAAGAGAAAACCGCGTGATCACCTTCACGCTGGCAGGCATCTTGCCGCCGAACAGTCGCTCGGCGGCCTTGTGCTTGATGAACGGGCAGATCATGCGAACGCCCGACCGATCGCCGGCCAGGGCATCGCCCAGCACCTGGCCCCATCCCATATCGACCAGTCGAAAAGTCATACCGCCACCTCCCCGGACATCAGACGCGGGAGGAGCAAGTCGCGGGCTCGCTGAAGCCCGACCGCTTGCTTCTTCAGGCAACGCACCTGTCGAACGATCCCGGTGGCAAAGTCACTGAATGCGTTGACCAGCGGCTCGGATGGCACAACAACATCCATACCTCGAAAGCGCCCCTTGCTGATTTCAGGATACGTCGTTCCTTTAGCGTTGCTACGAATCTCCTCGACGCGGTTCATCAGGTTAAAGAGAAGATACATCCGCATCGGTTCCTCGTGCGGAATGATGTTGATGAACCCTTGGTTGGTACATACCTCATGGTCCATCAAGGCGAAAAAACCCACGGATGCGCGGCTCGTCATGAGGATGGTTTCCGCGGGCACCATCTTGGCCGAAGATTCACGCAGGCCCTTTTCGGTGATCTTCCGCTCCGAATCCAAGAGGGCGAGGCAGTCATTCTTCGTCACATCAGATGGAACGACCCATGTGATGTCGCCTTCCCAATACTCTGGCACCTTCGTCGAAGGGGTTCCGCCTCCGATGGTGTCACAGACGTTGGCGATTAGCTTCCGTTCCCATCCCTCTGGGACGCCATCACAGACGGGGGTGTGTTCGTGGCCGGGGAAGCGGAGGCGGACGAACCACTCCTCGTACAGCAGCCGGGCCGCGTCCTCCAGCAGCTTGATCCGCCGCGCGTTGTTCCCAATCAGCTCATCGTACCGCCACAGGATGTCAGCGATTGCGGACTGCTTCTGAATCGGCGGACTTGGGACCGAGAGGGTTGCCAACTGGCTACCCGGCAACCCGGCTGCGCCAACTTGCTTCGCAATCGACAAGACTGTCGTGCGGCCATAGTGGGATTGAAAGAAATAGAAGTAGAAGCGCGGGTCTGCCTTGGATTGATCAAGGCGTGCTCGAATGAGGTGCGACTCGAATGTTGTGATGTCGGGGACGCCGGCAACTATTGAGCATTTACCCGTACCCTCAATCTTCAACGATGAACGTGCAAACAACAGATCGCCAACCTCTAAGGTTGCGACTCGAAGCTCGCGCTCATTCAACGGCACGAGTTCCATAGGTTGTCCATTGATGCGGTCGTAAGCGAACAATTCTCCCATGTTCACCATTCGATATCCAGAACCACGCACCTTGGTAGGGCGCGTTAGGCCGTTCCGCACCGGCTCGGCATAGATGTCACCAAACTTGATCATTCGATAGGCCATTCAAACACCCATCTCTTCGAAATTCTTTTGGATTGCCTTCGCCAACTGCGATGCCTCATCGTTCAGTCCAGTCAACTCGATATGAATGTCTCGCAATGATTCTTCAAAATCGAAGTCCTCATCTTCTTCAATTGGAGCGACGCCGACATAACGCGCTGGCGTAAGTGACCAATCAGCATCTTCAATCTCCGCGCGGCTCACGACCTTAACCAAGCCGGGCACGTCCACGAGGTCCGCATCGGGGAAGCGGTCCTGGAGCCAGGCGATCTGCTTGTGGAAGTAGGCGGTGAGCTTGAGTTGATCGACTAGTGTCTTGCGGACTTCGTCCAGGTCCTTGATCAGCCGGGTCAGGGCGCGTTTGTCGAAGTGTTCGGCCACGGATTCAGCGACCGGCTCATCACCGGTACCGGAAGGGTCGTCGGCGAAGGCGTTGGCGGCGTCGCGGGCGCGGGCCACCAGCTTGTAGAGCAGGTCGGCCTGCTTGACCAAACCCCGCAACTCAGCGGCGATTGGATCGAACGCCGTGCGAAGTTGGTGCTGGGTCTTGCTGGCTTGCGGCGGGGCTTTGCCGAGCTTCTTGCTGAAGTCCGCGAGGGCTTTCAGGAGCTTGTCGCGGTCACCGACGTAGGCGGCGCTGGTGTCGGTTAGTTCACGGAATGCGTCCACAACGGTGGCGTGCTTTGCGGTGTCGATGCCCGGCAGCTTCTTCGTGGCCTTGCTGAACGCATCCAGTTGCTTGGCAGCCTTGTCGGTCAGTTCGTCAAAGGGTGTGAACGCATCAGGGACCAGCGCCGCCTCACGATCAAGCTCGGCGAAGTACTCGGCGATGAGGCCGAGGAATCGCTCGGGCTGGTCGCGGTAGAGCCAGGTGATGGCCGTGATGTTGGCGAGCTGCTCGGGGGTGAAGTCGAAGACCTTCCGCGTGACCTTGCGGTAGACGTTGCGGGCGTCGAGCATGAGCACGTGGTCTTTGCGGTGCTTGGGCTTGGCGCGGTTGAAGAACCACAGTTCGCAGGGAACGGACCGGGTGTAGAAGAAGTTGCCACGGATGGCGATCATGGCGTCGACGTCGCCGGACTCGACGATCTTGCGGCGGACTTCCTTCTCGCCGTGGCCGGCGCTGGACGCCTGGCTGGACATGACGAACCCCGCACGGCCCCCGTCCTTGAGGTAGCTGTAGAAATAGCTGATCCACAGGTAGTTGCCGTTGGAGACCTTCTTCTGCTTGTTCACGCCGGGCAGGCCGAACTGCAACCGCGGGTCATTCTTGACTTTCTCAGCGTCGACCTCGTCCACGTTGAACGGGGGATTGGCCATGACGTAGTCGGCCTTGCCCAGCAACTCGTGCGGGTCTTCGTAGTAGGTGATGGCCTTCTGGATGTCGCCTTCGAGCCCGTGCACGGCGAGGTTCATCTTGGCCAGGCGGATGGTGGTCGCGTTTTTCTCCATGCCACGGAAGGTGAGCTTCTCGCTGGGGTTTTCGTGCCGGCGCTCCACGATGCTGGCGCTTTGCACGAACATGCCGCCCGATCCGCAGGCGGGATCGAGGACGGTGCCGGCGGTGGGTTCGATGACATTGGCGATCAGGGAGACGAGCGAGACGGGCGTGAAGAACTCGCCGCCGTCGTGGGCCTTCTGGTCGGCGAACTGGGTGAGGAAGTATTCATAGATGCGGCCGAAGACGTCGCCCTTGGCGGTCTTGAGTTCTTCGGGGTTGAGTGTGCGGAGGAGTTGGCCGAGGACGGCATTGTCGAGTTCCTGATACTCGGCTTTCGGAAGGACGCCGCGCAAGCTTTCGTAATCGGCCTCGATCGATTCCATCGCCTCGACGATGGCTTCGGCACGGTTCTTGTCGTCGGAGAGTGAAACGAGATAGTCGAACTGGGCATTGGGCTGGAGGAAGATTGAGCTCTTCTGTGAGAAGTCTTCCTTGGTGAGGTCACGGGTCTTGCCGCCGCGCTTCGGCAGGGTCGCTTCGATCTCCGGCTTGACCGCCAGGAACCGGCTGTACGCATGGCGAAGGAAGATCAGGCCCATGACGGGCATGAAGTACTCGTTGCTGGCGTAGTTGGAGTTGGCGCGGAGCTGGTCGGCGGCACCCCACAGCCGTTTCTCGATCGTTTCGATGTTGTCAACCTGTGCCATTGGCAGTGAACCTCTTGAGTGCTTTCAGTTGCCGGGGAAGAGCGGCAGCTGCCGCCTCTCGTCATCGTCCGAATCGCCGTCGCCAACGTGTGGCTGCGGAAACAGGAATTCGCCTTCGGGGTCATGCTCCTTGAATCGACGTTGGGCCAGCTCGCGGTTGAGCACGGCGTAACAGTACACGCACCCGTGCGGGCAGGTGTCGTAGTCGCCGATGTCGCGAGACGTGAAGCAGCCGCACTCCTTTCGCGGACCGCGCAGTTCTGCACGGACCGGTTTATCCGCAACGTCCGTCAGGCGGTCGGCGTCAACACAGCGAGCGTCTGCCGCACCCTCAACGAGGAAGTCGCGCTGCGAGCAGATGGAAAGCTGCATGCCGTGAGCGGAAGCCATTTGTACCAACTCCGAGGCAAGCTCGCGCTTCGTTTCGGCCGGCGGGTCTTCCCACTCGAAGCCGAATGTTTCAGCTGCCCAGTTCATGTTGCGCAGCGTCTTCTTATAGACGTGGACAAATGAGATCACGACCTCATCGGTCGCCCCCTCAAGTTGCCGACACAGCGACTCGAAGTTCTGGCGGTGGAAATCGATGGGCGTGGCGGAAGAGATCACGATGGTATCGTACCGCCAGACGCCGGCACGCGGGCCAAACTGCTCGGCGATCCGGCGAAGGTTCTCCACGCTCTTGGCCACGTTGACCACCGAGTATTCGAGGATCTTCGGGTACGCATTTATCGTGTGTTGCACGATGAACGGGTAGCCGCGATCTTTGACTTCTGGTAGATGGTGTATGAACGGGCCGATGTTCTTGGTCCAGAAGACGATGCCGCTCACGTCGTCGGGATCGAGGGACACATGGATTGGCCTACGGTTGTAAGGGTTGATCATCCGGCAGTACCCGCTGCGGAGACGGTTCATGAACCATTCGCCGTAGAAGGTGGGTATGTCGGTCTTGTAACTGGCCGAAATGATCAAGCAGTGTTCCTCCTACGCCTTCTGCACGACACGGATGGCGATATCCGCCCGAATCTTCGGGCAATGCCCCTTGCCGTTGAACTTGCTGTAGTACGGTTCGAGATCGGTCTTTTCTTCGTCAAACGGAAGCTGCTTCATACCTTTCTGTGATGCTAGCGTGACAAAACCGTGCTTCTCGGCCAGGCCATCGAACCACTGGTAGAACTGTGGTGAGTTATTGTCGACGAAGAGGATGCGGCTGCCTCGCGCTACGCCGGCGAAGAGCGCCTCGAAGTACTGGTTCGCCTGGTCGCGGACGGCGTACACCTCCGACAGAAAATAGATCATGGTGATCAGGTCAGACCCGAAGTGCTTCTTGAAGCGATCCCAGTTTGCTGAATCTGTAACGTCAAGTGGATGGAACAGTGTCGAGATACGAAACGTCGAGCCGAGCTTATCGTCAACGTCGCTCCAAGATTCGCCCCAGGTCGCATCGCGGTCAAGGATCTGGCATCGGAGTTCAGGTGATTTCTCATGGCGAAGGCAGTACTTCAGAATCCCGAGGAAGTCGCTACCCGGCCCACCACCGACACAGGCGACGGAGAGCTTGTTCTGATCAAAGACTTGACCGAGGTCGCCGGATTGGGCGATGGCTTTGTAAACGATGTTCGCGTGCGAGGTGGTGTACTTGTAGATGTACGCGAATCGCCGAGCGGGATCGGCGTAGTCCAAGCACCCCGATTGCAGCAGCCCTTTGTATTCACTGGAGAGGTCGGTCGCCGCCTTGCAGATCGCGGCATCTTTGGCCGCGTCATCACCGGGTATCACGACGTAAGCCTCATCGAGTACTATCTTGATGAGCTGGAAGCAGTTCATGGCGTGCCCTCAGTGTTGCCGATGGCCCGCTCCCAATGAGCGTGCGCGTGCGATGAACAGTAAACATCATAACCAGCAAGTCGGGCACACGCAACAGGCATGGTCATCGCAAGCCGGAAATGACTGCAAGTTATTTTATTTCAATTATTAACGTGAAATTGACGCCCATGCTCTGCGTTGCCTTCGCCACTCCACAATCTTGGAAATCGGTCTGAGATGTCGCTCTGCGATGGGGTCACGCCCCGCGGTCACGGGCGGCAGGTAAAGGATATCTTCCTGGATGTCCGGCGCAAGATGCAGCAGGTTCATGATCTGCGTCATGCGTGGTTGGGTGACGTGAGCGAGCCGGGCCAATTCGGTCTGGTCGGCGACCACGCCGTCTTCGAGAAGCTTGTCGAACCGGATCGCCAGGGCCATGAGCTTGGAGATGCGGGGAATGCGGCCGGCCGGTTCGACAGGTTTGGGCTTCGGACCATTGACGGCACGCTTGCGGTGGCCCTTGACGGCGAAATGGATGGGCTTGGTGACGGTGATCATGCGGCCTCCTCAAGTTGCTGTCGGATCAGTGCCTGAATGCTGGTTGGGCGGAAGGTCACCGCGACGGTGCCGGCCAATCCGTCATACTCGACGGACGCGATCAGCAGGTTCAGCAGGCGGGCTTGTTCGCGGGGGATCAACTGGTTCCACACATCGTCGAAGCGTGCCAGTGCGGCGTCGGCCTGGGCGGGCGTGATGGTCTCGTGTTCGAGCTCGCTCAGGCGCTTGGCGACAGGCACCAGCCGCCGTTCGACATCCGCGACCTGTTCATGCAGGTCGGCCATGCGGTTGATCGCCTCCTGCGATGTGGAATCGCCGGCAGCCAGGCGGCGAAGTTCGGCATGGTGGCGGGCAAGCTCGCTCTTGATATGGTCCCGGTCCCGGATCAAGCCAGTCGTCTCTGTCGCGTGTGCAGCCGTTGCCTCGTTCAAGACCGTTTGCATAAGTCCCTCGTCCTGGCCCAGTTGGCGTACCCCATCCACCACGACGCGCTCCATCTCGGCGGCCGGCAGCGACCCATTGGGGCACGTGCGAGCGCCGTTCTTGCTCGCACCGACGCAGCGGTAATAGCGGTAGAATCTACCGCTGCGATTCCGGCTGAACGCATGGCTCATCGCGCAGTTGCACTGCTTGCAGCGAAGCAGCCCCCGCAGCAGCGCCCCATACTTGTTGCGCACGATCACTCCGCCGGTCCGGCCGTTGTGCTGCAGTTGCTCCTGGACCTTGGCGAACAGATCAGCGTCGATGATGGCCGGGTGCTCGCCATCGTAGAGTTGGCCCTTGTGCGAAAGCTTGCCGGTGTAAATCGGATTGGTGAGCAGTTGATACAGCATGCCCCGGTCGAATGGCCGACCGCCCAGTTCCTTTCCCTTCTTCGTGACCCGTCGCTTGTTGACCCATCCACGGTGGGACAACTCGCCAACCACGGGCAGCATCGAGCCTTTCTCCAGGTACATCTGAAAGATGGTGCGCACGCGAGCCGCCTCAGCGGCGTTGACCACCAGGCGCGGGCTCGGGCCGGATCGATTGACGTCATACCCCAGGACCGGCACGCCGCCGGCCCATTTGCCCTTTCGCTTCTGGGCGGCGATCTTGTCGCGGATGCGTTCGCCGATGATCTCCCGCTCGAACTGGGCGAAGCTCAGCAGGATGTTCAGCGTCAGCCGGCCCATCGAGTGGGTGGTGTTGAACTGCTGGGTCACCGAGACGAACGAGACGTTGTGCCGGTCAAAGATTTCCATGACCCGGGCAAAATCGAGCAGCGAGCGGCTGAGCCGATCGACCTTATAGACGACCACACAGTCGAGCTTGCCCTCCTCGATATCGCGCAGCAGCCGTTGCAGCGCCGGCCGCTCAATGCTGCCGCCGGAGAACCCACCATCGTTGTACGTCTCGGGCAGCACCTCCCAACCCTCGGCCTTCTGGCTGGCGATGAAGGCCTCGGCGCTCTCCCGCTGGGCGTCCAGCGAGTTGAACTCCTGGTCGAGGCCCTCGTCGCTGGACTTGCGGGTGTAGATGGCGCACCGTACGCGGGGGCGGCCAGCAGCGCTGTTCTGATCGGCTTTTCGGCCACGGTTGCGGCTCATTGCTTGGCTCCCGTTTTCACCAAGCGGAAGAAGCGGAAGCCGTTGATGTGGCTGCCGGTGACTGCTTTGGCGATGGCCGAAAGCGTGCGGTAACGCTCGCCCTCGTACTCAAACCCCTTGCCGTCGTCGAGCACGACCACTCGGATGGTCCGGCCCTTGTACTCGCGCACGATGGCCGATCCCGGCGAAGGCAGACGCGGGTCGTTGTGTTCGCCATTGGGTAGCGGACGGGCCACCGTGGGCGATTCTGCGGGCTGGGGCGGGATGATCATCGTCTTGGGGGCCATGACGCGCACGTCGGCGTCCTGGGCCAACTCTTCCGCTCTGCGGCGGGCACGCTCAGACAGGTCGCCCTCGGCCAGCGCCTGAATTCGCCAAGCGATCTTGCGGATGAGGTAGGTCCTGTGGCGGGTCCGCGAGGGCTGGCCATGCAGTTGCTCGTAGCGCTCGGCCAGTTCGCTGGTCGTCATCCGCTGAAGGGCGTCGACCTCGGCTGCTATGTCGGTAATCATTGGCGATCCTTTCATGGCGTTTGTCGCGAGACCCCGCTATTACCCCGCGGGCCGCGCAGGCACACTGAGCCTCGTTTCCGAGGAAAGATCAAGTCCCGGCTCGCCTGATTTTTCAGAATCTTTCGCGGCGTCGGTGGGCAGGGAGCGGGAGAGCCGAATGTGGCGCACCAGGCCCCGGGCCAGGATGCGGGCGACCTCCTGCCGGCGTTCGTCGGCAGTCATGGTGTCGGGATGACGAGTGGCGTCCACAGCAGCGCTCCATCGGGTGGGCGTGGCAAGTCGGGGCATGCGTCCATGCATGCTGACTGTGGGGTTATCTATGCCGTGGCGCGGGGTGGTGTCCGTGGATGGCGGCAGTCGAGCACGCCATGGCCGGGGAAGAGACATGGCTGGTCCCTTGGGTTATGCTGTTTTCCATGACAATGCCCGGCTTCCAGGACATGATGCTGCCGGTCCTGCAGATCACCGCTGATGGTCAGAAGCACCAACTGCGGGATTTGGCTGATCCCATTGCAGACCAATTCGGTCTGTGCCCCGAAGAACGTGAACTAAGTTCGGCAAGGGCAAACCGGGAGTTCGGTGGCAGGCTCGATGGCCTACTTCAGAAAATCAGAAAATCAACGAGGCGGTGGCAGCATGACAGACTACTACGTTGGCTGGGATGTGGGTTCCTGGATGTGCTCTGGCAACAGCAGGGACGCCATCCACGTCCTTACCATTGAAAACGGGCAGTTGACAACGCACGGGAAGTTCCGTGGCAACCTTCTAAGTAAGTGTGATGGTGAGATCACGCTTACCTCATTTTTCAAGGTAGTCGAAATGGAGGGGCCTCAAGAAAATGACCGCGTTGTGCTTGCAGTTGATGCGGTGTTTGGAATGCCTGTGGCGTTTACGGACCTATTCGGTCCCTCGGGAAACGTAGTCGCGGACCCCGTCGGAAATGGCGCGATCGGCAACCCCTACCTGTACCGCGAGACGGAACGTTTCGTAAAGGACAAGTGCTGGCCAAAGAAAGAAAAGCTTCCTTTTTCTGTGATTCAGGACAGCATCGGAAGTCACGCCACCAAAGCGTGTCATGTGCTGTCCCTTATCAAGAAGAGCCTGGGAAATGGATGGCTCCAGCCGCCGCTGATCCCTAGCATCGAAAAGTTCTCCGATTGGAATCAGGCCAAGACTGACTGGAACAGCAGCCGCGTCCACATCATTGAGGTCTATCCGAGCGCGTCTTCGACGAGCTCTAGCTTCCAGAAGGTTCCCATTCCGAAACTCGCAAATATGGGCTCGGTGGGCAGCGGTGACCTTGCGGATGCCCTCCGTTGCGCTGTCACGGCTGCATGCTACGGACAGACGCTTGGCTGGCTCACCCCCGGAAACCTATCCATTATTATGCCCAACGTCTGGACACCGTGGGACAATAGCTTCACGGGCAAACGGTGCCATCTTGCGACAGAAGGTTGGATTTGGTTTCCCCAATGACGCGAAGGACGTGATTTCACCCGGTTGCGATTCACCCAAGTATGCGCTCGCAACCTCCCCGGTTACGACAGGTAAGCAGAGACAACAGCCCCATAACCCCGGCGGCGGTTGGGGAGAGACTCGCAGAGACTTTGGCGGCAGATCGGCCCGAACCGGCCAGTTGGGCGGCTGGTGGAGGTGTCCTGGCCGGATCGGGTGAGACAAGAGACGCGGCGGCCAGCTTCGCTAAACTCTTGCGGATACTGGCGTAGAAAGCGACAACGCCGACGCTGGTGTGCGTCGGCGTTGGCCGTTAACCGGTGGGTCGCGTTGTGTGTGAGGCAACACCCCATGCGACGAAGCTGCCGGTTAATCCGGCCGCCTTGTGGCGCTCGAGTGTCAGCTCGACCAGCATGCCTCCGCTCCAGTTTGGGGCTGCGCCCCTCACTTGCGCTCGGGCACGCCCAGCGATAGAATCAGCCATCACTCAACTGACTCTCGTTCAAGCTGGCACATGGTTTTCAGGAAGGTCATGTTCACATTTTCAATGATCGAAGAACTCCGCAAAGCGCATCCTGCATCGGGTGTGGCAATCCAGATCGGCCCGGCGGCCGGGCTCTGGACAAGGTGCGCCGACAACGGCAGACAGGACAATGGCGGCCATTGCGTTCGTGCCCACGACGGAACGTTCTGGCAACGTGCGTGCGACCCAGGTCGAGTCGAGGCACGGTGGTTCGGCGTCAAGGCCGATGGCCGGACAGACGATGCCGAGGCCTTGCAGCGCGCCATCGACAGCCTTCCGGAAGCAGGCGGGGTCGTCCTCCTGCCGGCCGGTAGGATGCGGTGCGGCTCAAGTCTGCGCGTATCGCAGCCGTATATCACGATCGAAGGTACAAACTGCGGCCTGCGCAGCAAGTATTTTGAGCCCGGCCACGCGGTGGGGCAGGGATCGCTTCTGAAGTTCGATCAAGGCGTCGATGGCATCATCATCGAGCGCATCGAACAGCGTAATGGAAGCCCGCTCCCTCGGCTGGGCGGCATCAGCCTGCGCAACTTCGGCATTTCAGGTTCGGGCCGACAGGCAGGACAGACTGGCATCATCTGTCGACCTGCCAAAGGCGGGCGGTGGGGATCAACCGATGCGTTGCTTCTGGAACGCCTGTATGTGATCGAGTGCGCATGGAGCGCCCACCTCAAGGACAGCGATGCCGGCATCATCGACAAGTGCTGGTTCTCGGAGTGTGCGAACGGCCTGAACCTCGACCAATGCATCTATACCGTGGTCACGGCTTCGTGTTTCGCGGACAATGACCATGTGGGCGTGCAGGTCTTGGGCGGCAAGAGTAACGAGATTGTGGGAGGCATCTTCGTCCGCAATGAGCGTGGCATTGTCCTCAAGGACACCAAACGCATGCGCATCAATGGAGGGACATTCGAAACCGATGCCCACGGCGGCGATCGTCTGGACAGAACACTCATTCAGATGGAGGGCGAATCGGAGGCTACGGTTACCGGGGCGACATTCTTTGTCGAGGACCAGGCGATTCGCACCGCCATCCAGACCAAAGGGCATGCGAAGCTTGATCACTCGGCCTGCCAGATCGGAGGGGAATTGACCAAACTCACCGAATGACTCAAGGCGAAGAAATAGATGTGCCCTTCCCATATTCCCATGGGTGTCGATGGACGGGGTTGGAGTATGAGGTTGAGCGTGACCGGGCGGAGCAGGCCTTCGCGCTTCTGGGCGGCGGGTGAGCGGCTGCGGGGGCGGAACCGAAGTTGAGTTTGTCCATAGAGAATCGTGTCTCGAACTGCCAGCGTTGACGGTACAACGGCAGCAGTTGGTCCCAGCGCTGATGGAGCAGCGAGCGAGTTATGCAGCCAAGCGGCGCGCCGTCCTGTCGCGGGCGGACACGGGTCTTCTTGTGCGTAACCTTCGATTTGGGTTTGTGCCGCGCCAGGTCGAAACCCTGGTGGTGCATGCCCGCCGCGTCTCTGGCCTTAATCGCATCGCCACGTTTGCCTGCGGCGCTGAACGACGACAGCCCGGCGGCGATGGCGTTGGGTGGTCGTGTCGTACCACCAGGGCAACCGGCCGCGACGTGGGCCAATGTGTCGCGTTTACGGGTTACGGGTGCGATGGTTTGGCTCGAACGCGCCGCACCACCAGTTGCACGTCACGACTGGGAAGCACGCCATCTCACATTCACGCCAGACCGGCGGATCACGGCGACAGGCCCGCCTCCAGGATGGCGGCGACCTCCTGCCGGCGTTCATCTGCGGTCATGGTGTCGGGATGACGAGTGGCGTCCACAGCAGCGCTCCGTCAGGTGGGCTGGGCAAGACGAGAGCATGCGTCCGTGCATGCTGACTGTGGGGTTATCTATGCCGTGATGTGAAGACGTGTCCGTCGACGGGCAGCGAGATGACAGGGTGCTGGACAATGGGCTACCCCGCGTTAGAATGGGCTACTAATCGGCTACCCACCGAGAGAGGTGTGACCATGGCAACCTTGACACTCCGCGAGCAGACCTTCGAGCGAGCCACTTTGCCCGTCAGCACCAGCTGGCTGCTGGCCGATTGCATGGAGTTTCGCGGCAAGCAGGACTTGTGGCACCGCCAGCGTCCGGAAGTGCTCGAAGCGCTGCGGCAGCAAGCGATGATCCAGAGCGTGGAGTCATCCAATCGCATCGAAGGCGTCACCGTGTCACCTGACCGCCTTGCGCCATTGGCTTTGGGCAAAGCGCGGCCGCGTGATCGTTCCGAGAAGGAATTGTCCGGCTATCGTCGAATGTTGGACTGGATTTACTCCCGCAAGTCAGTGGTCACGATTGAACCGCGGACCATCCAACATCTGCACGCACTCTCCCATGCGGGCGCGGGCGACGCCGGCCAGTTCAAGGGCCGCGACAACGAGATCATCGAGTTCCTTGCCGACGGCCAACGCCGTATTCGATTCAAGCCGACACCGGCGAAGCAGACGCCCAGAGCGGTTGCCCATCTGTGCGAGGCCTATCAGCGATTGACCGACGAGAAGCGCGTGCCGCCGCTGTTGATCGTCTCCACCATGATCTTTGACCTCTTGTGCATTCACCCGTTTCGCGATGGCAACGGGCGAGTCTCTCGGTTACTCACGACCATGCTCCTGCTGCAGCACGGCTTCACGGTGGGCCGCTACGTCAGCCTTGAGCGGCTGGTGGAGCAGAGCAAGGAAGACTATTACCACGTGCTGCACGAATGCTCACAGGGCTGGCACGAAGGCCGCAATCCCGTTCTGCCATGGTGGAACTACTTTCTGGGTGTGCTGCGGCGCGCTTATGTGGAGTTCTCGCAGCAGGTGGAGCACAGCGCTGGTCAACCGGCCAAGACCGAGCTTGCCCGCCGGGTCATCCTGAGCCAGGTCGGCGAATTCACTCTGGCAGACCTGCAGGGCCAACTGCCGGGGGTGAGCCCTCAACTGCTGAAAAAGGTGATGGCGGCGATGAAAGCGGCTGGGCAGTTGTCTCTAACCGGCCGTGGTAGAGGCGCGAAGTGGACGCTTCGGCAACGTTGAGGTGGTTTGGGGTGGCGCGTGATTGGTCTGACATGAATGCCGTTGCATGAACATAGCGCTCGCAACCTCCCCGGTTGCATCCGCTAGGCAGAGACAACAGCCCCATAACCCCTGCGGCGGTTTGGGAGAGACTCGCAGAGACTTTGGCGGCAGATCGGCGCGAACCGGCCAGTTGGGCGACTGGTGGAGGTGTCTCGACCGGATCGGGTGAGACCAGAGACGCGGCGGCCAGATTCGCTAACCTCTTGCAAATACTGGCGTAGAAAGCGACAACGCCGACGCTGCTGTGCGTCGGCGTTGTCGGTTAACCGGTGGGTCGCTTCGTGTGTGAGGCGACCGGGTAATAGCGGGGGCAGGACTTGAACCTGCGACCTCCGGGTTATGAGCCCGACGAGCTACCAACTGCTCTACCCCGCAATCGATAGTCCTTTATTCTCTGCTCAACGGCCGCTTTTGTCAAATGGCGGGTGAAATGCGCGCGGATCAGGTGAAATCGTTGGTGTTGCGGGATGGATGCGTGGCTGTTTTCTGGTTTTTCAGGGGGGCGGGCGGTCAGCTCCGCTTGATCCTGGCGAAGTTTCTTAGCATGGTCAGGCCGGTTTGTTGGGATTTTTCGGGGTGGAATTGGGTGGCGAGGATGTTTTCGTGCTGGATGGCGGCGCAGAATTGGCCGCCGTAGTCGGCGGTCGCGGCGGTGACCTTCTGCTGGGTTGGTTGGGCGAAAAAGCTGTGGACGAAGTAGACCGACGGCGATTCGGGCAACCCTTGCCAGAGCGGGCAATGGGGGGTGGCCTGGTTCAAGGTGTTCCAGCCCATGTGCGGAACCTTGAGTTTGCCGGGGCCGAAGGACTCGCCTTCAAACCGCACGACTCGCCCGGGAATCAGGCCCAGGCCGGAGATCGGTCGGTCCGTTGCCGGCGCATCTTCGGTGGAGCTTTCCATAAGCAATTGCATCCCCAGGCATATCCCCAGAAACGGCCCGCCTTGTTGGATGAATCGCCTGATCGGATCGATCCAGCCATCCTCGTCCAGATGCTTCATCCCATCCCCGAAAGCGCCGACGCCGGGCAGCACCAGCTTGGTGGCCCGGTCGATCATGCCGGGTGCATCGAGCAACAGACACGAAGCCCCGACGTGCTCAAACGCCTTCTGGACGCTTCGGAGATTGCCCATTCGATAGTTGATGATGCCGATCATGGAAGGTTCAGCGTCGAGGGTCGGGCCATGGGAACATCGCCGTGCGGGAATAAGGCGGCCCCGGAACGATCCGGGGCCGAAGAAGGTCGATGGCGTTATTCACACGGAAGGGAGATTCCGTCCGTCGGTGCGGCGTCCAGGCCAGTCCGCTACTGGGCATCGACGACGATTTCAACGCGCCGGTTCTTGGCCTTACCGGCAGCGGTGCGGTTGTCGGCAACGGGCTGGTCAGCACCGACACCGGAGACAACCATTCGGCCGCGCGATACGCCGCGCTCGGCCAGATAGTCGCGCACGGCGTTGGCCCGTCCTTGGGAGAGCTCGTAGTTGTCCTTCCATCGCGCGGCCGAGCGGCGGATGGGATCGGAATCGGTGTGGCCGACGATGCGAATCACGCCGCGCGGATATCGATTGTTGAGCACCTGTGCCACCTGGGCGAGGGTCCGCCTGGAGGCATCGGTCAGTGTGGCCTGTCCGGGGGCGAAGAGGATGTCGCCCTGGACTGTCACCGTAACGGTGCTGCCTCGTCGAACGGTCTGAACATCGTCGATGCCCTCGAAATCAGCGGTTCGCAGGCCGGCGGGCGTTGGGGGGTCGCTCAGCCCTGGAAGCGCGCTGGCTGTGGCGCGCGGCTGGGATTGCAGGGCATCCCTCTCAGCGCGAAGACGGTCATTCTCCGCCTCCATGCGCGAAAGGCGCCGCTCAGCCTCCATCAGCCTCGCCTGAGTCTGGGACAACTCGCGCTGCAGTTCGGTGCTCTGGTTCCACAGGCGTTGCTCGGTGTTCGAGGCGCAGCCTCCCAGGGCACCGGTGCCCAGCCAAAGGCCCAGAACAAGCGTCAGGCATCCGAATCGAGACATCGCGTTCATAAAGCACCTCTGATCCATCGAAACGTGAAACACGGGGGCGTGTCGGGTTGGAAAACTGGTGGGCCGCTCGGTGCCGCCGACCACTTCGTCAACCACGGCCGCGCATCCACCGCGGCCCGATCACACCGGTTCGACAATATTCTACCATCTTCCCCAGATCGCCTGAAATATCCCATTTTCCTCAATGATTCACCGGGGTTTGCCGGTGTGGCCGGCATTTGGCGGGATCGCTCAGGGCAGTACGCCGAGGCTGGTCAGCAGCCGCTGGCCGCCGATGACCATGACCAGCAGCGACGCCGCCGCCAGGTGCGGCCCGAACGGAATCTGCCGCACCTTAAGACTGGCCACCGAACGCAGCCCCAGCATCGCGATGGTGAAGGCCAGGGCGATGAACGGCGCGACGAAAAACGCCACAAGCACATCCATCCAGCCCAGGACCGCGCCGACCGCCAGCATCAGGTGGACATCGCCCAGCCCCATGGCTTCGCGACCGAAAACCAGCGTCCCGGCGATCCGGACCAGCCAGACGATGCCGCCACCGACAAGCGCTCCCAAAAGCGAATGGCCCAGCACCTCCAGCACCGGCGAATGCCACGACAACCCGGCCGAAAGCGCCAACCCACCCAGCACTCCCGCCAAGGGCCAGCCGATGAAGAGCAACTCCTTCAAGACTTCCCGGCGTGGATGCGGATGCTCCAGCCAACCTTTTTCCACCACCTGCCCCAATGAATTCACCGCCCCGCCACCCCCGGAAGCGGAAGCTGACTTGCCGCCGCCGGAAGTTTGGCCACCGCTCCCGGCAGCGCTATTGCCTCGGGAAGCACGTCCGGGGGCGGCTTCTGACGCTTGGGCGGGGGAAGTTGAATCGTTCGACTTTGGTGCGACTGAGGCAGGCGGGATGGGTTTGCCGTCGGCATCGACCTGGACATACTCATCTTCCGGAAAGCTGCGCGGCATGATGCCGATGGCGATCAGGCCATTGGCGATTCCCAGGCCGATGACACCACCAAAGGCCATCAGGGCCACTCTCGATACCGCCTGGCCATCGAGCAGAACGTCGGCATGGGCCGGGGCGACCATCGCGATGTCGGGATACCACCAGGTCGCCACCGTCAGGCCGGCCACACTGACCAGCAGGGAGAACCAGGGAATCGAGATGGGGATGATGAAATACCGGGCATCGATGATCAGGGATGCCAGCATGGCGCTGATGAAGGTGAGTTGGATCAACAGCACGGGCCAGAGGATTTCAGGGCCGATGCGCTGCCAGGTCGGCTGCCAGCCGCTGCTGAAATAGAACCACGCCAGCGAGGCAAAGAGCAGGCCGGTGAGCAATTCGACCAGGGGATACTGGATGCTGATGGCGGTGCCGCAGTGACGGCACCGGCCTCGCAACCAGAGCCAGCCCACGACCGGCAGGTTTTCGAACCATGCGAGCCGGTGTTCACACTTCGGGCAGCGGGAGGGTGGCCGAACAAGGCTCAAGCCCTCGGGAAGCCGGTAGACGACGACGTTGAGGAAGCTGCCGATACAGGCTCCGTAAACGCCGATCATGATCAGCCAGATCGGGTGAAGCATCAGAAGGGCGCTTCCTCGTCGTGGGGCTCGTCCTCATCTACATCGAGCTCATCCTCGGGCTCGTCGGCGGACTGGGCCGCGGCCTCACGTGCGGAGGAGGTCGGCAGGTCGGCCATGAGCTCTTCGATGCGTCCCTTGGCCCGATCCAGAATGTCGCGGCAGTGGTGGATCAGTTCCATGCCCTGTTCGGCTGAAGCCAACGCCTCTTCCAGGCCGATTTCGCCGTCCTCGACGCGCTGGATGATCGCTTCGAGCTTCTCCAAGGCGGCTTCGTAGCTTAGCGGTTTGCTTTTGCTCATGCGGCAAAGTCTACATCAAAAAGTACGGGCGACCGGCCGACCGGGCATGGGCCGACGGCCGGGGACGGGGCCGCACGGGCTCCGGTATCGGGCGGCCAAACACGGATGAGTTCACCGGTTAGAATTATCCGACCTTCCGGGCGTGAACGGAGTCATAGGCTTGTTTTTCCAGCAACTGGACATTTTGCGCCTTCGCATCGCCGACTACCTGCGGACCAGTCCGTGGGAGGTCCTGCTTGAACTGGCGATCATCTGGCTGCTGGTGCTCCTGATCGTGCGTTTCCTTCAGGGAACGCGCGGGGCGAGGGCGATTCGTGGCATGGTGGTGATTCTGGCGGTGGCGACGGTGGTCATTCAGGTGGTGGGGCGTGATGAGGCGTTTCAGCGGCTGGGTTTCCTGTATCGGAGTTCGCTGGGTTTCTTCGCCTTGGCGCTGGTGGTGGTGTTTCAGCCTGAGCTCCGCCGCGCCCTGGTCCGCCTGGGTGAGGCAAGTCTTTTTGGCGGGCGTGGCCTGATCCGCAAGAGCCAGTTGATCGATGAGGTGCTCAAGAGCGTGACTTACTGCAGCCGCAACAAGATCGGGATGCTGATGGCCTTGGAGCGGCAGGTTGGGCTTCGCGCATTGATCGAGACGGGGACGAAGATCGATGCACTGGTCAGCAGCGAGTTGTTGAATACGATTTTCTGGCCGGGCAGTGCGCTGCATGATATGGGGGTGGTGATTTCCGAGGATCGCATTGTGGCGGCGGGTGTTCAGTTTCCGCTGGCCGAGGGCGAGCAGTACACCTCGGAACTGGGCTCACGTCACCGCGCGGCGATCGGTCTGAGTCTTGAGGCGGACTGCCTGATCCTGGTCGTCAGCGAGGAGACCGGAACGATCAGTATCGCTGAGCGCGGCCAGTTGATACGCCACCTTGAACTGGATGATGTTCGATCTCGTCTGACGGCGAGTCTGACCCAGAGTCTGGGCCGGCCAGAGGTCGAACCAACACCCGAAGCGTCGTCGTGAGCAGCGACATGATCGCGAGGACAGGCCATGAGACCTCGATGGCTAAAACGAAGTGAAACCGCCATCATCGTGACGCTGATCACGATCCTGGTGTGGCTCTATGCCGAGGGGGAGACGATCGTCCAGGAGCAGCGGACAGTTCGACTGCAACTGGTCGCGGCGCCGGGCGAGGAACTGGCCATCCATCCCCGGGAGCCGCAGGTGGTTCGCATGACCTTCCGCTGCGCCACCAGCCAGCTTCGTCGGATCAATCAGGTCACGGCCAATCCGATCAACGTGAGGGTCGCGGCCAACCAGGAGTCGCTTTCCATTCGCGATGCGCTGCGGGCGGTCTTCGCCGATCATGCCGTGGAGATCGTTGATGCCCGGACGGAACTGGGCCGCGAGTCGTTCGACATACGGGCCGAGCCACTGGTATCGGTCACGATGCCGGTGAACGTCTCGACCGCCGGTGTTGTGGGCATGGATATCTCCGTAAGGGCCACCAATCCGGAACGGGTGGGGGTCACCATGCCCGCTTCGCTGGCTCGCCAGGCAGAGCACCTGTCCCTGCAAGTGAACATGGCCGAACTCTCAGGATTGGAGCAGATGCGCGGTGAAGACGAGCGGCGGACGCTGCCCGTGCGTCTGCCTGAGCTTTTACGCCAGTCCGAAGATCGGCAATTCATCCGAACGGCCGAATCGACCGTCGAAGTCACCTTCTCAGCAAGCCGTCTGACCGACAGCCTGGAGGTCACGTCCGTCCCTTGGGTGGTTCTCGTGCCGCCGTGGGTTCCGGGTTCGAGACAGATCGAGTTCCCCGAAGGACGGACACTCTCGCGGGTCACGCTGACTGGTTCGCGTGAAGGCATCGCCGAGGTGCGCGAGGAAGTGGAAGACATAACAAGGAGCTTAAGTGTCCGCGCCGTGGTTGACCTGAGCGATCCCGGACTCTACGAGGGCGAAGCGGAGCGGGAGCTTCGGGCCAATGTCCGGCTGATCAACCTGCCCGAGGGAGTCCGATGGTCGCCGGCCAATCTGCAGGTGGATGTCACGATCAAACGGTTGGATCGTGATTGATCCCGGCGTCAGCCGGCCCCGGGGGCCCCGATCCGCACTGGAAGAAGACATGATCGAAGTGAGAAACGACCGGGCGCATTGGGTGTCGATGCTCGAGCGGCTCTGCCGACCGGTGCTCGAGGCAATGGCCAAGGGCGAGTTGCATCAGCGTATGCCCAGCGAGCGGCATGTGCAATGCGATACCGGCCGGTTGCTTTCCATGAGGTTGGAGGCGGCCGGGCGCATCCTGGCGGGGATCGGGCCTTGGCTTGGGTGTCAGGGGCTCGGTGGCCGCGAAGGTGCGTTGCAGAGCGAGTTCCGTCAACTGTTGCGCCGCGCCTTGGTCTTTGGCACCGACCCGGAACATCCCGATTACTGGGGGTTCGCGGGCCATCGACAGGCGGTGGTGGACACCGCGTTCCTCGCCCAGGGCCTGTTACGCGCCGGTGATGGGTTCAACCAGCTTGTTGATTCACGGGTCCGGGAGCCGTTGATTCGGGCCATGGTGCATACGCGCGATCAATTGCCCGTGTATAACAACTGGTTGCTCTTTGCCGCGTGTACCGAGGCCTGCCTGAAGAGGCTCGGGGTGTTCTGGGACCGGATGCGCATCGACTACGCGCTCAGGCAGCACGAGATGTGGTACGTCGGTGATGGCCACTATGCCGATGGACCGAGCTTTCATTTCGATTATTACAACAGCTTCGTGATTCAGCCCATGATGCTGGATGTGCTCGAGGCGGTCGGCGAACAGGAAGGGGCGTGGAACCAGATGCTGCCTCGGCTTCGTGTAAGGTTCGCGCGATGCGCGGCGATACAGGAGCGACTGATCGCCCCGGATGGGTCGTGGCCGGCGACCGGCCGCAGCATCACCTATCGATCCGGGGCTTTCGCGGCGCTTGCGACCGCGGCGTGGAAAGGCCTGTTGCCCGAGGGCTTGCCCGCCGGGCAGGTTCGATCCGCCCTGAGCGCTGTCATCCGCAGGAGCCTGGATGAACCGAAGAACTACGATTCCGATGGTTGGCTGCGCATCGGCCTGATGGGCAGGCAACCATCACTGGGCGAGCCCTATATCACGACGGGCAGTTTGTATCTGGCTTCGTTCATCTTTGCGCCGCTGGGGCTTGCGCCGGATGAACCATTCTGGACCGAGCCGGCCGCGCCCTGGACCTCGGTCCGCCTATGGGAACTTGGCCAGGACATGGCCGCGGATCATGCGTTGCATGAGTGACGGGCGGCAATGCATCGCAACTCT
>JAFIFY010000061.1 GCA_020831765.1 Phycisphaeraceae bacterium | reverse complement strand
CCGCTTCGCCGGCTCGCCCAACGCCACCGGTCTGATGGTCGGTGGCATCGGACCCATCGACAAGAAGGGCTGGGAGTACCTGTGGGTGCGTTACCAGGATGCCGAGGATGGCGCGGCCAAGGCGCTGGTCAAGCGCCCCGTGGCTGCCTACGTCGAGAAGGTCTACGAGGATGGCAGCTTCGCGGGCCTGGGGATCGGATCATGAGCGACCACATGAAGAAGGTCCAGTCGGGCGATCCGCTGGTGGTCCCTGCCCAGGCGTACAACGCCTTCATCGACGCGGCCAAGGACTTCCAGCAGCGGACCCGCCACGTCGGCCAGACAGCCACGCCCGGCTATCGCTCCGCCGGCATCGTCCTGGTCAAGAACGAGTCCGGGGCGGCCCGCGAGCGGTTCGACGTGCTGGGGCTGGGCGATCCGGTAATCCTGCCCGACGCCGGAGACACGGCCGAGCAACAGTTCAAGAACGCCGTCGCCTTCCGTGGCGACGTGCCCGACGAGACGCTGCACAAGGGCAAGTTCGTCATCCTGGCCGAGCCGCTGGCAACGGGCGCGATCGGTCGTGCGTACCTGGCGGGCGTGACAGTCGTGCGCCTGCGGCTCGAGGACTCGGGCCAGAAGGTCGAGGCGGCCGAGGTCATCGACGCCGACGCGGCGGCGCTGGAGCCCGCGCCCGCTGGGTCGGCGGCGGTGCTCTGGCACCAGCAGCAGACCGGCGACGTGTGGGCCATTGTGCGCCTTGGCAACGCCGCGCCGGCGGGTGTGTGGGTTCAGATCACCTCCACCGAGGCCAGCGCCGGAGAGTATTCGTCCTGGCAGGAAGTGGAACTGACCGACGACGGCGAGGGTGAGCTCACCTGGGCCGCCAAGCCCGACGGCCTGACCGGGCCTGACGACGGCGTGATCTATGAGGTCAACGGCGTCGAGAACATCCCGGCCGAGACGGTCGTGCAGGTCTTCCCGAATCCCGCCTACGACCCGGAAGCGCCGGACCCGCTGCCGGCGTGGCTGTTCCAGTACGAGCAGCCCGAGGTGATCGGCTTCGGCGTGCCCGTCGCCGGCGAAGTGGACGTGCCGCATGACGCCGACATCGAGTTGACCGTCACCGACGCGGCGGGGAACCCGATTCTTGACGCTGATGGCCAGCCGCAGACGATCAAGGTCTGGCGGAACGCTCTAAAGCGGCCGCTGTACACCGACTTCCAGCCCGGCACCGTCTTCGTGTACGTCAAGTTCCCCCAGCCCACCCCCAGCGGCCACGGCGGGTGCATCTTCAGCCGCACCGAGGCCTTCAAGAGCTACCGCGAGTGGCTGCCGCCGGATGGGTACTCCCTGTACCCGGACACCGAGCAGCCGCCGGTGTCCGTGGACGCCACGGGCGATCCAGGCAACGAGAAGCACTTCCACGTCATCGGCAAGATGTTCATGGAGGACACCGCCCCGGGCAAAGGCTGGGCACCGTGGTTCGTCTTGGACCCCGACAAGCTCAGCAGCGGCAAGGTCTTCACCGACGCCACGGATGACACGCCCGGCTACCTCGACGACGAAATCCAGGTCGGCGAAAACCCCGGCCAGCCGCACACGTGGGTCCGCAAGCGGGTCAACGACGAGCCCGCCGGCCCGGAGGCCAACGACCACAAGCTGCGGCTCTACCACGGCGACTGGGATGCCCTGAACACCAACAAGGTCGGCAGCTTGTTCTCGTTCGGGGCGGCCGGGGCGAACGTGGCCGTGGTGGAGGCCGGCGTCGACCCCGGCCCCGGCACGGCGTGGTTCACCTTCAGCGAGTATGAGGACGAGTACGACGCCAAGAAACACAGCAAGGTCAAGCTGAAGGTCGGAGCGCGGAAGCTGGTCATCAACGGCCTGGGCAAGGTCTTCACCGACGGCAACGACACCGTGCCGGGCTTCCTGAACGACGAGATCATCGTCCTGCCGCCCGCGGGCGGGCACAACTGGATCACCAAGACAGTCACGCCGGGCGGTGCTGCCGACAACAAGCTGCTGATCGAGCACAACGACTGGGACGAGCCCAACCTCCAGCTCTCCGACCCAGTGCCGGGCAATATGGCCGCCGCCAACGGCGCGGAAATCGTCGCCGAGCAGCCGCAGACCGAGCCGTACGTCGAGTACCAGGAGTTCCGCGACCGCTACGACGCCAAGCACCACAGCCTGCTGACGCCGCAGCTGGCCGAAGAGCAGCCGGTCAAGAAGTACATCAAGCTGCCGTGCAAGGTAAGGACCGACGCCGACGACACCACGCCGGGGTTCCTCAACGACGAGCTGATCGTCGATCCGGGCAACGAGGCCCCGTTCTGGCTGAAGAAGACCGTCACGCCCGGCGGCGCGGCCGACAACAAGCTCCTGATCGAGCACAAGGACTGGGACAACGACCAGACCGAGCACACCGTCGAGTCGCTGCTGTCGTGGGAGGACCACGGCGGCGGCGTCTCGCTGGACATCTCCGAGCCGATGGACGGCTGGGCGTGGATTCAGGTCGAAACCTGGCGGCACAAGGAAGATCGCAAGGGCCACTGCGACCTGATCGGCCGCCAGCCCGACCCCGTCCCGCTGGACCCGATCTACCTCAAGTGGGTCGCCGTGCCCCAGGGCGAGAACACCGGTGACATGCTGTACTGGAACGGCACCAAGTGGGTCACGCTGGCCGCGCCCAGCGGTGGGGACTTTGTGCTGATGAGCAGCGGCGGCGCTCCGTACTGGCAGCAGGTCCAGGAGTTCGAGTGCCCCGAGAGCGGGAGCTGACCATGGCCGGCCCGTACTACTGGAACAAGACCGCAGGATGGTTCCCGGTCCAGTCAGGCTACCCAGTCCTGATCGATCAGGAGGCCTTCGAGGAATGCTGCTGCGTGACGTTCTCGCAGACCTGGACGTTCACCGACACGGGCTTCATCGACGGCGGCCAGGACGGGGCGTATCGGGCCTACGCCAACCCCGACGACGTGCCCGCCAGCCCGTGGTCGATCCTGAACAACGGCCTGTCGCTGCGGCTGGACTGGGAGGACGATGACAACTGCCGCAGCCACAACCCGTACACCCAGTCGGCGACGGCCACATGCGAGATCGTCGTGCCCCGCGCGATGGTCATGACCGTCACGTGGTCGGGCGAGGGCGAGACGCAGGACCCCTGGTACGAGCTGATGAGCCTGTACGTGGACGGCAACCTCGTCGGCTCGGCCCACGCCCCCGGCGGCGGGCTGGGCTGCGAGGGAGGCATGGCCCCGGTGGTCAGCGACCCCGCACCCCCGCAGCAGGTGACGCTCCAGCCGGGCACGCACACGTTGTTCATCGACGCCACGACGAACGACCCGCTGTACCACTTCGGGGCGTGGTATCGCTTCGACCTGAGCTTCGCCGACGCCCCGTAGCCGGCGAGAGAGGACGCCGCCATGGCCGAGACCCTGACGCCCAAGCTGAAGACCTGCACGAACTGCCCGCCGCTGGTGGTGCCGCGCCGGGGATACACGCCCGCCCGTCCGAGCTGCATCGAGTGCGTCGAGAAGCATCTCGGGGCCGCCTACGTCCTGCTGGCCGAACTGAACGACCTACCCGACGCCCGCCGCGTCGAGCCGCCGAACCTGTCCCGCCGCCTCCGCGCTATCGGCCATCTCTTCGAGGCCGAGGACGAGGCCCAGCAGTGGCCCGAACTGCACGCCGCCATCCGGGAGGCCCGCAAGGGCTACCAGGCGGATGGCGCGATGCCCGGTTGGGACGCCCTGGCAGAAAAAGCCCGCCAGCCTCAGTAGGTTCAGATCTCCAGCGCCCGCTCGACCTGCGCGGCCCGCCTCCGGATGACGCTCATCGAGACGCCGAAGAATTGCGCGAAGTCGGCGTTCAGGAGACCCGGCACGCCACGCGGTCGTCCGCCGCGGTTGGCAATGAAGTACACGATCCCTGCCGCCCATCCCTCCGGCTTGCCGCTCAACGAACCGTCACACGCCGTCAGGAACCGCAATGCCTTCATAGCCGACTTCTGCATCGTCGGGTCGTGGTAGCTGGCGAAGAAGCGACCCAAATGCTCTCTACACCGCCTCTGGATGCTATGCTTCATCTCTGCCATAGGTGACCTGTCTGCCTGACGTCTTGCGGGCACGTTGGGACACTGAGCACTCGTGGTCATGCTACGGATTGCCATCCTTGATCATGGCATCACGAGAAACACGTAGCAGTTTACCCCAGACGGCCCAAGTGAGACTACATCTTCACTCGACAACTCCACCGTCTCGCCAGTGATCTCGCCGTGCTCGTTTACTCCCACTCTTCGGCAATTGACATAGGTTCCTGTTCGGCTTCCCTCGTCCCTGGCCCAGTAGGTCTTTGCACCATTCTCCTGTCGACAGATGATCGTGGCATGGATTCGTGATGCCTCGCGAGGCAACATCCACACGGCGTCGTTGAGCGTGTAGTCGGCCACCGAATCCGGGAGCGACTCAAGGGGTGACGGAGGCCGGCCAAGCACCACCTCCTCGACGGTGAGCGGCAGAACCCCGCAGGTGTAGGGGCCGCAGCCTATCAGATATGCCCCTGGGCGCAACTTGGATATGACACCCGCAATCGCTCTTACTCGGTCGCTACGGCCTGCCTGCGCTATGATCGCAATGTCACGGAGACGCGACTCCAGAATGAGCCGATCCGCCTTAAGAGCCACGCCTATGAGTTCCTCTCGTTCCATACGCTCTGGGTCCTTCGGCTCTCGCACAAGGTAACCTCATCCAGGCTTCCTGGTTCCTGGTGTCCCTTGCGAATCGGCCCTGTCTTGTCCGGCTCGCAACACCAGAACTCCCTCGGGTGAATAGCAGTTCTTATGGCTACGATCACGAAATCTGCTTGCATGCCCCACACAGCGAAACAGCAGCGTGCCCTGGCAACCTGGATGCACAGCCAGCATGTGGTCCGGAAACGCAAGACTTGCAATCGAATAGTCGGAGGTCGGGAAGGGATAAGGTGGCATGAACACGATCTCATCAGAGTATCGCGTAACCGCAGTGTCGCCACATATGAGACACCTGGGCGGCGATTTGCGAAGAAGACGCCATCGTCGTATACACTCAAGCTCATGACGATACTGAGGAGCATCTGCAATCCATCTGTCTATCTCATCTACATCAGGGCATCGTTCCGCACTAACTACTTTGCCACAGTGTTGACACCATGCCGTTTGCGCAGGTATGGGAACCTCTGTGCCGTCGTGGCAGACGTAATACCCGCAAATGCCATCAGCGCAATAAGCGGCGTTCATTCTAAGCACCGCATCTCTAAGACTCTCAGCATCCTGACGCCGTCTGCGACCGGGAAGCGTTCGGTGGAGCGTCCAGTTGATGAATGCCTTGAGGAACTGGACACGAAGGGCACGGTTAGAGGGGTTGTCACACACTGGAATCTGCCGGAACTCGCACCTATTGCATGTGACGTCGTAATTGTATGGCATTGGTTTGGCTTCCCTGATGCCACCATTGGTTCATGGGCCATGGTGTGTGGACATCTCGGTCAGGCTATGGCAGTACCCCAGTTGCCTGCGTCGTTGGGGCGGTTGTCGTGTCAGTGTCTCCGGACGGCTTATTCTCAGCGGGCATCTGCTTCCGCATTGCCTCTACTGCGGCAGCGATGCCGGCCAACTGCTCCTGAAGCTGAGTGACTCGCTTGTCGAGAGCAGCGATGGTGTCCGCCGATGGCAGCCGCTTCATCCCGCCGCTGATGTGAGTGATTGCGGCGTCAGTCATTTCAGCACGCTTTAGCAGAGCGGCTTCGGTTGATCGGAGAGCCTTGGACACTTCGGCGACCTCGGCCTGGAGGGCAGTAAGGCGCTTCTCCGTTGCGCCTTGGGTGGCCTCTGTGTGTTTCAGCAGAGATGCCTCGGTTGATCCGAGCGCCTTGGACAACTCGGCGACCCCGGTTTGGAGGGCACCAAGTCGCTTCTCCGCCGCGGCGTTAGCCTCGCCCTGCTGTGAGGCCAGCCCAGCGGCCGCGGCTTCGACAGCCCTTCGCAGTTCTCCGGACGCCGCCTCCAAACCGGCAAGCACAGCAGCGCGATCCTCGGCCGCCCCCCGTGCTGTCACAAGCAAACCAACGTGCTCGGCAAGCAGGGCATCGCGAGCCACGCTGTCGCGCCCAAGGGATGCAATAGTCTCGGTGACGTCGCGGTCTCTCTGCTCGGCAGTTTCGCTCGCTTCATCCAATGCGGACCGAAGCAAGGCGACCGATGCTTGCTGGTCCTCCAACTGACGTGAAATGGTCGGAGTCGCCACGAGAACCTGCCACAGCAGTAGGGCTAAGAAGACCAACGCCGTCCCACCCATAAAGATTCGCAGAGCGCGCACGGTTGGCAGACGTGACCGTCTCAATTGGGCAATGGCATCGTCGTACAGACTGCTCGGTCCGCCTAACTGCTTGGCCTGCTGCCAGCAGGCCTCGGCCTGCAAGTATAACCCCTGTTGCGCGTAGATGCGCGCCTGAAGATCCAGCGCCTCCGATTCAGAGCAGTCGCCAGTTTCCAGGGCACGGCGCAGAACCTTGGTGGCCTCGGCGTAGCGGCCTTTGCGGGCGATAGATGTCGCCATGGCGAACAGCCGGCCGTTCCTGTTGTGGTGTCGGGGTCTGCTCGCATCCGAGTCAGTGGTTGATCCTGTCCATAGTCGCATGGTGTGGAGCCTCCAAGGCCATCTAGTCTGATGCCTGCGGATGACCGCAGTGCTGGCAGAGGACGCTGATTCCGCCCCGGCCCAGGCTTACCCGGAAATCCGCATCGGCTTCACCCTTGTGGTCACAGCGGGAGCACGTTCCCCCGTCCGAACAGATTGCCTCCCACAAGGCCAACGCCTGGTACTGCTTAGCCTTGGCGTGAAGCGGAAGTCCTCTGCCAAGCGTCCACCCGGCGCTTCCTGGCGGCCGGACGCATTCCGTCTTGCCAATAGCAACAAAGAGCCGCAAGCTGTGCTGCCCGCAAGTGCAGCGCACGTCATATTCCTCGGTGTGGTGTATACCCACCGCAGCATGAACTGCAGCGGGAGCCCAGTAGCACGGTTCGCCCCAGGGGCACATGATGGCATCAAGATACTCGTGGAGGCGTGCCGACGATTCGCATAGAACAGGAGTTGTCAGGCTGAGACCGTGTCCTGGGGATTCTGGCCTGGGTCGAAGGGATGCAAGTCGTGCCTGCCATTCCTCTAAAGCCCGGGACAGTCTCCGTCGGTGAGGCGGATAATCTCTGGCGGCCATCTGAAGGAGGTGAATCGCCTGTTCCAGAGTCTCAGGTGAAGTGGACAGGGCCTGAGCTCGTCTAATCCGTTCCTCGATTTGGCCAATAGTTGGACCGCGTCCAATCGACTCTGACAGCAGTGCGCCTTGAGCCGCCAAACCGAGAAATGGCCTCAACTGTCCCGCAGCCTTGTGCTCATCACAATGGGCCTTCAAGGAAGTCGCCGAAAGACTCTCCGGGCAGCAGGGGCATTGGAGGATGGTGTCGTTCGAGACCAATGACACGATTCGGTCGACGTGGCCAGCAATTTCGGCCTCGTCATACTTCAGGAAGTTCCCGGCCAATGCACGTTTATCCATATGGACACCGAAGCGTGCCGGCAGTACCTCGCTGGCCTCAGTCCGCGCGACAATCTCAAGCTGTTCGATCATGCCTAGATTTGCCATCAATGTGTCTCCAGTCACTTCGATACTGACGCAGCCTCACTCCCTTGTGATCGTCCCGCCAACATTGGCGTGCTTCGCTTCCTCTTGGACATCACGTGGCAGCAGGGACATCAGTTGACGATTTGCCGCCTTCAGTGCATCGACGTCATTATTGTTTATGGCACGTCGTCCCTGGGCGATAATCTGTTCCGCTTGGCCTGGGTCGCGCATAGACTGCGCTCGCTCAACAAGCCAGTTGAACCGACCCACGTGGAAGCCGGGCTGCCGGTTGATGACATCAAAGTACAGGCCATCAAGATCGCCGATGTACCTCCGCACGACGTCCGGGTCTCCAGCATCAATCGCACGCTGAAGCCCTTCCTTAAGTGAGGCAAGACGGTTGCGGTCGCTCGTATCTCCGTATTCGCCGATAACCTTCTCCGCATCGTTCCTGGACACCTCAGCCTTCTCCAAGAGAACCGGCCACTCGACTGAGTCCTCAACCTCGTCCACGGCTGCTGCCAGCTCACGCAAGCGACGGTCGAGTTGGGCGACCGCGTCGCGGTCGCTGTCCGCCGCTTCGATCAACGCGTCAACCTGCTCGAGCATCTGCTGATCCTGAATACGTGACAAGGCCGCGTCGGCCTTCAATGCCTTGTTCTTCTCCGCTTTCTCGCGTGCGCTCGCTAACCGCGCCTTCTCTTGATGCACCTCTTGGCGGAGCTCCGCAAGCGAGTTATGCTTCATCTGGGGATCGAACGGTTTCTCGAAGTCCTCGTCGAGGGAAGGGATGAAGACCTGAAGGCGAATCTGCTGAGACGTGTCCATGATCAGCGTAATCTCGACTTGACTCCCGGTCTGTAGATCGCGTCGGATGTCGGAGCCGGCAATCTCCATGACGCCGATTCCGTGGTTGCGCTCCGCACGAGGATGCTCGCCCTCCAACAACGGAATTCGCAACACATCGTCGGCGCGGCCGGCCCCGAGTGGAACCGTGGTGTAGTGGTCCATCGACTTGCGTGCCGGGAGCTTCGTACCTTTCTTGACATAGGTCGCCACGCTTCCATTGGCCAGGCCGATGCCGATTGTCATCGCAGCCGGAGGGTTTTCCTCGGGTATCACGCCCAGCGTATAGGCGACGCTGTCAGGCGAGGTGGGCACGCGAGTTCCATGGGTATCGCAAAGCTCGATCCGGTATTCGTGCCGTTGCTGCTTCTCTGCATATAGCTGCGTCATGAACACGCCACTCGCATCAAGCCTGATCCGACCGGACCTCCACTGCGTCTTGCCGTCAACGAGCTCGATCGTGAAGTTCTCGGTACTCCGGCCATCGGGGGCAATAACGCGTCCGCCGATGTCCGGATCGGGCACATTGCCTACTGGTTTGTGTTCGATCTCAATTGACCAGGTGCCCGTTGGCACGGGGACGCTAGTGTCCTTGGGCAACGATTGCGTGCTGGCAAAGATGGCGGCACCACGAGCGACCACGGTGACCGGGTCGATTCCGAACTCCACTTGGCTGCCGAGTTCCGACTGCACCGCGTCTCGCACCCATGGGTTCAAGGTTGTCCCGCCGACCATCAGGATGCGCTCCATGTCCTTGCCGGTCAGGCCGGACCGCTCCAAGGTCTTGCGGCAAAGAAGCAGTGACTTTTCGATGTAGGGCTTGCTCACGTCCTCCACGTCCGCTGGGGTCAGTGTGTAGGCGAAGTCCACGGCCTTGCCATCGGCATCTTCGCAGAGCCCCTCGATCCAGACCTCATGCGATGCCTTTGACCGGCAGACCTCGATCTTCGCAAGCTCGGCGTAGTACTTCATCTTGCCGATCGCGGCCTTCCATCGCGGGTTGCCCCGTCGGAACTCTGGCAGGTTGAACTGGCTGGTGATCGCCGGGACAAGCTTTTTCGTCACGATGTCCCAGTCGATGAGCTTCCCTCCCAGGAAGTTGTCGCCGTCATGGTTCACGACCTGGATCAAACCGTCGCGGATGCGCATGACAGCCGCGTCGAACGTGCCGCCGCCGAAGTCGTAGGTGAACCAGTAGACGTTGTCGTTCTCGCTTTGGAAGCCGTAGGCCAGAGAGGCAGCGACCGGCTCAAGCAGCAGCGGGCTCTTGGCAAAGCCGGCCAGCTTAGCCGCCTTCATCGTGGCATTGGTCGACGGGTTCTCGAAGGCCGCAGGCACGGTGATTACCGCCGCCCGGACTTCTTCCCCCATGCTGGTCTGCACGTCCATCTTCAAGGACTTGAGCACCTCAGCCGACAACTCCTCAGGGAGCATCTCCCGGCCGCTGCGGGCAAATACCTTCTTTCCTTCAGCGCCCAGACCCATGCGGAGCTTGAATTCCAGATCGGCATTGTCCTGATCCTCGACCAAAGCGCGCAGTTTGGCCTCTTGGCCAACATGCATGCTGCCGCGCTTGTCGATCCACACGGCTGATGCTGTAATGACGGAACCGCCCTTGTTTGGAATCACCTTTGCGTCAGTGCCGTCAATTACCGCGATGGTGCTGTTGGTCGTGCCCAGGTCAATGCCAAAATCGATGGTCGTGCGTTGCATCGTCAAGCCCTTTCTGGCCGGTATTGTTCTCAGTTGCAGGACTTCGTAGAGTCGCCGTCATGCTGTTCCTGTTGTGGCTCTTCAGTTGCCTCTGGCACCGATGTTGATTCAGCCTCGCTGGTGACCGGTGCTTGTTTGGCCTCGGAACCCCTGGCCATGTGGTCACGCTGAGGCGCGTCGTCCGTCTGCGCAGTCGCGTTCCCCACTGCTCCATCGACATCCAAAGAGGTGTCGCCATGGACATCTCTTGACTCATGTTGGGCGGATGGTGCCTCTGCCGAAGAGGCCGCCGGCGCAGAGGAGTCGGTGGGATCATGCTCCTGTGAGGGAGCCTTTGCAGCGGGCGGGGAAGCCGTATCAAAACCGGTTGCAGCCACGGAGTCCTCCTTCGGCACAGCGACGAACACCTCGCCGCGTTGGATGAGCCGGTCGTCCCGGTAGATGATGGGGGCCACCGTCTCCGTAACGACCTCAAACGTGATGCCCGCAGTGGGAACAAGTTGAATCGGCCGCATCATGCCCTCGCCGCCAGCGGGATAACGCTTGTTTGTCGGGTCATGGACTTCGATTCCGCTTTCGCCGAGCGCTTCGATGCTCTTGTTAAGTCGCCCCAGCGCTCGCCGCACACGAGGATCGTCGTCACCCGTCTCATCATCATCCCATTCACGCTTGAAGTGCTTCGTCTTGAGATACCACAGGCAGGTTGCGAATTCTGCTGCAAGCTTGTTGGAGACTATCGAGTCATTGATGCCAGCACCGCCATCTGTTGCTTGAGCGTAGGGGGCGGCCTGAGCCTCAGCGTCAACGATCTCCAGCATATCCAGCGGCAGGCCCGGTGCTGCGATACGGAACTCTGCCGGGAACCAGACTTGGCGAATGCCATCCAGGATGCTGCCGTGGATGTTGGGCATGCCGTCTTCACCTTGTGTCTTGTCATTCATGTTCCAGGTTCCTGTTGCAGGCCGATTCTGCATGCTCTTGTGCTGCCGGTCGGCTGCCTGCTACTACCTCTGCCATTTCGTCGTGTTGCGCCTCACTCGCGCTACTCGACCCAGACCCGTTCCTTGCACAGTGGGCATTCCGCCCAGAAAGTAGAATCTGGCCGACTGAACGTGCCCTTCTTGCCGCAGTGCGGACAATTTCCGTCGACCAACGTGGTTCGCCCAGACGTGCGCCGGTTTGCTGCATTCTTCGGCTTGGAATCAGACGTGGCTGTCTTGGCGCTCGCGCCCCCGGCCGACCCGGCTGTAGAACCAACCGGCTTGCTGCTCTTGGCCGTGTTCTGCCCGCCGGATGGAGTACTCGGCACGGCCGCGCCCTTGTGATTCTTGTCGTAGTGCTGAACGAGATTCTTGGCCTTGACCTTGGCGTTGCATACGGGGCAGGAGACCATACCGTCATCGCTCGCCTGACGCGCTATCTCAAGAATTAGGTCGCGCCCTGACGCCTTGCCTCGTTTCTTGATGGACTCCAGGATATGCCCGATTGCATCTTCACCCATTGGCCAGTATTGGGATTGCTTCAGTGTAGCCAAGAGCTTCTGCCAGTCGGAATGACTCCACGAGCCCTTTTGGGCTTTGACCCACCGCTCTGGATCGCCGCTGTCCTTCCAGCGGTAAACGTTGCTGGCCATGATCTCCGCGAGAGTCTCTGGGTTCCCGTTTCGGCACTCGAAATGCTGGCCACAGGGGCACTTGACGGTGATTACGTCGTCACGCTTCGGGATGCGCTGCTTCTTGCCGCACTTTGGGCAGGCGACAATGATGCGTTCTTTGGCCGGGCGTGGTTCGCGGGCAACCAGGCCGGCAACCTTGACTGGCTGGTTCGCTGCAGCTTTCCCTTCGTCTCCCACTTCATGCCCAAAGCCCCATCCCCGCTGTAGCGATTCGTGTATCTGGCCGAACTGAACATAGGCGGACTCGGGTTTGACCCCGGTCGGCAGCTTTGGTTCGGGATAGGTACGTTCAAACTCCTGGACCCCTTGCTCCCTGGCCTCTCGGAGCCTTCGCTGGGCGTGCTCATGCGCGGCAAGCGGTTTCTTCGCGGCCTCTTCTGCTGTTTTCAAAGCGGATGTTGCCTGGTCGAGCCGCTTCTGGGCTTCGCCCATCGCCGTGTTGCGGCGCTGCCGAATATCCGCCTGCCGCTGTTCGCGCAATCCACGCCGCCGCCGCCACTGTGAACGCTTCAGCGTGCAGGTGAGCCCCGCGACGGCCAGAAACGGTATTGTTCCGCCGAATACTGCCGTGGCCAGTCCGCTGGACCAGCCGGTCATCATGGTGACGAGATTCACCATGGGAGATAGGACGCCCAGATCACGTTGAAGGACGAACACTCCGATGAGTAGAAGGATGCCGGCGGCGGCCACGCCAATCTTCTGCCACGTACCCAGGCAATAGACATGTCTATCACACTGGCGGCAAAGGCCGTCAACCCATTGGGAGTCGGAGTTGCACCGATCGCATTGTCCGCCGATGGCACCGGCCCGGTCCACGGCAGTCTGCGCCTCCGCCACTGATCGCTTACATTTCTCGACAGACGCCGCAGCTTCAGAGGCAGCCTCTTTAGCAGCGATTACTGCGTTAGCCTCTTTCGGGAAGTGCTCGTAGTCCGCAGCCGCCAACCGCGCTTCATGCCATGCTTCGATGCGGCCCGGCAGCTCGCGGTGCTCATCGCGACAACGATGGCAGCGAGGAACGACGACGTCGGCATAGCGGTACTCGATGCCGTCGTTGAACAGCAATCGGACCGGCCTGACATCGCCACACATCGGGACCGTGATGTGACACGACTTGTCGCCTGTGGCTTCGCCGCAGAAGTGGCAGATTTCGGGTTGCGGCCCTTCCTCAAACGTCAGCCGCGTTCCTCGGACCTTCTGTGCTCCCAGGCGCTCCTTGAGTGATTTCGTCTTCGGCGTGCTGCAATTGATCTCGCTGGCGGCTTCCTTGAGGACCTTCAGATTCCGCACGATCCCCGCGTCGCCTGGGTCCACCTCGTTGGCGAGAAGCAGGTACTCAAGGGCTGTGCTCATGTGCCCTCGTAGCTTGCTCTTCATCTGTTCGCGCTCACGGTCATGGCGCGAACTACACGTGCTGCACATAAACAATGGAATGTCACGATATGTGAAGTTAACCCAACTAGTATAGCCGGTTCTTCCGCAACACAAGCAAGGAGGGTTCAGGAAAGCTGGTGAGTTAGGATCGGGGCGACGAGCGAGAAGCAGCATAACGCCGGCCTCGCCGCCGCCCCGGAGTCTGCCCATGATCTCCTTGATGACGCCCGACTCCACATTCAAATCGCTCATAGCCTCGTTGTGAACGCGGATGCTGTGCAAGCTCAGACAGTATGCAAGGGCGCGCCGCAACGGCTTGCCGATCTTAGGATCGAGAACAACCAATGCGCCAATGGCTCGGTCGAAATTGCCCGCGTTGGCGAGATCACGCGCCGATTCGAGAACTGCGACCACAGCATCCGGTTGGTCCCAGTACCCCGGAGCACACCAGTCATTTCCGCTCTCCGCATTCGTCTTGAGAATCTCCTTGTTCTCCGACAGCCGAGACTGCACCGTCCCGCCATGCGCGAGCTTCTGTGCCAGTTCAATGAGTTGGATACACTCTTGCCAGTCGTTGGTCTTGTTTCCGAATGCAATCTGGCCTTCAAGCATTGCCTCGGCAACCGTGTCGTGCATGCCCCCGCGCGTTAGGTCTTCCGTTGTGAGGATGGCATCCACCACAGCAAGCATCGCCTTGCTCTGCTCGTATAGCTCGCGGACATGCCGATTCCCTTGGTGAGGTTTGCTCGTCCATCGGCTCTTGGCCTTGTCGACAGCCGTCTTGATCCGGTTGCGGATGGGTCTGATGGCTTCACGGATGGCCTCGTCAGCAAGCCCGTCACCGAAGTTCACGTCGCGGAGCAACTTGCTGTGGCGCTGTGCGGTGGCAATATCGGATCGCTCAGCGGCGGCGTAGGCGATCTTGGCGCTAATTAGCAGCAAAGCAGTCGGCAGCGTGCCACGCGCTCGGCGGACGAAACCGGTGGTGAGTTGGGTATCATTCAACTCCCGAACGCGAGTCTTGACCACGCTCCAGAAGTCCTCCCCATCCACCACTTCCTTCCACCGGGCGAAGCCACGAACCCAGAGGTCCTCAAGCTGTTGCTGTTCCTTCTTGCTGAGGCCCGACGACGTCAGCTTGGCCTCGTAGTCGAGGGCGACCATGTGGTCGAGAACCGCCAGGTTATGCGTCGCGATGTGGCCATCGCCGGCAACCTTGGCCAGCCCCATCCATATCTCGGCAGCCCGCTTGACGTTCCCCTCTTCCAACGCCTTGAGCGCATCGTCGCCGGCGACGTCTCCGTTGGTCGGCCAGAACCAGAATACCTCGTCAAGAAGGCGGTCAATCGGGCTGTTTAGACGCTCCATCGCCGCGCGGATGTCCTCTTCCGATGGCGGTGGATCAAGGGTGAGTGGGCCGTTGTGCTGCGCAACTGAAACGATGCCAAGCTTCTCCTGCATCTTCCGGCGCGTCTGCTGCCGTTGAACGTCCTTTGAGGTCGCGTTGACCGGGATGTTAAGGACGCGAAAAAGGTTGCGACGGTAGATGTGCGGCGTCGCAACCTCTAGGAGTTGCTCGCAGTCGGCACGATGCTCGGTGTTGGCTGTCTGGTTCATCGTCGGCTATCCTCGGTTCTTTCCCGGCATACTACCGAGTCGCCCTGCATTCGTTGCGCGGCGTGGAGAGCACCTTGCTGGACGCGCGGCCGCATTCGAGCTAATCAAAGGGCCTGTTCGACGATCGGCGAATAGATCGAGATTACTGCTCACGGTTGCCCCCCGTAGACTGGTTTGGCCTACTCAGCCGCTTTGGGAACTGCCTCAGATCCGCCGTCGAAACATGCATGATGCCCTTGCGCCAGAGCTGCAACTGCCACTCATACCGATCACGGAGCGCAGGATCCTTGGATATGGCTTCCTCCAACAGGTCGGCGGCGGACATAAGCTTCGCGGGATCCTGCGCGATCTGGATCGCTTCCTGAAGGGCGCTGTTGGCCTCGCGCTTCAGATCGTGGGGCGAACGCTCAACAATGGCCGACTTCGAGCCGCGCCTCGACTGGCTGACCGACGTTCCAGGCGGCTTGAATCCGGGCCTCCACTTCTCCAAGTCCTGCAGGAGTTCATTGGCGTTGGCGTACCTGTCCGCCGGCCGAGCAGCCAGGCAGCGAAAGATAATCGACTCCAACCCGGCATCGATGCCGACGTTGTAGATACTCGGCGGACGGATCGGCCGAAGAAACCGGTTGGCGTCCTCAATGTCCCGCTCGTTGAGCATCGGAAACGGCATCTCGTCGGTCAGGAGAAGGTAAAGGGTCGTGCCAACGGCCCACACATCGGCGGCGCAGGAATCCACGTTCTCAAGCGACTCGGGCGGCTTGAACCCCAGTGTGCCCTTGGCGCTGACCAGCAGGGTCAGCGGGTTGACCGCCTTAGCCAGCCCGAAATCGCTGAGCCGGACATGGAGGCCGCTCGCGCCGAACCCGACGAGGATGTTCTGAGGCTTGATGTCGCGATGGACTATGGGAGGGGAGGATGAGTGAGCGACCGCCAGGCCACGACATGCCTGGCGCATTACCTCGACGACCTGTTCCACGGGCATCAGTTCGCTGGCGAAAGACCGCCAGTATCGCTCCAAAGTACCGCCCGGCACGTAGGTCATCGTGAAGTAGCCGAACTGCTCGGCCTTGGCTTCGAGCACGTTGGCGTCATAGACTTCCACGATGTTCGGATGCTTGATCCCGGAAAGGAGAAGTGCCTCGGCGATGTCTCGCTCGATGTCCTCAAGTGTCGCCCCAGTGGCCTTGAAGACCTTCATGGCTTGGCGGCCCATGAAGCGGTGCTTCACGCGATAGACCTCGGCGAACGCGCCTTCGCCGAGGAGTCGCTCGACCTCGTAGGTGTCTCGCACGAGTTGTCCAGGCGAAAGAATCGTCACCCTTAAGCCCTCTGCCAGTCGCACCGCTCGCGCAGAAGCCACCGGGCTTCATCCGCAGTTCAGGCCATCCGTGGCGTGTCGCTCAGGGCACACCCGCTGTCGCCCGCCCAGTTGCTTAGAGGGACGTGCCCGACGGCTGAGCCTGCGGGACCATTATCGCCGCAACCATCGCTCCCGCAAGTCGAAAACAAGGGGCGCGTGAACGTGAACGCGGTTGCGATTGCCACGTCCACCGGCAACCGAAGCACTGTCCGTCGACACCGTGTGCGGCGTTCGGCTTGCACTTCGCAAGAGACTACTCAACCGGCGCGACTGTGTTGCGCCGTCTTGTAGCCAGAGCGGGCAAGTTCGCACGCGATTCCTGAGCGGCAACCGTTTCATCCGACATTTCCCAGTTGGCTTCCGGCCAGCGAACGTCGTCGGCAACTCCCGCGCATTCTAACGCATGATGGGCTGCGCGGGAAGTAGAATCTTGGCCCTTTGATGCCCGAACCCCTGCGGCAGGCCGACGGGACGGGGCCTGGCGGCTGTCGGACCACGTTCCGGGCCCGGTGACGACAGACCGATCGCGCTCGGGCTGGTCGGCGGCGGGCTGTCGGAAGGTGGGGTGATCACGTCGGCGCGGGGGCCAGCCGCCGCAGCCGCTCGATCCGCCGCAGGATGGCGGCGAACAATGGCCGGGGGATCGCCACCTCCGCCAACTGGAACACCACGCGCCGGGCGTGGTGCACCACCTTGGCCCCGATCTTGATCAGCTTGTCGCGCAGCGTGGTGAGGGTCCAGTGCTTGACGGCCGTGGGCAGCGCCAGCCGCCGCAGGAAGTTGCCCAGGTTGTAGGCCAGGGCGAACAGTTGCAGTCGCACCTGGTTGTCGGCGAAGTCGTGGCAGGACAGCCGGGTCCAGTTCAGGGCCAGCTTGCCTTCCTTGATGCACTGCTCGGCCGTGCCCCGGCCGTTGTAGAACCAGGTTATGCGGGCGGCCCCGCCGCCCAGGTTGGTGACGATGAAGCCGATGCGCGGGAACAACTCGTCCTGGTGCCACTCGACCTTGGCCACCACCCGGCGGGCCTGGTCCCAACTGGCGGCCCGGTAGTGGAAGTCGTGGAAGAGCACGATGGGCTTGGCCGGGGGACGGCCCATGGGCCGAGTCATCAAGTGCCCAATCTCCCGCTGCAACACGTCATTGGCCGGCAGGCGGATGGCATAGAGGTAGCCCTCGGCTTCCAGGAAGGTGTAGACCTCCGGGTGGGCGAAGCCCGCATCCCCCCGGAACAGCTTCTTGATGTTCCGGGGGCGGTAGCGAGCCACCACGGGTTCCAGCACCGCCCGCCAGTCGTGGGCGCTGGCCACGTTGCCGTTCCTGAGCAGGGCGCGTTCCAGATCGCCGTGCTGGTTGAAGCAGAACAGCGGGTGATAGCAGGTGCACTCAAAGTAGCCGTTGTAGGCCGAGCCTTCCTGCCGGCCGTGGGTCTGGCTGACCGAACTGTCCAGATCGAGGATGAGACGATCCAAGGGACGGCGGCGTTGCGCCTGGTCGATCCACTGCCCCGGCAGGTCCAGCAGCGCCGCCAGGTTCTGGGCCTGAGTCAGAACCTGGGTCTCGAAGTGGGCCATCTGGCTGGTGGAGGCGGCTTCCTTCTGCGTCGCCCGTCCGCCCACCACCTGCCGCAGCACCGGATCCACGGCCAGGCGCTGGGCGTCGTTGAGGTCGTCGTAACCCGCCAGACGGCTGTAGATCGACTGCCGCAGCAGCGCCGTCATCGAGTGGCGGATGTTGGTGCCGGTCCGCCACTCGGTCAACGCCGCCGCGGCCGGCGCGGTCAAGTCCAGGGCTTCATCGACATCGCGGTAGGCCAGAAGCCCGCCGTCGCTGCTGACCTTGGCCCCGTGGAACTCCAGCCGGACCGAGCCGTCGAAACCGACCTGTAACGCTTCCTTGCGTGCTTCACCCATTGGGTGGCCCTTCCATGGTGGGGCTGCGGTGCCGGAAACACCATGAAATACGGCATCAGACGCGAGTCGGTTCGCCCAAATTCAGGCGGTTATCCAGGAAATCCGGGCTCATCCGGCATCCGGCGAGGGGTCTGCCGTGTCGCGTTTTCGGTTGCGGCTCGACCGGGCCGGCGATACCCTGTTTCCGTCAGGATTCGCCCGCTCTGGCGTTGCCAGGCGCGTTGCGAATGGCCTGAAACAGGCGAGGCAATGAATGCAGCCGGAGAAGATGAAGCCGTCACGATTTCCTGAAACCCGCTGGTCGCTGGTCGGGCGAGCTTCGGGGTCGGATGAACTGACGCGCCAACAAGCGCTTGCCGAGCTGCTTCAGGCGTACACGCCGGGGCTACGATCCTTCCTGGTCGAGGTCCGCCGCGTTTCACCTGACCTTGCTGACGACCTGCTCCACGACTTCATCGCGGACAAGTTCCTGGCCAGAAAACTGGTCCACCATGCCGAACAGGGGAAGGGCAAGTTCCGCAACTTCGTCCTGAAATCGCTCAACAATTTCGTGACCAGCAAGCTCAAGAGGGAGTACGCCACCCGCGCCGTGGGGGCGGGGTTGGACGGGGCCACCCTCGCCGCTCATGTCACGCGGCCTGGCTCGGACCGCTTCGAGCAGGAGTGGGTGCAGCAGGTTGTCCAGGACGCCATGCGGCTGATGGAGGTCGATTGCAGAGATCGTTCCCGCAAAGACTTGTGGACTGTGTTCTGCCTCAGGGTCGCCGATCCAATGCTTCAGGACGCAGAGCCGGCGAGTTACGAGGACGTGGTGCGTCAACTGGGAATTCAAACGCCACGACAGGCCATGAACTTGCTGGCCAACGCTAAACGATTATTTAATAAGCACTTACGATTTGCAGTCGGGCGGTACGTGCATGAGGATCAGATTGACGCAGAGATAGCGGATCTTCGCGAGATCGTGGGGCGATGACGCGCAACAGGCGGCCGCCCGTGGTGTATTGACAGGTGGAAAGTTGGTGCTCGGAGCGTGGTGTTGTGATGGCCAAACCAGCGACTGCAAATCGAAAGAGCAAGGACATAATCAGGGCGCTCATGGACCCTGCTTTGCCCGATACGGTTCCTTGGTCATCCAGCGACCTCAGAGCTATTCTGGAGCACCAGCTGGATGTGTCCCTTGCACAGGAGTCTGATCGTTTGGCTGAGTCCAACCGTCAGTCGGCCGAGCAGATGGCGTCAATCCTAAGTCGTTGCTCAAAATCGACTTTCGGTTCGATCCTTAATGATGCGATGCCTGCGGAAGATGCTGTCGAACTAATCAAGAACTACGCTAAGGCATCCTTGGCCGGGGATGGCGACTTGCCTCGAGATGTTGCGCGGGTGCTGTACGTGATGGCGATACTTCGCGGGCGGTTCGCCGGGTATGAGGGGGTTTCCTCGCTTGACGAATCAAGCCTAGATCGAGAGGCCCAACGGTGCCTCACGTTTGGCTGGCTTCCGGGCCGGGTAAGTGACTTGATTCGGACGTTGTCAATGCGTGGCGGCTGACCGCAGGGGGACTTCCTGGATGCCAGCTGAGGGCCACGGGCAGATAGCTTGGCAGTGTCCCCCCCGCTAGTATCGGAACCGCACGACCATGGGCAGTTCCGCGCTCCGGCGGGGCTTTCTTTCGTCCAGGAATCTCAGTGATTGACAGCGGAATCAATTAACTGTCAAATACTCGGTGGTTTGCCGGCGAAGATCGCAGCGATGCCGCGTCGGCCAAAGGTGCGTGGATGAACAAGCAGCCCGACAACGTGCTGACCATCGATGATCTGTCGGCGTACCTGAAGATCCCGAAGTCGAGCCTCTACAAGCTCGCCCAGGAAGGCAAGCTCCCCGGCCAGAAGGTCGGCCGCCACTGGCGGTTCCACCTCGACGCCGTGGACGAATGGCTGAAGCGGCAACCGACGGCGAAGTGTGAGGACGCTTGATGCCCCTGAACGAGGCGGACACATGCAGGAGATACGTCGTGCCCAAGCTCCAGACGGCGGGCTGGGACAACGACCCTCACCGCATCAACGAGCAGGTCACCTTCACGGACGGCCGCATCGTTGTCGCGGGGCGGCGCGGCGTGCGCCGGCCCGGCAAGCGGGCCGACTACATCCTCCGCTACCGGCCTGACATGGCCATCGCCGTCGTCGAGGCCAAGCCCACCTACGCCACGCCCGGCCAGGGCCTCCAGCAGGCCAAGGAGTACGCCGAGATCCTCGGCCTGAAGTTCGCCTACGCGACGAACGGCGAGGGCATCGTCGAGTTCGACTACCTGACTGGGCAAGAGCGAGAGATCGACGCCTTCCCCACGCCCGACCAGCTTTGGGCGCGGCTCACGGCCGGCGAATCGCTCACGGGCGAGGTCGCTGATCGGCTGCTGACGCCGGGCTACAGCCTCAGCGGCAAGGTGCCCAGGTACTACCAGGAGATCGCGATCAATCGGGCGGTCCAGGCCGTCCTCCAGGGCAGGCAGCGCATCCTGCTGACCATGGCGACCGGCACGGGCAAGACCTTCGTCGCCTTCCAGATCTGCTGGAAGCTCTGGTCGGCTCGCTGGAACCGCACCGGCGACTACCGCCGGCCGCGCATCCTCTACCTGGCCGACCGGAACATCCTGATCGACGACCCGATGGCCAAGACGTTTACGCCCTTCGGCGATGCCCGCTGGAAGATCGAGGGCGGCGTGGCCAACAAGAGCCGCGAGATGTACTTCGCCATCTACCAGGCCATCGCCCGCGACGAGAACCGGCCCGGCCTGTACCGCGAGTACGCCCCGGACTTCTTCGACCTGATCATCGTCGACGAGTGCCATCGCGGCAGCGCCAAGGACGACAGCAACTGGCGGGAAATCCTCGAGTACTTCCAGCCGGCCTTCCAGATCGGCATGACGGCCACGCCACGCCGTGAGGACAACGCCGACACCTACCGCTACTTTGGCGACCCGATCTACCAGTACAGCCTGCGTCAGGGCATCGACGACGGCTTCCTCGCACCGTACCGCGTCCATCGCGTGATCACGACCTGGGACGCGGCGGGCTGGCGGCCGAGCCAGGGCGAGCTCGACCGCTACGGCCGGGAGATACCCGACGAGGAGTACCAGACGAACGACTTCGAGCGCCGCGTGGCCCTGCGCGCCCGCACGGCGGCTGTCGCCCGCAACTTGACGGAGTTCCTCAAGCGGACCGACCGCTACGCCAAGACCATCGTCTTCTGCGTCGACCAGGAACACGCCGACGAGATGCGGCGGGTGCTGAACAACCTGAACGCCGACCTGGTCCGCCAGAACCCCGACTACGTCTGCCGCGTGACCTCGGACGAGGGCGGCATCGGGCGCGGGCACCTGAGCAACTTCCAGGACGTGGAGCGGCGGACGCCGGTCATCCTGACGACCTCGCAGATGCTGACCACCGGCGTGGACGCCCCGACTGTCCAGAACGTCGTGCTGGTGCGTGTCATCAACGCTATGACCGAGTTCAAGCAGATCATCGGCCGTGGCACGCGCGTGCGGGACGACTACGGCAAGCTGTTCTTCAGCATCCTGGACTACACCGGATCGGCTACGCGGTTGTTCGCCGACCCGGACTTCGACGGCGAGCCGTCCATCGAGACCGAGCAGCACATCGATGAAGACGGCCAGCCCACCGACGAGGAGACCGTCGTCACGCCCGAGGAAGAGCCGGAACCCGGCGAGGAAGTCATCGTCGATCCGTTGCCGCCCGATGACGACACGCCCGTCGAACGCCGCAAGTTCTACTTTGACGGCGGTCAGGTCCAGATCGCCGCCCACCTGGTCTATGAACTGGATTCCGAGGGCAATCAGCTCCGGGTCGTCCGCTTCACCGACTACACGGCCGAGAAGGTCCGCACGCTGTATGCCAACGCCGCAGAGCTGCGGGCCGAGTGGGCGAACCCCGACCATCGGCTGGAGATCATCGACAAGCTGGCCGAGCGCGGCATCGACTTCGACGAGTTGGCGACGGCCGCCGAGCAGCCCGACGCCGATCCGCTGGACCTGATCTGCCACATCGCCTTCAACGCGCCGCTGCGGACGCGGCGCGAACGCGCCCATCGCCTCCGCTCGGAGAAAAAGGACTTCTTCGACCAGTACGGCCCGGGGGCGACACAGATTCTCAATGAGCTGCTGGACAAGTACACCGAACACGGCACGGCCCAGTTCGTGATCCCCGATGTCCTGGAGGTTCCGCCGCTGAGCGAGCACGGGACCGTCATCGACATCGCCCGCCACTTCGGCGGGGAGGCTCGGCTGGTCGAGGCCGTTCACCGATTGCAGACGCTGCTATACGCCGCGTGATGGAGCACCATGGCGAAACAACAGACGAAGACGAAGGAACCGACGACCACTGCCGAGCGCCTCGGCAACGTCATCAAGTCCTGCCGCAAGATCATGCGGAAGGACAAGGGCCTGTCGGGCGACCTCGACCGCTTGCCCCTGCTGACGTGGGTGATGTTCCTGAAGTTTCTCGACGACATGGAGCAGATCGAGGAATCCCGCGCCAAGGTCCGCCGTCAGAAGTACCGCCCGACCATCGACGCCCCGTACCGCTGGCGGGACTGGGCCGCCCAGGAAAGCGGCATCACCGGCCCGGAACTCATCGCCTTCATCATGCAGGAGGAGGCCGTTCGTCCCGACGGCACCAAAGGCCCCGGCCTGTTCGCGTACCTGCGGGGCCTCCAGAACGGTCGCGGCAGCCGCAAGCAGGTCGTGGCCACGGTCTTCAGTGGCCAGACCTGCCGCATGCAGTCAGGCTACCTGCTCCGCGACGTGATCAACCATGTCAGCGCGATCCACTTCGAATCACAGGACGAGCTGTTCACGCTCGGGCACCTCTACGAGTCGATGCTGCGGGAAATGCGGGATGCCGCCGGCGACTCTGGCGAGTTTTACACGCCGCGCCCAGTCGTCCGTTTCATGGTCGAGGCCCTCGATCCGCATCTCGGCGAGACGGTGCTGGACCCAGCCTGTGGCACGGGCGGGTTCCTCGTCGAGGCGTACAACCACCTGGCCAAGCAGGTCAAGACCGTCGAGGACCGCAAGTTGCTCCAGACGGCGTCGATCCTCGGCGGCGAGGCCAAGCCACTGCCGTACCTGCTCGCCCAGATGAACCTGCTGCTGCACGGCCTGGAAGCCCCACAGATCGATCCGGAAAACAGCCTGCGTTTCCCGCTCAACGAGATCGGCGAGAGGGACCGCGTGGACGTCATCCTCACCAATCCGCCGTTCGGCGGCGAGGAAGAGCGTGGCATTCTCAGCAACTTTCCGGAGGACAAGCAGACCGCCGAAACGGCGATCCTGTTCCTACAACTGATCATGCGGAAGCTCAAGCGAGCACCCAAGCCAGGCCGTGCGGCCGTCGTTGTGCCGAATGGCACCCTTTCCGCACCGGGCGTTGCCAGCCGAGTCCGATCAGAACTGCTGCGGGATTTCCGAATCCTGGCGATTGTGCGATTGCCGCACAACGTCTTCGCGCCGTACACGGACATCCGGACAAACCTGCTGTTCTTTGATCGCTCCGGGCCAACCGAAAGCATTCTGTACTGCGAGCCACCACTGCCCGAGGGCCAAAGCCTCAGCAAGACGAAGCCGCTGCGGTTCGAGGCCATTGAGCCCTTCATCGACGTCGTCCGTTCGGGCACGGCCAGCGAGCACTGCTGGACCGTCGCCGTTACGGACCTTGATCCCGGCCTGAACCTCGATCTCAAGAATCCGCAGATCAGTCTCGCCGAAATGGGCTCTGCCGACGCGGCCCTCGAGGGCCTCGCGGAGAAGTGCGAGTCCCTCGCAGATGAGGCGCGGAAGGTTCGTTCGGAGCTGGCTGCCTTGGCCGAGGCCCTCCATGCCGCGCCGACCGCAGTCCTGGGTGATCTCACTGAGGAAAGCGACGAGCGGGTTGGTGAAGCCTACTCCGAGGAGGCGCGGCTGCTGGGGGTGTCAAACGTCGACGGGTTCTGCGACCCGAAGGGGCGCATCGGCAAGCATCCGGAGAGGTACAAGATCATCCGGGAGGGCTACCTGGCGTACAACCCGATGCGCATCAACATCGGCTCCATCGGCGTAGCGGTGGATGTCGCGGATGAGGGCATTACGAGCCCCGACTACGTTGTCTTTCGGTGCAGGAATGGCGTGTTGCCCGAGTACGTCTATCACTATCTTCGAAGCGAGGCTGGGCGTCACCAGATCAACCTGAAGACAAAGGGAAGCGTGCGGTTCCGCCTGTACTATAGGCAGTTGGCCGGAATCCCGATCCCAGTCCCGGAGGATATCGACCTGCAGGTGCGATTCGCCGCCCTTTGCCGCAGGCTGGAGAGTATTCGGAGACGATCTGGGGGCATCGCGACAAGCGCTGAGCGTGCCCTCGACGCGATGCGTCGGGAGGCATTCCTGCACGAACAGCTTGAGGCAATGCACAACGGAACAGCCAAGGAGGCAGTACGTGGTTGATAAATCAGCGAGCAAGGACACCTTTCACCGGCTTCAGTCGGTGTCGGTCGTAGGTGGCTTCCTCGACGGGCAGCGTTTCGATCTGTCCGACGGGCTGAACTGCGTCATCGGGGCGCGCGGCACCGGCAAGACGACCGTGCTGGAGTTCGTGCGGTACGCCATGGATGCGCTGCCCGCGGACGGCGCTGCCCGTAGGCGCGTGGAGTCCCTGGTGGAGCAGAACCTGGCTGGCGGGCGCATCGAGGTGGCTGTCCGGACGAAGGACGGCCTGTCGTATGTCGTCAGCCGCTCGGCGGGCGACGAGCCGGTCGTGCTGGACGAACACCGAAATCCGACCGACATCAGCCTGCGCAGCGGCGGGCTGTTCAAGGTGGACATCTTCAGCCAGAACGAGGTCGAGGCCATCGCCGACCAGGCCAGCTCGCAGCTCGACCTGATCGACAACTTCGAAGCCGACCGGATCGCCGACATCGAGCATCGCATCCGGACGCTCAAGGCGGACCTGGCCGCCAACGCCAGCAAGATCACGCCGCTCCAGCAGAAGGCCGACGCGATCGGCGACGAACTCAACGCCCTGGGCAACGTCAACGAGAAGCTCAAGGCGTTCAAGACGGAGGGCGGGGACGATGCCGACGCCATCAACCAGGCTCACGGACTCAAGGCCCTCCGCGACCGGGAGCGCAGGGCGGTCGGCGCGACGAACGACCTGCTGGCCGAGCTCTACCGGGCCATCGCGGCCAACGTCGGGCATATCGGCCAGCGGCTGGCGACGATCTTCACTGATGACATGCTCAAAGGCCCCAACGGTTCGCTGGTCGAGGAGATGCGCCTAGGCCTCCAGACCTGCTCCGACGACGTGGATCGCCTGCTCCGTGACGCCCTGGAGCGGATTCAGGCCGAGGGCGAGACTGTCGCGGCCAAGTCGGGCAAACTCGACCTGGCCCACAAGCAGCAGGACCTGAAGTTCCAGGAACTGATCGAGAAGCACAAGGAGGCCCAGGGCAAGGCAGCCGAGCGTCATCGTCTGGAGAAACTCCGCAACGACCTGCTGGCCAAGCAGCGCGAACGGGATCAACTGCTTGAGCAACTGAAGGCCCTGCGCGAGGAGCGGACGCGCCTGCTGCGGCAGCTTTCCGAGCTGCGCGACGAGCGGTTCGGCGTTCGCCAGACCATTGTGGATCGGATCAACGCGGCGCTTTCGCCGTCGATCAAGGCGTCCATCATCCAGTTCGGCAACCCCGAGGAGTACCGTGCGTTGCTGGAGGAGGCCCTGAAGGACAACCGCCTCCGCCGCAACGTCGTGGCGGGCAAGGTTGCCAACGCATTCTGGCCGGCGGAACTTGCCGAGGCAATCAAGCAGCGAGACACGCAGGCCCTGATTGACAAGGCCGAGTTGAACGCCGACCAGGCGGACAAGGTGATGGCGGCGATGGTCGGCTCCCAGGTGCTGTTCGACCTGGAGACGGTCGAACTCATTGACCTGCCGAAGATCGAGCTGAACGACAACGGCACGCTCAAGGAGACCGGGGCGCTTTCGACCGGCCAGAAGTGCACGACCATCCTGCCGATTCTGCTGATGGACAGCGAGAACCCGCTGCTGATCGACCAGCCCGAGGACAACCTGGACAACCGGTTCGTGTTTGAGACCATCGTCGAGAGCATCGGCAAGATCAAGCGGCGTCGGCAGTTGATCTTCGTGACGCACAACCCGAACATCCCGGTTCTCGGAGACGCCGACAAGGTCTTCGTGCTGGACTCCGACGGCACCACGGCCCGCAAGGTCAACGAGGGGACCGTGGACCACTGCAAGGACAACATCGTGACGTTGCTCGAGGGCGGCGAGGACGCCTTCAAGCGCAGAAAGGCCCGATACTCGTACTGACATGACGGACCAGCCGGCACAGCTTGACATGGCTCAAGTAATGAGCCAACTCCAGCAGGACCGCGAGGCCCTGGACTGGCCAGAGCGACGCGCGCTGGTCAAGGTGGTTGCCGATCACCTGTCGCGGGTCGGCCCGACGGAGGCGGCGCTGTCGCTGCTGCTTGTCCTGGCCGAAGATCCGAAGTGGGAGGTCCGCAAGGACGTGGCGGACTGCCTGGTGCTCGTGCCGGACGATGACTTCCCTCGCCTGGCCGCCAAGCTGTCCCAAGACTCCAACTTGTTCGTGCTGAAGGCGACGGAGCGGGCGCTGGATCGCCGCCGTCGCGGACAGCAGACGGCCCAGAAGAAGCGGCGCGGCCTGGATCAGGTCCAGGACCAGTACGCCAACATCGAGAAGATGCACGGCACCATCGCGGCCGAGAAGGCGCGTCAAATGGCCGAGCGGCTGTATGACGTGCTGGTGGGCGCGACCGTCCACGACATGCGGAACATCCTTGGCCCCCTGAAATCGGGCATCGCGGCGCTGCTCGGCCATCTCGGAGACAACGGCGTGGACGCGAAGCTGTTCGAGAAGAGCCTGACGAAGATGGGGCACCAGGCGGAAATGCTGGAGCGATTGCTGGAGGACATGCGGGCGTACTCGCAGCCGACGCCGTCGGATCGTCGCCGCGAGCGGCTTGTCGATGTGGTCAAAGAGGCCCACGGCATCGTCCTGGACGCGTTCCACGCCACGGGCCGCGATCCGAGCCGAGTCCGCGCCAGAATCGACGTTCCGGAGAACCTGACGGCCGAGATGTCGCGGCACCAGATCGTGCGAGCGGTCTGCAACGTCCTGAAGAACGCTTACGAGGCCTTCGCCAACGATCCGCAGACCTTCGCCACCGGCGAGGTGTGCCTGACCGCCAGGTCGGTCAACGGCGAGCGCGTCGAGGTCGTTGTCGTGGACAACGGCATGGGCCTCTCGGCCGATGAACTGGAAGAGGTCAGGCGGTTTGTGCCAGGCGGCACCTCGAAGAAGACGCATGGCACGGGCTTCGGCCTGCCGATCGCCAAGCGGAAAATTGAGGATCACGGCGGCTTGCTGGCCATCGACAGCGAAGAAGACAAAGGCACCAGGGTCACGATTACCTTGCCGGTGGACGCTGGGGGAGGCGGTGAATGAAGTACCACGCGCTCGTCGTTGACGACAATCCCGACGTGCTGGATGACGTGAAGGACCGGCTCGAATCCCTCGGCCATTCGTGCGACTGCGTCACCTGCCTTCAGTGCTCCCGCGACCACCTGGCCAAGAACAGCTACTCCTACATCCTGCTCGATCTGGAAATTCCTGTCCGCTACGGCCGGCCGTCGCGCATCGCCAACGGGCAGAACCTGCTGCGAGAGATTCGCGCGATGAAGGGCTACGAGCACATCCCGATCATCGTGATGACGTCGCATGGCCACGACAGCCCGGACTTGGCAATCGAGGTGCTGCGAGGCAATGGGGCCATCGACTACGTGAAGAAGCCCTTTCCGGACAAGGGCCACACGCTGGAGAAGGCGGTGCAGGATGCCTTGGACGCCAGCGGCCGCTCCCGTCCGGGGGCCAACCACCTGTCGAAGGCGTCCAAGACGCAGCCCGTCCAGGAGTTTGAGTGCGGGGAGATGGTCTTCTCCGACGATCGCGTCGATCTGTGCGAGGTGAAGATCTGCGGCGGGCCGGAGTGCGGGATGATCCGCCGCATCCTAAACGAGCTGCGTCCGGTGAACACACGCGGGACCTTCGTCGCCTACAGCGGCACCGAGCTGGCCAAGCGGGTGAAGTGCCCGGCAGGCCAGAACGGCGTGGCCGGCGCTGTCCGCGAGTTCCGCAAGAAGACGGCCGAGCTGCTGCTCGAAGAGGCACGCATCCAGTGCGGCCCGCGCGACATCATCCAGAGCGGCGGACGCGGCTACCGTTTCACCGAGAAGATCAGCGTTCGGGACGCCAATGATGATCCTGCAAACGGCGATGGTGATCCCGTAAATGATCCCGAAAGCCCGGCAGATGATCCTGTAAACGGGCGGCATGATCCCGTAAACGGCCTCGAAGGTGACCACGCATCAGACGGCGACCTCAGCGAACGGCAGCAATGGGCGCTCGGCCAGATGCGTGCGGGCAAGCCGGTTCGCGTCGGCGACATCGCCGACCAGCACAAGTGCTCCAAGGTGACGGCGAAGCGGGACCTGACCGACCTCCGCCAGCGCGGGCTCATCGAGTTCACCGGCCCGCCCAAGACCGGTCACTGGCGGATAGCGTGCTCAGGCACATTGGCGCAAGATGCTCTCGGCGCGTAGGATATGCGGGTCTGGCGGCTGGAGAAACGCCTGGACATACGGCCCAATGCCGTCGGCCGGTTCAAGGTTCCGACAGTCGCCCCGATTCGCGGCAAAGCCGCGAATAGAGCAGGAGAAAGGAGAGAATAGGGAGGAGAGAAACCAGACGGACTCAGCGCCGTCCGTTGGCGGGGCGCTGGCCTAGCGATCTCTCCTGCGGTCTACTTTCTACTCTCTCCTTTCTTCCGGTAAACTCGCCGCCATGTCCTTCGCCTTCGAGAAGCTGCACGTCTATCAGAAGGCCATTAACTTCGCCGACGCCGTCTGCAACCTGACCCGCGAATTCCCGCGTGGCTATTACTTCCTTGTCGATCAACTCAACCGCGCTGCACTGTCCATCGCCACCAACATCGCCGAAGGCAACGGGCGCTTCACAACGGCCGACCGGCGCAATTTCTTCGGTATCGCCCGTGGCAGTGTGCAGGAGTGCGTGCCACTTCTTGAGTTGGCAGCAAGGCAGAGATTGTTGAAGCCCGATCGACATGAACAACTCAAAGCCGACCTTGAAGAAATCGCCAAGATGCTCTCAGGTCTGATCAACGGACTGGACAAGCGCGAAGCCTGACAACAGAACCCCAAAGAGCCAAGAGTGCGGCGGAGGTGACTGGACTTTGAGCTCACTTAAAATTCCTGGCGCCGCTCATGGTTCACAACTGACGGTTTCCGGCGAGGAAAGCGGCGTTTCTGTTCAGGATGACCGCAGCCCGAACAGTGGGGAACAATGCGATCGCCGGTTCGGTGCCCGCTTCTGCGGGCGATGGTTCAGCCAATGAGGTCCCAGATGTACTCAGTCGATGGACAAGACACGGTGATCGAGAGAGCAAATGTCCCTGGCCCGGACGTTGGCGCACCCCTGCCGATCATCCTTGCCGACGAGCATCGGTTGCTGCTCACATATCGCGTGTCTGAGCCCGATCCCGATTGGGACGGAACCTACGTCACGATGGCCACCGCGGAGTCGCATGGCCTGATGGCAGTGGTGCGCTTCAAGGCTCCGACAGTTCACATGTTCGGTCCTCCGAATGATGAGGCATTCTCCGGCCATCCGTTGGCCGACAGGGGCCTTAACCCGTATACGGTGGCCGAAGTCCACCACTCGTCGTGGATACGAGGCCTTGAGAGGATGAACTCGGTCCACCCGTATCACAATCGAGAGCGATTCCTGGAGCACAAAAGACACTTCGTATTTGCGTTTCACGACTCCACATTCGAGTGCGTCGCCCATGGAATTGATGCGCAACTCATCCGCGGTCCGCTGACCTCGGCTCTGTTCGAGATGATGCGATTGCTTCGGCAAGAGCCAAGGTGACATGCAACAAACCGAGCGGTGGCAGAGTCCGTGCGATTAATCGCCACGCCAGCGTTTGGACTTCCCCACGAATGTTGGGCGCGGTGGAGGGTCTGGTTGAGGCCAGCCTGGATCGCTAATCGCCGTCCGAGCGCCGGCCGTTGGGGCTGATGTCGCGGTATTTCTTGCGATACTGGCTGGGGGTCATGCCGGTCGCACGGCGGAAAACCCGCATGAAATAGCCGGGCTGGTTGAACCCGGATCGTTTGGCGATTTCGCTGTTGCTCAGTGTGCTCTCGATCAGCAGTTCCAGGGCGCGTTCCATGCGGAGCCGTTCGAGCTCATCGTGGGGGGTTCGGCCCAGCGCGGTGGTGACCTGGCGATCGAACGTCCGGCGGGTCAACCCCATTTGCTTCACGATCTTGCCGACCGTCAAGCCCTGATAGGCGGTGGTTCGCAGATAGCGCAGGGCGTCGACCACCCGTTGGTCTTCGATCGGGATGTAGTCCGTCGATTCCCGCGCGGCAACGCGGTGGGGCGCGATCAGGATCGCCTCGGTCGGCGGCGGCTGACCCTGGTTGAGCGATTGAATCAGCTTCGCCGCGGTAAAGCCCACACGCCGGCCTTCGGTGGGAACGCTGGAAAGCGCCACCCGCGCTGTGGCACACCAGACCAATGAATCGTCAGCGCCCAGCACGGCGACATCACGGGGCACATCAAGCCCCGCCGAGAAAGCCGCATCGACAACATAGCTGGCAATGCTGTCATTGCAGCACATCACGCCGATGGGCTTGGGGCAGTCCAGCAGCCACTGCTCCAACGTCTCGTCATCGGAAAAGTTGTGGCGCAGCACCCTGACGTCCGCCGCTTCGGCTCCGGCCGTGAATCCGCGACCCCGTTCGTTGGAGTAGAACAGCTTTGAATTGCCAACATAGCCCAGTTGCGTCAAGCCGGCTCCAAGCAGGTGTTCAGCGCCCGATTCCCCTACGCGGAAGCTGTCTGGCATCACCCGGTACATTTCGGTGGTGGCCCGCCTTGCCGAAATGTTCACCTGCGGGACCTTGAGCGGCTTGAGTCGCGTTTCCAGGCGTTTGAGCGCCGCAAAGGCGATCACACCGATCAAGCGTTCCAGCGTTCCCGAATCGCGAAGGATCAGCGGCAGGTCCCTGTCCACATCCACCCGGCGAAGGGCCCAGTCGGTGTGTTGCCGGACGAATTCTCCGATGCCGATCATCGCTTCGCGCAGGTAATCGTGTTCAGAGGGAAAGGGGACCAGCAGAATGGGACGATTGATCATGTGAGCCTTGCCTTCGATACGGTTCGCGGTCCCGGCGGCATGCCGAGGCGAACGATGCGACCAATTTTTACACCATTTTCGCCAAGCCGTCGAGTCTGGGCGGCATTGGACCGGGCCGATGGGGGCGCTGGTGCGCCGACGGCCGCTTGAACGCCGGTCGCTATCATCACCGGCCGCCATGGAAACCCGGATCGCTCCCAAGTATCGTCTGGAAGTGGCCATACGGCCGTTTTCCTACAGCGTGGCCCTCGGTGCCTGTGCCCTGGGAGGCATGTGGGCGCTGCGCTGGGAGCATGGCTCGCCGTGGCTGCTCGTGATCATCATCTTCGCCGGCGTGCTGTTGCAGATGGGGGTGAACCTGGTCAACAACCGGGCGGACCTTGACGTTGAGAACCTTGAGCTTTCGGCTCTGGAGCGCGAAGCGATCGCCCGGCAGTTCAAGATCGGGCTGGCCTGTTTCGCCGGGGCTCTGGCCATTGCCCTGCTGCTGGTGGCCATGCGCGGCTGGCCGTTGGCTGTACTCTTGATCGTCGGCTTTCTGGGTGCCTGGTTCTACACCGCCGAGCCGATCCACTACAAGCGACGCGGCCTTGGGGTGCCGCTGGTGTTCCTGTTCATGGGCGTCCTGATGATCTGCGGGGCGGCCATCGCCATGGGAGCGCCGGTGAATTTTCATCTGGTCGAACTTGTGCTGCTCTCCCTGCCGATCAGCCTGCTCACAGCGCTCTTGCTGCTGGCCAACGAATTACGCGATTATGAAAGGGACATCCGTGACCGGCTCGGCACGCTTTCGGTGAGGATCGGACTCCATCGCGCCACGCGCCTCTTCATGGCGATGCTTGCCGCCGCGTACCTGCTGACCGTGCTCTGGTG
>JAFIFY010000056.1 GCA_020831765.1 Phycisphaeraceae bacterium | reverse complement strand
GGGGGGGGGGGGCGGGGTGGGCAGGGCCCCGGCCCCGCCGTTGCCCGCAGCCACCAGTCAGGATCAGGCCTCGCCCTTGCTGCGCACCGCCGCACGCGGATCGACCAGCGCCGTGCCGAAGTCGTGATAGACCCGCCACGTCACCGCCAGGCGGTTGGGCTGGTGATCGAGGCCGAAGAACTCGACGGTCGGGCTCTGCTGGCCCTGCAGGAAGCCGACCACCATCGGCACCGCCGCCGGACTGCTGAACAGATACCAGTGCCGATCGCTGGCCTTGGAACCGAACTTGGCATCGTTGCTCAGGCGCGGCTCGACCTCGATGCTCACCGCCCGCCGCAGGCTGTTGCCGGTGGGCACCTTCTCGGCGATCTGCTGCAGGTACTCGCTCTCCAGCAGCGCCTTGGCGGCGGTCTGCAGTTCCGGCGGCACCAGCAGCGTGCGCGGCCGCAGGTCAAGATCGTTGCCCTCGTCGTCGCGCTGCACCAGCATCAGCGTGATCGCCTTCGCCAGTCCATCGAAGGTCAGCGCGCTGTCCGCACCATCGAAGTAGTTGCCGTTGCCGGCGGAGAAGAACGAGCCGGCGTTGGCCAGCAGCACTGAGTACACCAGGTCACTGATCTTCCGCATGGCGCTGCGACCGAGCGTCCGCGCCGTCTCATCGAACACCGAGAGATCGTCGTTGACGATGTCGCGCCGGTCGATGCTGAGCATCTTGCCGAAGGTGTCCACCTGGTATTCAGCGAGCCACTCGCCCACGGTGCCATGCTTGATCTCGCCGCCAGGCGCGACCGGCTCCAGCGGGGTGCTGAACGACGGCCTGATGGCGGTGTTCTTCTTGAAATCACTCACCGACCGCACGGCGCAGAACGACCGCCAGGTGGCCGGGCTCTCGTTGTAGCTGTCCAGCAGCACCTTGTTGGCCAGGTTGCCCAGCGCCACCGGCAGGCTGGTGGTGCTCAGCGACGCCTTGACCATCTCCTCGCGCCCGCGCGGCACCTCGTGGCCCTCGTACATCAGCGCCGCCCGGCACAGGTCCAGGGCATGGTTCGCCTTGAGCTGCGCACCGTGCTCCATCGCCAGTGGGCCGAGCGTCTTTTCGCCCAGTTCCGTCATGCCCATCCGTGCCAGCAGCGCCGCTTCCAGCGCCGTGGCGTGGCTGACGATCTGCGCCGGCCGCATGGTGTTGAAGTGCAGCTTCGGCCGCGACTCCCGCAGAATCGTCAGCATCTGCGCCGACAGATCGTTCTCGCTGATCTCGCCGGCCAGCGCCGATGCCTTGAGCTGGTCCACCCGCTCCTGGTTCGCGCCCCAGCCGTCCCTCGGCCCAGCGCACGTCGCCTCGATCCGCTTGAGGCGATCCCGCTCATCGGCACGAACCGCCGCCTCGTCGATGTTCTGAACTTCCGTCGTGGTCACAGAGACCTCCTTACCTTGACGTGATGCCGCGATGGCCACGGACGTGCCCGCGTCCGCGCCCAGCGGCGTGATGCTCACTTCCCGAAGCCGGCCCGCCTTGATCAGCGCGAACCCACGCGCCGACGACAGCAGCCGACCGTTCACCCGTACCTTTTCGCCCGCTTGCACCCGCTCGTGCTCGACCGGCTCCACGCCCACGCTCGCCTGGAATGCAAAGCCGCCGGCCGTCATGTCCACGATGTGCCGCGCCGCCTCGCCCGTACCCGACATGACGCCGGCGACGATCAGTCGGTCGCCCTGAACGTGCGCTTCGCCGTGGCCCACCACGCCGGACACCGTGGCGTTGTGATCGGCCAGCAGCGGCACCTGCCCGTTCGCGTCGAGGCCGGTGAGATCGATGGCGACCGGGCCCCAGCCTGGCACCGCCATCAGCCCGCCGGTGTAGGCCACCACGTTGATGCGCGGCTTACGCCGATCCGCGCCAGCCTCGATGGCCACTTCAGGCGCGGCCAGCAGCAGGTTCTCCGTCATGGTTGCCGTCACGTGTCGTCTCCTTCCCAAGGTGGTTTGAATCCCGCCGCCCGCAGCTTGGGAGCCAGCATCTTCAGGCGGTAGCGCACCGTGCCCTCGCTCAACTTCAGCCGTCGCGCCACCTCGCTGTAGTTGCCATTGCATTGGAGCAACAGCCAGCACATGGCCCGGCTTTCCTCGTTGTCGATGAATCGAAGCATGTCCTCTACCAGGGCCCGCCGCGCCTCGTGCTCGGTAGGCCCTGCCCCAGTCATGCGACGATGAAACTGCGACTGATCGTCGGTCGGTTCGAGGGGCGATCGGTCGTTCGCCTGCTCGGGGTATTGATTGAGCGTCTTCTTCTCACGGGTGGCGAACTTGATGACCGCACGCTGCACGATGGTGTAGATCAACGTCTTCACGTCAGCACCACGCGTGGGGTCGTACTTGGGCGGCTTGCGAATCAACTGAAGCACTGCCTGTTGGGCAGCGTCGTCGAAGGACACACCCGGCCCGCAGTGCTTGGGAGCCTCCTTGAGCGCCACCGCCCGGGCGTATTCGAGCAGATCGGGCGTCAGTTCGATTTTCTGCGGTGAGGTGTCCATTTACACCTCCTCGCCACGTTCAAGACGCTCCCGGATGTCATCGCAGAGCGTGAAGTTGAGGATCGCCGGGCTCTCGCCGCGAGGCGGCATCCGATGCATGACGAAGTACTGATCGTCGTCCGGCACCCGCCGCCCGTACCTGGCCGACTCGGCCTCGGCGGCCTCGCGCAGCGGCCGCAGGAAGTCCACGTACCGGCACCCAAGCGTCTGGCACATGGCGGCATACGGCGTGAACATGTCGCAGTCCTCGAAGTGCTCGGCTGCGGCGTCCACGTCCGCCTGCGACCAGGCGTCCGGGCTGGCGGGCTTCACAACCTCGTTGCGCACCAGCACTTCCAGCATTTCCGGTCGGCAGTCGTACCCACGCGACCGTAGGTGGCTCGATGCAGCTGTCAGCGTCATCGGGAACATCTCCGCCCGCTCCTGCTCCGCCGCCTCCTTGAAGGCGGCGTCCGCGCCCTGGCGGGGCCGGACCTTGAGGTCCACGTACTCGTCCGACGTCAGTCCGATCCGATCCATAGCGGTCTCCTTGAAGGGGTTTGCCCACGGGCACCACGCCCGTCTCCCAACTTATTTCCAGCGAAAGCGGCCATTCGTAAAGGGCCGCTTCAAGTTTTCGTGCGGGTAGCAGCGGCCAGCAGGCTTTCAGAGCACGGATTGGTGTGGCCGGGGCATCGGTCCATTTGATTTTGCGCGGGCGCAAGGCGACCATGCCGAGTCGGAAGCTTTGCCTGCTTGACGCGGTGTCCAGCGACTGAGGCAAACAACGACGTACTTGCGCCACAGGGTCTCATGAGCCAGAAGATTCAAAATAAGCCACTCAACCGCTCGCTCCACGCCGCCAAGGCCGCCAAGCAGGACGAGTTCTACACCCAGTACATCGACATCCAGAAGGAGGTCGAAGCTTACCTCGAATTCGACCCCGACACCTTCCGCAACAAGGTCGTCTACTGCAACTGCGATGACCCGTTCGAGAGCAACTTCTTCAAGTACTTCGCCGCCAACTTCAACAAGCTCGGCCTCAAGAAGCTCATCACCACCAGCTACGACGGCTCGCCCATCGCCGGGCAGCTCTCCCTGTTCGACGAATACAACGCCCCCGGAAACGGTAATCGCCAGAAGCCCAAGGCGATTGCGGTCGTCATTGACCACGTGAAGGACGAGAACAACGACGGCGCGGCCAACATCGAAGACGTCAAGCTCTTCCTCAAGCGCAACAAGGCCGCTCGCAGAGCTCTCAAACCCGACGTCCAATACGCCGGCGGCGACTTCCGCAGCGCCGAGTGCGTCGAGTACCTGGAACAGGCGGATATCGTCGTAACCAACCCGCCGTTCTCGCTGTTCCGGGAGTACGTCGCGCAGCTCGACGAGTATGGGAAGAAGTTCCTGATCATTGGGCACCAGAACGCGATCATCTACAAGGAGATCTTTCCGCTCATCAGGGACAACAAGATGTGGCTGGGCGTTGACAACGGTGGCACGAAGTGGTTCCAGGTGAAAGACCACTACGACATTCAAACTGAATCACGAAAGAAGACTGTGGACGGCGTGAAGTATTTCAGCATGGGCAGCATCATGTGGTTCACGAACCTCGATCATGGGCGTCGGCATCAGAGGCTCGAATGCATGACGATGGCAGAGAACCTGCGGTTCAGTAAACACAAGGAGATCAAGGGTAAGCGGGCCTATGACCGTTACGAGAACTACGACGCGATCGACGTCCCATTCGTTGATGCGATTCCCAGTGATTACCGCGGTGTCATGGGTGTCCCGATCACGTTCCTTGATAAATACAATCCGGACCAGTTCGAGATTGTTGGAAGCAATCGAGGTATCGGCCAAGACCCCAACGGTGTGTATGGACGCGGCTCGTACCTAAAAGGCAAGGAGACGTTTAAGCGTCTGTTCATTCGTTGGAGGAAGGCATGACCGATTATGACTACTGGAAGAAGCAGTACCAAGATTCCTGGGGAAAGTCCTCCGAAAGGGAAACGGAGATTGCTGCTCAGCTGTCGCAAGCGACCGGCAGAGAGATCAGAACCGTCGGCCTCGGTGCTGGAAGCGCTGAGTTTCTTACAGGCTCGGCCGCGCAACAAGGGCACACAAAGGGCGATGCTGACCTCAACGTCGTTGGTACGAACATTTACCTAGAGGTAACAGGACCGCTTGTGACATCCGTGGTGGAGAGTGCGCCGCTTTGGATCAGGCCGGACAAGGTGCAAAACGCCAGGCAGAAGGCTCCCGCGCAAGAGACGTGGGTCGTGCATCATCTACCGAGAAACGGATTGGTTCGGGTCGTTCACCTTAGTGGAGAGTTTTTCGCAGCGTTGGACGCCGGAGAGTTTCCCATCGTTACGCCGCGCATTCGCGGCGTAACCGAACGCTACCACGAGATTGCGGCAGGGCACCGATGCGTCAAGGCATACGACGCGTTAATCGAGCGACTTCGGAGGGCCTAACTAATGAAAACCACGCTGCGTCCCGACATCACCGTTGCCGACATCTGCGAGGGATTCATTTACAACCAGCTCGAAGGCAAGGGCCTGTATGGCCTCGGCGGGAAGCTCACCATTCAGCCGGAGTACCAGCGTAACTACATCTACGCCGACGGCGGAGGGAAGCGCGAGCAGGCGGTCATCGAATCGCTGCTCAAGGGGTATCCGCTGGGGCTGATCTACTTCAACACCGTTGCCGAGGACAAGTTCGAGGTGCTGGACGGCCAACAGCGGATCACCAGCATCGGGCGGTTCGTCACCAACAAGTTTGCGATCATGGACGGCGACAACCCGAAGTATTTCGACAGCCTTCCCAAGGACCAACAGACGAAGATTCGCGAATCGAAACTGCTCATCTACGAATGCGTGGGGACGGAGACGGAGATCAAGGAGTGGTTCAAGACGATCAACATCGCCGGGGTTCCGCTCAACGATCAGGAACTGCTCAACGCCGTCTATTCCGGCCCGTTCGTGACGGCGGCCAAGGCGGAGTTCAGCAACACCCAGAACGCGAACATCCAGAAGTGGAGCGCGTACATCAAGGGCAGCGCCAACCGGCAGGATTTCCTTGCCACCGCGCTGGAGTGGGTGAGCAAGGGGGATGTGGGGGCGTACATGAGCGCCCACCGCAATGACAAGAACATCGACGAGTTGAAGAACTACTTCAACGCCGTCATCGACTGGGTTTCGACAGTGTTCGAGGACGTGTTCCCGGAGATGAAGGGGTTGGAGTGGGGGCGGCTGTACGAGGCGTACCACAGGACGTCTTACAACTCGGGCAAGATGTCAGGGGATGTAAAGAAGCTCATGGCCGACGACGCCGTGAACAACCACAGGGGGATTTTCGAATACCTGCTGGGCGGGTCGCACGATAAGAAACTGCTGAATGTCCGGGTGTTCGACAAGAAGGTGAGCCGAGCGGCCTACGAAAAGCAGACGCAGGAGGCTCAGGCCAAGGGCAAGAGCAACTGCCCGCTGTGCGCGATTGGCGACAACACAAACAAGGCCAGAATCTACAAGCTCGACGAGATGGACGCCGACCACGTCTCTGCATGGAGCAAGGGGGGCGATTCTTCCGCTAAGAACTGCCAGATGCTTTGCGCGACACACAATCGGGCCAAAGGTAATCGTTGAATTGGGCGTGGCGCAACGCCTACGCCGCCGCCCGCACCTCACCCCGCCGCCAGGCGAACGCGACCCGCTCCACACGGCTACCCATCCCGTCCTTGCGCGTCAGCACCGGGTGCTGCTTGTCCCACACGATGCCCTGGCTGAAGTAGAGCCCGCAGGCCTTGAGCGGGCCGGGGTAGTTGCCCAGGTTCGCGTATCCGCCCCAGATGTAGAACGATCCGCCGGGCTTGAGCACACGCGAGGCGTTGCCGAACCAGGCCAGCAGCATCTCGTCGAATGCCTCGTCCGTGACGAAGTCGTTCTCCAACGGGCGGTCCTTGGCTCGCATCTTCGTGTGCGTGGCCTTACGTTCTCCCAGCCGGGCCACATCAAAGCTCTGATGATGAAGCAGACCCTTCTTGTTGCGCGATGTTCCCGCTGATGTCTCGGTATTCGCCTGCTTGGCCGCCAGCCGGGCTCGATCCTTCTTGCCGCGCTCGCTGGTCGACCGCTCGCACTGCAGGTCTTCGCGCCGTGAGAACGAGGTGATGCCGGCGGCGATGGCGTTGTTGCTGCGCGGCTCCACCTTCACGTTGTACGGCGGGTCCATATTGACCAGATCGATGGTGTTGCCGCCCCCGGCAGCGAGCAGCCGGTCCAGGTCGGCCACGCCGCCGCTGTCGCCGCACATGAGCCGGTGGTCGCCCAACACCCAGATGTCGCCGCGCTGGGTGACCGGATCATCCGGCGGCTCGGGCACCTCGTCGGGATCGGTCAGGCCCTCGGTCACGCCTTGGGCGCTGTTCAGCAGCTTGCCCAGTTCCTCTTCATCGAAGGCCAGCACGCCCATGTCGAACCCGCCCCCGGAAGCAAGCTCACGCAGCTCGTTGAGCTCGATGGGCAGAATCTCAAGGTCCCACTCGGCGATCTCGCCGGTCTTGTTGTCCGCGATGCGGTACGCCCTGATCTGTTCGGGCGTCAGGTCGGTCGCCACATGGACGGGTACTTTGGCCAGCCCCAGTTGCCTGGCTGCCTTCCACCTGGTGTGGCCGACGATGATGACGCCGTCGGCATCGATCACAATGGGCTGGCGGAAACCGAACTCGCGCAGCGATTCGGCCACGGCATCCACCGCCTTGTCGTTGAGGCGCGGGTTGCGCTCGTAGGGGCGGATGTCGTCGATCTTGCGGAGCTGGACGTCGTAGGTTGCGGTCGTCATGCATGCATCTCCGTATGCGTTGGGGGTTGGGGGAATCAGAATCCCGGGGTGCCGCCGGCGCAAAACCGGACAGCGCAAACAAACTCTGTTTCACACGCCGACGCGTTCCCGTGCCATCTCCGGCAGGTTCGCCAGGAAGGAACCATGCCGCGCTGCCACAGTGGCAGATGGCGGGCATTTCGCCCACGTTGGCACCTGTGGCCGACGGGCGGTGGGTGGTCGCGTCGTACCACCTGGGCAGCCGGCCGCGACACGGGCCAACGTGTGCGATCACGTGGCGGCGCATACGGCTTCGCCCGCTGTCAAGCGGCGGGTGATATTCCCGGCAATGGTCTGGATCGCGTCGACCAAACGAGGATGCAACTCCGCCAGCCACGATGCAGGTGCGTAGATGTGCTTGCCGTCGCGCACGAACGGCACGCCATCCGCTCCGAGACACAGCAGCGCCAGCGTCTCGTTGCCGAACGCCCCGCACGGCAGGAACACCTGACCGTCTTCATCCACGAACGCGACCCTCAACCACCTGGGCAGGTTCGTACTCTCGATCACGATCCGGTCCATGTCGTTCTCCTTGGGTGATGGGTGAGCGCGTCAAAGGCCCTACGTCCTCGGGGAGCATCGCGGGGCGTTTTCAAAACGCCCGCGTGCTCCCCCGTAGGGGGAGAGAGTGCGCCCAGTTCCGCCCAGTTCCGCAGCTTCTTCATCTGTAAAGCTATGTTTTGAAACGCCTTACGGGACACACCCTCGCGGAACTCTGAGTTCCGCCCAAAATCTTCTGTAAACATGTCATTTACAATGACTTGCGGAATCGCGTGTCGCGGAACTGGGGGCACTTTTTGGCCCTGTCTCACAACCTGTCCCACGGAACAGCAGTTCCGTTTCGTAAGTTTCTGTATAGTCAATGTTTGCAGCTTTCATTTGCGGAACTGGTTCCGGAACTGGTCAGTTCCGGCTCAAAGTCCAGTTCCGCCGTAAGTCCTTTGTTTTCGGCGCGGATCTGCCTCACGTACCGCTCGGAAACACCCACCTCGTCGGCGATGTCTTGAGCGCTGGCGTCGGGTTGACGGGCCAGCAATGCGCCGGTCCACAAGGCCTTGTCGCCGGTGAGTCCTGGCCGATTCTTGACGTAGACCATGGCCGAGCCTGCCCGGATGCGCGAGGCCAGCCCGCGCTCCATCGCCAGGTCGAGCATCTCCTCCGCCTTGCGTTCGGAAAGGCCCAGCCGCTGGTTGGCCTCATAGAGGACCGAGCGTTTCGAGCACGGATCGCTCGTGGCGATGCACTGCTCGACGAAGTCCTCAATGGGTGTGGCCTTGGGCTTGCTGGGTTTCGTCATGCCCAGCAGCGCCGACGTGTCCACCTCATCGGTCGGCGTGAACAGCGGCCAGTCCCACTTGAGCGCTCGCGGGGCCATGGGTGGCCAGCTTCGAACGGCTGATTCCAGCACGACGATGCCGTCCTCCTCATGCGGACGCAGGATCAGGTGCGTGTCGGCCGCCCGCGACTGGCTGCCCGCGCCCGCACCAACGTCAGTAACCGCCTTGCCTGACTGATTGCCCTTGGACGAGTGGTGGATCAGCACGAACGCGCACTGCAACCGGCTGGCGTAGTGATCGATCAGGTTGTAGAGATTGGCGATCGCGCCGTTGTCGTTCTCGTCGGTGTCGCGCGGTAGCGTGCGGTAGAAGGCGTCGAGGATGACCAGTTTGTACTGGCCTGCCTCGATCTGCTCGAACATGCCGGCCAGGCCGTAAAGGTCGCGGAGCCGGCCGCGCAGCGAGACCATGTCGATGTTGCCGCTGTAAAGGTGGTGCGGGAAATCCATCGCTTCGCTGATCACGCGGTAGCGGTGGACGATGGTGTTCTCGTGCAGCTCGTTGTCGATGTGCAGCACGCGCCCGGGCTCGACCGTCAGGCCCAGCCAGTCCAGGCCCGAGGCGACGGAGATTGCCAGGCGGGAGACGAACCATGACTTACCCATCTTCGGGCTGGCGATGACGTTCATCGTCTCGCACTCCCGCAGCAGTTCGTGGATGATCGGGCGATTGAGGCCGGTGAACCCGGTGATCAGGGCCTTGAGACTCTGAATCTCCAGCCCGGAGTCGGTATTGTTCGCCGGGCCATGGCCACCCCCCGAAATGTGCGAAATGTCCGACGGACAAGCGCCGGGTGCGGCGGATAATCCGCATATGGCCGAGATGTCCGCCCCCGGAACACCATCGGCATTGTGCGTCGGACAATTCCGGGGTTGGCCACCGTAGCCCAAGGTCCGCAGAGAGCGGGCGGCTTGTTCGAAGTCTCCGCCATGTTCGAGCAGGGCGTAGACGGCGAACGGCGCGTAGCCGGTCTGCGGCTCGAAGGGCGCGGCGTTCGAGCTGAAAACGTAGAAGACCAGGCCGTCGGAACACTCCTTCAGCGTGGCCGACCAGCCTCCTGCACGCGCATCCTTGTCGGGCCGACGCCAGTACTCGTTGCCGCCCGCGCCTTGTCGGTCGGTCAGGCGCACCCAGCCGTGCTGCTGGAGGATGGCCCGCACATTTCCGCGAATGTTGAAATCATCGCCCGGCCTGTCGGCGTTATCGGCCAACATGGAGCGACTGTGCGAAGGGTCGGCAGACACCGGCGTGATGTGGGCGTTGTGCGACGCACCATGGCGAATGTCCGCATCATCGGCCGACAAGCCGCAGATACGCGAAATGTCCACCGACATCGGCCGACTATGACCATTGTCCGACGGACAATGGCACAGGTGGGCGCTCTCTGGCGGACAACCGCCGTTGTTCGAATTGTCTGCCGAGCCATGAGCCACCGGCGGCGGACACTCGTTCATATCCCACGCCGCCTGGAGCAGAACGTCCCGTTCGGCTTCGGTCAGAACCGGCAGAGCGATCAAGTCGCCCTGGGTGATCTCGTACCCGGCGGTCGGAGCGCAGAGGAAAAGCCCGCCTTCGCCACGCGTCTCGATCAGCGTGACGACCTTCTCCCCACCCCCGGAATGGCGTTGGGCCAGCTTCATGTTGCCGCAGACGGCCACAATGCAGCGGTAGATCACATGCCACCCACCCGAGGGCGTGCGCTCCACCACCAGCCGGTCGCGCAGGTCGGCGGGTATGCAGTCCCACCACGCGGAGAACAACTCGCCGCCGCCGTCGAAGTCGAGCATCTCGACATTGTTCGACGCAGCGCCGCAGAGAATGCAGAGGGCGTCTGGACATTTCCGGGGGGTCGCCATCCAGGCGGAACACTCGGCCGGGGTGGGCAGTCTCTGCTGATACTGCTTCCACGGGCCTACAGCCGGGCGCTTCTCGGCTCGAATGGCCGGGAGCGCGCACAGACCCGCCGACAGGTACGCCAGCGCGACCTCCAGGATGGACGGATGATCACCCATGTGCTGACATCACCTCCACCGACTCGAGATTGCAGCGAAAATGCCAGAACATGCGCAGCGCCCTCCGCGTGACTGGGAACGGCTCGACCGGCTCGGCGATCTGATGGATGTCGCACTCGTGGGCCTGCTGGACGATCCGCTCCAGGTCATCGATGCCGATGCGCTTCACGGTGTCGAGCAGATGCGCCACATGGGCGACGGTGCTGGGATTGTCGAGACATGCGCAGGGCATGGCAGTCTCCGTTAGAACGGGATGTCGTCTTCGGGCCAGACCGGTTCGGGCACATCGTCGTTACGCTCATCGCGGCCATCGAGGCGCGGCGGGATGGGGCCGAGCTGATGGTCGATGATTCGGTCGAACTGTTCGCCAGCCACCGATCGCACGGTGATGGCGCGTGTCGGTGCGAGCGCCCCGGCCTCAGCCAACTCGAGCGCCTCCTCCGCCGAGTCGGGGAATGGCTCGTTCGATCGGACCCGCCACCAAGCTTCGAACTTCTGGCGCGCGTAGCCATTCCGAGGGTGTTCGGGGCAGACCCATTCGCTATGGTATTCGTTGAAGCCGCAGCGGTAGTCGATTCTCAGCGTGCGCGGATGGTCCTCGGGTGCGTCCCGCTTGTGGTGGACGCGGTAGTAGACTTCGCTGACCCCGTACTCGGTCTCGGTGACCTCGCCCGTGAGAATGCCCGCCGTGGAGGCCCGGTGGTCGTGCTTCTCCCGCTCCGGCGGCGGGAACTCGTATCCACACTCCGGGCAGGTCGCATAGGCGGCGTGGATTACCGCCTGACACTCCGGGCATTCCTTCGCGGGTGCTTCTCCACCCCCGGAAGTTGAGCCCCGGATTTCCAGAGCATCAACTGGGCCATGCCTCAGAATGTTGCCGCCGAAGTCCAGAACCAGGCAGTCGGACTTCGATGGATCGAGTCGGAAACCGCGACCGACCATCTGGTAATAGAGCCCCGGTGACATTGTCGGACGCAGCAGCGCGACGCAATCGATGTTCGGCGCATCGAAACCTGTGGTCAGCACGTTGACGTTGACCAGGAATTTCAGGTCGCCACTCTTGAATCGCCTGAGTGTCTCGGCCCGCTCGAACGGCAGCGTCTCGCCACAGACGAAACCGCAATCGTGGCCGATCTCACCGAGCACACGCTGGACGTGCTGGGCGTGCTGCACACCGGCAGCGAAGATCAGCACCGAATGCCGCTCGCGGGTGTGGTCGACGATCTCCCAGCACGCAGATCGCACGAGCGAGTCGTCGTCCATCAGCGCTTCGACTTCGCCGGCGATGAACTCGCCCCCCCGAATGTGCAGGCCCGACGTGTCCACCTTGCGCCGGCCCGCCTTGGTTTTCAGCGGGCACAGGTAGCCCTGCACGATCAACTCGCGCACGCCCACCTCATAACAGACGTGGTTGAGCAGATGTTCCGGGGCCGGGCCGCAGATCATGCCGGAGGTCATGCGGTATGGCGTGGCCGTCACGCCGACCAGCCGAACGTTGGGATTGACCTCCTTGGCGTCGGCCAGGAACGTGCGGTACATGCCCTCGCCGTCCGGCGGGAGCATATGACATTCATCCAGAAGAATGATGTCGAAGCTGTCGAGGGTCTTCGCCCGCCGGTACACGCTCTGAATGCCCGCCACGATGATCGGATGGTCGGTGTCGCGGCTGCGCAGACCCGCCGAGTAGACGCCGATCCTGTTCCACGGGTCCGGTGCCATCGCATGGAGCTTGTCCACCGCCTGCTCGAGCAGTTCCTTCACGTGCGCCAGGATCAGCACGCGGCCGTCCCACTGCTGCACCGCATCGCGGCAGATGCTGGCCATCACCGGCGTCTTGCCCCCGGCCGTCGGGATGACGACACAGGGGTTGTCATCCCGACGGCGCAGATGGTTGTAGACGGCGGCGACGGCTTCGGCCTGGTATGGACGGAGCGTGATCGCGCATTCCAAGGGCGCTTCTGGAGGTGGCAGAAGCGAATGGTTCAAGCCTCGACCTCCTCGGGAAGCGGGAACAGCTCGACCGAGGCGGGATAGATGCGGCTGGGGTTCTCGCCCTTGAGCCACGCGGCCAGGACGCGTTCGACTTTGCCGTAGCGCTGCACGCGCTGGCTGTAGGAGCCACCGCGATTCTCCTGCAGATGCTGGCGCAGCAGCACGACGACACCCTCGTCACCGCAGGTCACAATGCCGGTGGTCAACTTGCGGCAGAAGTCCTTGAGCATTGCCCGGTCGACCGAGTAAAAAGCTCGGGCGATCACCGCCCGCGTGATGGCGGTGTTGACGCCACGGGCGGACGTCACGGTCGGTAGATTGGCCACGGTGAACTCGATGGCATCGTGATGCCGACGCATCGCTTCGGATGCCTCCGATGGCGAGAGGATCGGCGGATTGCTGAAGCCACCCAGCATCGCGCGCAGCGTGGCCAGGTCATTCTTGCTGACCTCGCCGTTCTCGCCGGCGATGTTGAGGATGTCCGCCATCGAACGGGTCTTGCCGCAGTCGATGGCCATCATGGATTTCGGGTCCATGTTGCAATAGACGAACATCTCGATGGTGCAGCCGGATTCGATAATCGCCCACAGACGATGCTGACCGTCGAGCAACGTGCCGTCGGGGCCGAAGGCGATGCCGTTGTGCGTCAGCACCCACTTGCCCTCGGCCATGTCGCGGGCCAGGCGTTCGACGTGCTTCTGTGACACCTTGCGGTTGTTGGTGTTGTGCTGATCCAACCAGGCGAAGGCCAGGTCGGGATCGACGCGGACCCGTTGCACCACTGGTTCGGTGCTGGTGGGACGGAGACGGTTGTTGGTCGTGATCATGAGTCACCTTCATTCTTTTCACGGAGATAAGTGGTGAGGGATTCGATCAACCGATGGGCATACTCCTCGCCCATCGCGGCCACGATGGCGCGAGCGCCGTAGGCCGGGTCGTGCGGCAGGTTGAGATGGGTCTGGGCCAGTGCCGGACGCGGCTGGCGGATGGGATTGGGGGAATCGGGACCGCGATTGCGATGACGGCCGATCTTGGCCGTGTTCATCGTCGCGACGGTCCCATGCTTGGTCTTGTAGGTCCGCGTGCTGGCGTTCGTCGAGCGTGGCTCACTTATGCTTTGCATAAGTGAGGTTCGGTGTCTCGTTACGGTCGATTGATTGACACAGCACTGGCGGGCAATATCGCTGTCCGACCACTTGCTCCATTCGTCGTCTTCCAGCAACGTCAGTACGGCCTTGCGCTTATCACCGTTGGTTCGGCGAAGGCCGTGGGTTGCGTTGGCCCCGACGGAGTACAAGATGGCGTCGCGCTGGGTGCCGTGGTGGACGTAAGCGAAGATGTAGTCGCTCTTGATCTTTCTGTTCGCCCAGTACCGGTGGAAGCCATCGGCCAGCCAGTACGTCGCGCCGTCGTGGAACACGACGACCGGATTCAGGTCAACGCCCGTGCTGTACTGCTCCGCATATTCATCGACGATGCCCTGGTCGATGGCCACACGCGGTTGCGTGCCGCCGTCGATGCGGATCTGGTCGAGATTGAGTGTTTGTTTGTCAGTTGTCATGTTGGTGCTCACTTTCCATCTGCGAATACCTGCCACCGCACAGTGGGCAGCGATCCAGGGGCATCTCGCTGATTCGAATCACGACCGTTCCGTTACGAACCACCTCGCATCGCCGCACGGCCAGCAGGTCGATCTGGCTGTCGTCTTCAAACACCTCCGCATGCGCGAGCGAGTCCTGCGTACACTTGAGGAGGTTGTCCAGGTCGCGCCGGCGTCGATCAGGTGGAAAGGCATCCATCGCCAGGGCGATGCGTCCGCCGGAAGGTGGCTTGCGGATGCCGTTGCCTCCGGCTGGGGCCAGGAGCCCGCACACCTGGGTGCGGTACTCCCGGCCCTCACGGCTGATCAAAGTCCGCGGCCCGACACGGCGGTAGTAGTGGTTCACGCTCGGAGGCCAGGGAAGCGTCAGTTTCAACAATCACCCCCTCATCGCTTCCACGGCGGCGTGGTGTCGGTGGTCGGTGCCTGCTGCGGGCGACCGGCGGCAGCCGCCTTCGCCTCGTAGCCCTTGACCTCGTTGGTGATCTCGCCGGTGTCCTCGCGCTTCTTGCACTTGACCGAGATCACCAGCGGGAGGTTGTGCAGCTCGACGCTGTCCCTGGGCTGCATCACACCAACGGCCCGACAGATGGCCGAGAGATTGCCCCGCGCGATCTTCTGCGTCTGGTCGTTGGGGTGGTTGATGCACAGCCGGTCCCAGACCTTGCGGCCCTTGCACTCGCCCTCGAGGACGGTGAACTCCATCTGCAGGTAGCTCCCGTCGCCTTTCTTCGTGGCCTTCATCTCGCTTGCGGTGATCGCCACGAGGTATTTGCCGGCGGGCAGCGGCTCGAATGTGGTGGTTGGTTCGACCTCGTTCGCATTGAATCCGTTCAGGTTTGCCATGGTTATCTCTCCTTGGTTCGTGCAATGAGTTCTTCGAAGCGTTTGTCGCAGTCGTACTTGTCGACGGCAGCGAGAATGATGTGGGCAACGGCCCGGGCGGTTTCGACGGACATCTGGAATGTGCCGGACTGGCTGCCATCGCTGAGGGTGATCTGTGTGTCCTCGGGATCATCCGGGCAGTACCGGCACTCCCAATCGCCACTCTCGTCAGTCAGGTAGCACTGAAATACGAAGGTTGGTTCGACATCGACGCGGGGATTACTCATGGTCGTGACCCTCCGCTTTGGCAGACATGGCCTGCATCAGCGCGGGCCAGGAAAGTTCAAGCTCGGCCGGCAGGCCGTAGCGGTTCTTCGCCAAGATCACGTTGGTCCCCTCGGTGAGCAGAAGGCGCAGACCGTCCTTCCGGTGGGCGTAAAGCACGGCGTCGGCCCACTCGACGAATGGAGGCGCGATCCAGTGCGGCAGATCGGGCGAAGCCAGACGCTGGTCGTAGCCTTCGGGCGTGGTCATCTTCGTGTTGGCCGCGTGGGCCAGGAGGATGATGGCCGCGCCGGTTTCGGCCACGGCGTTGAGCATCGGCAATAGATCGCGATAAACGATGTTCTGCACGATCTCGCGGGCCTTGAAGTAGCCCCCGTGGGCGGTGCCCAATGTGCTGGTCAGATCGTTCCCGGCCTTCGGATCAAGGTCATGCACGACGTGTTCAACGATCCGCTGCACCATCCAGTCGATGGTGTCGATCGCGACAGCCTGGGGCGCGTCGGCTTTGTCCAAGCCCGCCAGCTCGACGAGCCACTTGCGCATCTGTGGCCAGGACTGCAGGTACGGCGTGCGGGCCACCCCTGGAACTGCACCGGCACCGTTCTCACAGTCCAATAGGACCGCGCCGGCCGAGGCGGCAAAGGTTGTTTTCCCGACACCCGGCTGGCCGTAGACAATCATCTTGGGTGGCGCGGGTGTGGTGCTTCTGATCAGTGAGTTCATGAGGGTCATGCGAGTTCTCCTGCGCAGTGGTTGCCGACGTTGGGGTGCCAGGTCAGGGCCAGTCGGCCACTGACAGTGCAAGTGCGGGATTTGCCGTTGCGGATCATGCCGGCGCGGCGCAGTTCCGGCAGGCGCTTGTGCGCCTTGATGCCGAGGCGATCCTCAATCTCGCGGGCGGTCAGCCCGGGCCTGTGCATCACGGTTTCAAAGCACATTGCTCGGTGGCGTTGGGCGGAGCCGTTGGCTTCGGCTTCCCGCCCGGCCAGCGCGGAAGTGGGTGGGTCTGTGTTGCGGTGGTTGTGGTTCATGGTGATCTCCGGTTGTCTGCTGATTGGTTCATGTCTTGTCACGCTGGCCAGCGTCCCCCCGGAAGTCGGGGAATGGCAGGTGCGGGAGTCGAACCCGCGTCCCGGGGCTTATGAGACCCAGGTAGCCCGGCCCTGCCGAAATGCGCCCGGGCGGGTGTGGGGAGTCCGGCCGCCTCATGCGTGAAAGGCATCCATGCCATTGCGGCACGATTCCGGGGCGACCCGCCCGGGCGCGAGAGATGAATCAGGGAAAGTCGAGAATGCGGATGACCTCGTAGCCGGTCGGAAAGGCGTCGATCTCCCATGCGCGACGAAGCCGACGAATCGCTTCCTCGTTCTCCTGCCTAGCGATGGCGAGCGTGTCGTCACTGACGTGCCACACGCCGCAGCGGAACGGTTCGGATTTTTCGATGCCGATGAGATAGACAGGCACCATCTGGTCGATCACCTGGGCGAGAACGGCCTGGTAGAACGCCACCTGGTTGTGGTAGCGCCGGCGCTTGGCGTCGTTCTCAAACCAAGTCAAGTCGGTGGTGGTTTTCAAGTCAATCAGGCCACGATGAGGATGAATCCAGTCAAAGCGCGCCTGGCACGGGGTCTCACAATAGGTGGTGCGAATCACACCTTCGGATCGCCCGTAGAGAAGCAAATCGACGGCTTCATTGTTCATGGCGACGCCCGAGGCCATCTGCTCAATCAGTTCGACGTTGTCGTGGGAGAGTACTGGCCTGCCCTGAGCCTCGGCCCATTCGGCAAAGGCCTTAGTGGCTGAGCCAAAGGGCTTGCCCGTGCGCGGATTGATGGGACCGCCGACCGCGAACTGAGTCTCATAGGCGTCGCGGCCTTCGAGGATGCGGACGTGAGTGGCGCGGCCAAGCAGAAGCGCCGGCGTGTCTTGGTCAGAAATCAGGCCGAGTTGCTTTTTGCGGTAGAGCCACGGGCAGGTCATGAAGTCGAGCAGTTGATGGCTCGACAGATACTCGCCCGCCCTGGCGTGGTATTCGTCAGCCGGCTCAGTGCTCAACACGCTCAGGTCGATGGCCAGGTTGTTCCCTACGTTCTGCGGCATTGTCGGACTCCCTTGAGCGGAGCGATGCGCTCGCCGCCATCGCCCGTCGCAGAGTGATTACCCGCTCAGCCCCAAATCTCGCCGCGCCGCCCAAAACTCATATGGGCTGCCATATGGGTTAGGGGGTCACATATTGCTCGCGCTTACCGCCCATGTAGCGACCCATATGAGTTTCACGAGCCATCTTCAGGCTTAGAGACGTGACCCAGATGGTTGGCAGAACCTTCGTGCGTCACGCCGAGACGTTCTCGGCGCAGCAATCCAAGCCACGAACGAAAGGCTGCCAACATGGAAATGCCAAGCTACGACGGAATCATCGAGAAATGGAAGATCAACCTCATCATCAGTCGCGCCAAACGCTGCGGATTCAAGCCGCATGAGATGCCCGACGCCCTGCAGGAAGCGGTGCTCGTCATCCTTGAGTTCAAGTACGACCCCAAGCATGCCAACGGAGCGATCGAACGCACAGCGCTGGTGCCGATCATTGACAACCGCCTGCGGAAGATGAAGCGAGCGGAAACGCGCTACCGCATGCACGTCGAACGGTTCGGCCAGAACGCCACGGAGTTCAGCCGCGACGAAGTCGATCCGCGCACGATCGATGTCGCCAGCGCTGTGGCAAAGCTGTCGCCGCGTGAGCAGCAGGTCTGCAGTGGGCTGGCCGACGACCTGCCCATCGTACAGATCGCCAAGCAGGTCGGATGCGGCTGGCACACCGTCGACCGCATCATTCGCCGCCTGAACTCTCGATTGAAGGGTCTCGATCCCAAGGAGCGGGAGGAATGAATGACCGCGAATCATGCACATGCACGCTCGACCCGCCGGCCGAAAATCTTTCTGAGTCGACTGGATTTACTGCCCCGGATGAGGTAACTGTCGCCGGTGTCGGAGAGCGCCACTTGCAGGGCCGGGGGCGGCCACTGTCGGTGGCATGGATTTCCGACGAGCTGCTGGCCGAGACCATCGAGCTCTGGTCGGATTCGTATGGCCGCCCGATCAGCGAAGACGAAGCCGTGGAGATTCTCATGAACGTCAAACGAATGGGCGAGTTGCTGCTGCGATTGCGAAGGGAGGGCAACGACCAATGAACGTAGTGGCCTGGGCACGAGTGTCGTCCCGCGAACAGCGTGAAGGCTATTCCATCGACGCACAAACCCGCGCCATGCGCGACAAGGCGGCGAAGGCGGGCTGGACCATTGTCCGCGAGTTCGCGGTCGCCGAGTCGGCCAAGCGTGGTGCCGATCGGGTCGCGTTCAACCAGATGTTCAAGTGGGTCAAGACCAACGCCAAGCGTGAGAAGATCAACGCCATCTTCGCCCACAAGCTGGACCGGGTCTGCCGGAACATGCGTGACGCGGTTCGGCTGCAGGAACTGGAAGATACCTGCGGCGTGCAATTGACCTTCGTCGAAAATCAGTTCGGCCCCGGTGCTGCGGGCGCTCTGTCGTTCAACGTGATGGCGGCGGTGGCCCAGTATTACTCGGACAACCTCCGCACCGAGGTCATCAAGGGCATGGACGAGAAGGTACGGCAAGGCTGGCCGACGGGTCTCGCGCCGTACGGGTACATGAACGTGGACGACCGCAACGAACCAGTCGTGCCGCATCCGGCGAAGTCCAAGACGGTCGTCCGAATCTTCGAGCTTTATGCCAGTGGGCGATTCACCTTCAAGAGCCTGGCCGACCAGCTCGCCGCCGAGGGGCACACCTATCAGCCCAGCCAACCGCGTTTCCATCGCACGGCGCTGTCATACATCCTCAACAACCGCTTCTACATTGGCGAGCTCAAGCGCAACGGCCAGGTATTCGAAGGCCGCTACCACCTGCTGATCGACCGAAAGTTGTTCAACATCTGCCAGGATATCCTCCACGGCCGCAACCGGCGGACGGGCAACCCCGACATCGCGTTCTCCGGAGGCATCCTCCGTTGCGCCTGCTGCGACTTTGCCATGACAGGTGAGCTCATCCGCCGAAAACTCAACGGCGGCGGCTGCAACGAGCACGTCTACTACCGGTGCGGCAACAACCATCCCGACGCCGGGCACCCGAGGATTCGCTGGCGCGAGGCCGAGATCAATCACGCCATCGAGAAGGAACTGGACGCCGTCAGGCTGCCCGATCGGCACGCTCAGTGGTTCCGCAAGGCGCTGGATGCGAGCTTTAGCCAGGTCGGCACCGTCCAGGCCGAGCAGAAGCGCATCCTCACCAAGCGCCGCACCGAGCTGGTCAACATGCAGGACCGCCTGCTCAACGGTTACCTGGCCGGCTCCATCGACGAGCAGACGTTCCAGATCAAATCGTTCGACCTGAAGGCGCAGCTCGAAGAGGTCGAGCGCCAACTCGACGAGGCCGCCAAGTTCGACCCCGCCTGCGGCGAAGTGGCGCTGGCGACGTTCGAATTCAGCCAGAATCTGGTGGAATTGTGGCGCGGTTCAAACTCGGCCCAGAAACGGGAGTTGCTGGAGCTGGTCAGTTTGAACCGTAAGGTTAGCGACGTAAGTCTTGTGTTGACAAAAAGAAAGCCGTTCGATTTTCTCGTCGAACGGCCCTTTTTGAAGAAAAGTCGGGGTGAGAGGATTTGAACCTCCGACCTTCTCGTCCCGAACGAGACGCGCTACCAAGCTGCGCTACACCCCGTGGTGGGTTTCGGTGGCCGCCGGGCGTGGGTGGGCGCGGCCGGACCGTCGATTCCGTGGTTAGTGTAACGGCATCGGAGCGTGATTGCCAGACGGCCGGAACGGCGGGTGGGAGACCCGGCCGCGCCTTTCCTATTGCTGGGGGAGTCCGATCCGGTCACCAGGGTGGTGCGCGGCGGTCAGCGTCTTGCCCTCAGGCACAGGGCGGCGGTATCCTTGAAGAATGAGCTTTCACCGCATCCACAGCATTTTTTGCGCCTTTTGGCGCATTCTGGGGGTTCTCGCTTTGGCCTCGCCCACGGTCGGGGGGGTGGGGTGTGCGGATTGGCGGTTGCAGCCTCGTGTGCCCAATCTGGTCGAGACCGGGTCGGACCGGTTCGAGCTGGGGCCGCGATCAATGCGGGTTTATCCGAGCACCCGGATCGTTGGCGAGCCGGGAAGTCAACTCATCGAGGCGCGGCTGGAGTTTCTGGATGCGGCGGGCGACTCGACCAAGGCCGTCGGGCGGGCTCGGCTGGACCTTTTCCCGGTCACCCGGCAAGGTGAGATCGACCGGGCCCGCCGCGTTCATCGCTGGGAGATCGATGTGCTAACCCTCACGGATCAGCGGCGATTCTACGATCCGATCACGCGGGCCTATCTGTTCCGGCTTCAACTGCCAGATACCCTGTCCACCGGCGCCCGCCTGGGGCTTGAGGCTTTCTTCAAGCCGACCGAAGGCGAGCCCATGGAGGCCGGGTTCCGATTGACCGTTTCCAACTGAAACTCCGCATTGGGCTTATGGCCCACCCCGGGCAGCCCCTGAAGGCACATCGCGCTCGAGCGAGTGAGTCGTACATGGCCCCCGCCGCGCCCCGGCGCTCGATCACCAATAGAAAAAGGGGCATCAGCGGAGTCGTGGCTGATGCCCCTTGGGCATTTTGGGGCTCTTCCAACTTCCGGAATCCCCAGTTCAGCAAGGCGGCCCGCCCCAGGGAAATCCCCTGCTCATCCGCCGGGGGTCAACCTTCGCTTCCCGGGAGTTCCGGGGCCGGGAGGCTGGCTTCCGGGGGCCGGCTTACGGGGGTTCGGCTTCCGGGGGGCTCGGCTTCCGGGGGGGTTCGGGGGTTTTAGCCGAGGAGTGAGAGCACGCTTTGTGCGGTGCTGTTGGCCAGGGCGAGGGTTGAGGTTCCGGCGTTGACCAGAATCTGGGCCCGAGTGAGTTTGCTGGTTTCCGCGGCGAAGTCGGCATCGCGGATGCTTGATTCCGAGGCGGTCAGATTCTCCAGCGCGATCTGCTGGCTTCGGATGGTGGTGTCCAGCGTGTTTCGCTCGAACGCGCCGAGGCGGCCACGCATGATGGCGACCTGATCGATGGCCGCGTCCACGATCGACGAGGCCTTCTTAGCCTGGACATCCGCCGTGACGCCACCCTTGACCAGGGCATTAGCGCCACCGGTTCGCACCGAGGAGAGGAAGCCCACATCGGCGTTGCCCAACCGGCTGGCGGCGACGGACTGGATACCGAAGCTGGCCTGCTGTTGAACGTTGACCGATGGGCCGATCTGGAACTTGGCTCCGCCGCCGGTGATGTCGAAGTTGGTTGAGCCGATCGTCGTGGCGAATTCGGCCGACAGGCTCATCTCGACGTTGAGCATGACCGAGTTCATGCGGATATCCAGGCCTTCGCCCAGCGCCAGGCTTCCATTGACCAGGGCCAGCACATCCTCGCCCCTGCTGTGAACGGCGGCGGGCCCGCCCTGTCCGGCGAAGGTGTTGAAGGTACCGCCCCCGGGCAACTTGCGAACCGAGACGAAGGCATCGGAGCCGAATTCGTTGCTCCGAAGTACGATGCCTGATGAAGCATTGGAGGCCACGGCCAGCGATGCGGTGACACCTGTCGCCTCGGAGACGGTGTTGATCGCGGTCACCATCTGCTGCATGGTCATGCCGCTGGTGAAGCTGAAGACTTCCACGCCCGTGCCACCCTGAATCTCGACCGCGACACTGGAGAGCAGCGCGCCGTGTGTGCCCGACGTGGCGGTGGCCGGAACGTGCAGCGCGCCGCGCTGGGCCGAGGCGAGCACTTCAACCTGGACCGGGATGTATGGGGCGGAGCCGAAATTAGCGCCACGAATGGCCACATCCTTGACATGAGCGGGGTTGATTCCGCTGGTCACATAGTCCAGCGACCCGTTGAGCAGCTTGAGGCCGGCGAAGTTGGTGGTGTTGCTGATGCGGGTGATCGATTCGATGGCCGAGTCGATCTGAAGCTGATTGGCCCGCACTTCCTCCTTGGAGAATGCGCCGGTGTTGGCCGCCTCGACGATCAGCGACTTCATATCGGTCAGCAGCGTGGAGATTTCCTGCAGCGCCGCCTCGGCCGTGGAGATGACATTGGAAGCCCGCTCGGCGTTGTCGACCGCCTGACCGACGCCGCGGATTTCGCTCCGAAGGCGTTCGGAAACGATCAGACCGGCGGGGTTGTCAGCGCCGCGGTTGATGGCCAGCCCGGTGCTGAGGCGTTGCAGCCTCACGGCCATGTCCTTGTTGGAACGGGCCAGATTGGACTGGGCGATCATGGATGAGACGTTGGTGTTGATGCGACTCATGACAATCCTCCTTGACTGTCGACCGGCGGATCGATACGACGATCCGGGGTGTGGTTACGCTTGTTTGAAGCAAGCGGTGTGCCATGACGGCGATTCAGAGGCAAAGAAACGATTAATCGATGGCCGTGGGCGACATCGGCGACGGGCAAGGCCGGGCCGAGACGATGGTGGGTGGGGCGAGGTCGATTCATGCGCGTCGTAAGCCGCGCATTTTCTGCGCCGCATCCTTGACCTGGTCCACGGGGAGATTCATGGCCGCCTCGTTTTCCCTGCGGATCGCATCGTAGACTTCCTTGCGATGCACAGCGATCTGGCGAGGGGCGGTGATGCCCAGGCGAACTTTGTCGCCACGAATATCCACGACGGTGATTTCCACTTCATCACCGATCATGATGGTTTCATCTTTCTGGCGTGACAGAACGAGCATTGCAGTCAACTCCTTCCCTGGAGTCCGCGGTTTTCTGGAGGTTCCCAATGAACCGGCCGGCCGTATCCCATCCCATGGGCGTGGCCAGTGCACGGTTCAACTGACACGAATTCACTTCCCACGTGTCCGATCGGAGGCCTGACGGCGGACAAGTCTGTATGCCCAGGGTTCCGATCGATCCGCCGGGCCGTGGCTCAGGCCGACTGGCGAAGCGGTTGAACCTCGCGGTCCAGTTCCACCAGCGGAACCCGCGTGTTGAACCTGCGATCCGACAGCACCATCTGTTCGCCCTCGAGTGTGTGGCAGTTGATCACCAGGGGGCCCTGCAGATTGCCGGTCAACACGGTCTCGTGCTTGTTGACGATGACCAGAACCTGTGACTGCTCAATGCCCCGCATCCCCAGCTCATCCATCTGCTCGCGCCGGATCGGCACGCGGTAGGTGGGCACAAAGAGCATCGGGTCGGTCACGACGAAGGCCAGGTCCGGGGCTTCGATCGATTGCAGCCACCAGAAGCAAGGATCCTCCGAAGCCTCGATCATCGCGTAGCGCGTGAAATCGGGGAAACCCAGAAGCCCCTTGGGAAACGTGATGATCCGCGAATCATCGATCTCGATCGTACCGAAGCGTGTGGTTTGAATCTGCATGTTCACGATCCTTGAAGGCCGACCTTCCTGGCTCACCGGCCCGTGGCTCAAGCCGTCGGCATCCTGCCGGTGGTGAGTGGGCTCATGCGTCGGCCTATTGCCGCACGAACCCGCGCAATTCCCGCGCCCTAGCGCAGGAAATCAAGCAAACTCGTCTGCAACCCCAGGGAGCCGGTCTGCATCGTGGCTTGCAGTTGCTGTGTCAACTGCATGTAACGGCTGATCGACTCGGTCATGTCCGCATCCCGCAGGAGACTCAACTGGCTGTGTTCCTGAACGTTCAAGTCAGCGGACCTTTCCTGGTGCTGGGCAACCAGTTGCCCGCGTACGCCGACTTCGGCACGCACTCGGGCCAGTTGCTCGATGTCCCCTTCCATCCGATCTCCAGCAAACACGATGCCACGTTCATCATTCGTGGCCAGCGCATCACGCAAATGAATCAAATGGGTGAACACGCTTTCGACGCGGACCTTGGCCATATCCTTGCCCTGGATCACATCACCCGAGCCGGCGTTGTGCGCGATGCCAAGATCCACCGCCGCAAGGCTCAGGCCCAACGTTCGAACGGCGAACTCCCCGCCACCGGTGGTGTTGTCCTCAAGGCGGAAACCATTGCCATCTAACGCCAGTCCGATATTCAATTCCGAAGCCGCATTACCCGGATCACCGATGGCGATCCCGGCCGCCAGGGCCGACTGACGCATCTTCTCAAGCACATCACCAACGGTGATCGCCCCATCCATGTTGACCTCGAACGCCCGCCCATCCTTCAACTCCACCCGGAAATCGTCCTCGCCCTGCACGCGTGTCACCCCTCGAAGCCCGAACTGAAAATCGGCCAGCAATGTGTCCTCGCCAAAGGAACGCAGACCAAGGTCACGGGCGGTCGTGCCCCCGCCGTTCTCTCCGATGGAGACCTCCACACCACTCACATCCGTGTAAAGCGAAAGACCACGCTTGGCCTGATTGATCTCCAGGCGCAAGCCCATGTCCAGTCGGTTGATCTCGTTGACCAGGTCCTGGATGGTCTGGGCGGAGCTGAAATCGGCGATTCGCGTGGTCGCGCCAACCGTGATCTTCAGTCCCCCGGACAAGTCCACCGGATGCTCAAGGTCGCTCAGTCGTGTGAGCATGGTCAATCGCGGATTGATCGGATCGCCCGGAGCCGTCGTCGCCGAAACGGCCATGTCAATGCCAAGGTCCTTGGCCATTCGGCCGCCGGCCGGGTCTTCGATGCGGATCAGGCTGCCCGGACTCGCCGTAAAGCTGAAGCCACTCTGTCCAGGAACGAAGGCGAAGCCTCCGGCGGTCGGATCGATGGCCTCGATCGCGGCATGGATTCGAACGGCCACATCGCCCACCGTCTCGGCGGAGGTCAGGTCCACCATCGTTTCCACGCCGTTGACCCGCAGGTGAATCTCACCACGGCGGACGCCCAGCCCCTGCGCTCCATCCAGATCGCTGAGCCTCGTATTCGCCGCCGGCAGCGGCTGAAGATCGGCGATTCCACTGACGCGGGCCGACACGGCGCCGAAGGCATCCATGCCATTGGAATTGATTTCAAGCGGGCGGTTGAGGCCGATCTGTGTGGCCAGATTCGATGTATCCCCCCGATAACGCACACCGCCCATGAACGATTCAAACATCTCCCCGGCGCGGCCACCGGCCAGACCGCCGAACAGGCTCACGCCCGCGTACTTGCGGTTGGCGATCTCCATCACTGCCTGAAGCTGACCATCGATGATCGCCGCCTGACTCAGACGCGTGTCGGCGTTGGAGCCCACGCCGATCTGGCCCGAGGCGATGCCCTTGGCATCCAGCAGGATGTCCGTGACATCCCCAAGCGCGACATCGGTGACCCCGAGCATGCCCGAAGCATGCTCGAGATTACGGTCCCACTGCCGTCGCTTTTCCATCATGCCCTGCAGGTACTGAATGTTGGCCGTATCCGCCGGGGCATCCGATGGTCGATGCACCTTCATCAGCGTGGACATTTCAATCTCACGCCGCATCAGTTCGGACTGCGTCTTGCGCAGCGCGCTGCTGAGCAGGTCCGCCTTCATCAGGGTTGAGGTTCGGCCGATGGCCGAGGGGGGCATGCCGCTCATGGCTGGATCCTCACTACACCAGGCCCAACAGGGTCTGGAACATTTCATCAATGACGGAGATGAACCGCGCGCTGCCCTGGTAGGCACGCTGGAACGTCAGCAGGTTGATCGCTTCCTCATCGATGTTCACCCCGCTGTAGCTATTACGCTGGTTGGTCAGGTTTTCAGTGACGATCCGATCGGATTCGAGCCTCTGATTCGCCTGCCCGAGCTTGACCGCCAGATCCTCGACATGACGGCTCCAGAACTGCGTCACGCTCAGGCCATCAAGCCGGTCCATCGCCCTGTCCCGAATCCCCTCGATCGCGAACGCATTGCGGTTGTCGCCGGCGAGGTGCTCCTGCCCGGCATTGAGCAGCCGGAGGTTGCCCTGAAGATCAGCGCGGACATCCATGTCACGGGCGCTCGATCCGGTGAAAAACGTGTTGACCCCCAGCGCGGCCAGAACACCGCTGCTGTCATCGGAAAAGCTCACCTCGAAATCGCCCGAGCTCGTCTGCATACGAAGACGCCCATCGGATGTGACCGCGGCCGTCAGGTGATCGACATTGGCGGTGATGTACGCGGCCAGGCCGTCGAGCGAGGTGTCAGCTCCGATGCCATCGAGGTCCACCGGAATCTGCACCGTGCTTCGATGCGATGAGGATTTCTGGGTCACGTGGATCAGAAAGCTGCCGTGCGTCGGCTCGAATCCAAGACCCGCCTCCGGATCGTTCAACGGAAGCGATGTATCCAGCACGCGGTTGGTACCGGTCAGGCTGGTGTGCCCCTGCATGCCCTGCCCGCCGGTATGGATACGATTGACTTCGTAGATCAGCTCGTGGGCCAGCTTGTCCAGCTTCTCCATCGCATCACCGATGTCATGCTCGCGAGCCTGAATCAGTGCCCCCAGACGGCCGGATGCCGGTCTCAGTTCCGTGCCATCGGCCTTGATGTGCAGCGAGATGGACAGGTCTCCATCGATCGTTTCCCGGCGAACTTCGAATCCCCGATTGTTGCCGTTGAGCAGGATCGGTGTCGAACCCACGTGGATGTCAATGACGCCGTTGGCCTGTTCGACCGTCGTGATGTCGATGTATCCGGCCAGCTCCGTCATCAGACGGTCGCGCTCATCCCGCAGATCGTGAGCGCCGCCCCTGCCCGACTCCGCGGCCACGATGGATTTATTCAGCGCCGCCAACTGATCCAGAATGTCGGCGACGCGCGCCCCGGACTGCGTGATCGAGGCGTCGAGCTGCTCGCGCGTGTCGATCAGCGATTGATACTGCCGCTGAATATAGGCCCCCAGCTTCATGCCTTCGGCCACGACCAGAGATCTGAGCGAAAGGTCTTCCGGCCGGTTGGCCAGTTCACTCCAACTGTTGAAGAACTGGTTGAGATGGCTGGACAGATCGACGTCGGTGAATTCGTTGTGAATCGCCTCGATGCGTTGGAGGTATTCCTGGCGGGCCTGGGTGCCGGCCTGGTCGCTGATCGCGTTCCGGAGTCGCCGCTCCAATGCCTCATCAATGACCCGGGTGATCGACTCAAGCTGCACCCCCCGGCCCACGAACATCCCCTGCCCGATCTCGCGCACGCCCATGCCGGTCAGATTGGCCACCTGACGGTGGTAAGCCGGGTTCGTCGCGTTGGCAAGGTTATTGCCCGCCACTTCGATCGCGGCCTGGCTGCTCATCAGGCCCGAACGGCCGATCATCAATGAACTGGTCAATCCCATGGGCAATTCCAGGTAAGGCCGGCGGTTTTTGCGCGGCAACTCGATCCAACGGACCTATCAGGCAAACCGGATGCCTGGCGCCTGGAACCCAACGGATCAGATCGGCGACGGCCGTTGACCCGAACCTAGGCCGTGGCGCTGAAGGTACTGACCGATAACGCCTGGCGATCGGTATGCCGGCCGGCCGGGTAGACCCCGGTCCTGCTCATCCGGGTCGCCAGCGTGCGAACCACACCCTGCATGTGCATCAGCAGCGAATCACCGGTCGCCCGGAGGAGGCGAACCCGCTGCGCCAGTCGGCTCATGCGGTCGTAAAGCCGCTCGCGCAGGGGAAGCACCTGCTCGCCCAACGGCGAGGGCAATACCGCGCACAGCGCCTTGAGACTCAAAGGCTCGCTGGTCTCCGGCTGGTACCGCTCCGATAGCTTGGCGACCAGGGTCATTCGCTTTTCAGCGGCGCTGGCGATCGAACGGGTTAGTGCCCGCTCTTGAATGCAAAGATCACGCAGCAGGGTGGCCTGGGCCTGGCGCGCGGCCAGAATCTGACGCTCCACCAGCCCCGCCAACTGCTCGTGAAACTCCAACTCACTCTGAAGGACCGCTTGAAGCTCGCGGATCAACTCCTGACTCATTCGTGTTTCCTCCTACTTTGTGTGCCGAATCGCGCAGCCTGAGGCTATTGGCGAAGCTTTCGGTGATCGCCTCGACCAGGGGCATGCTCCGGGCGTGGGCCATCCGCCTGGACAGTTCGGCGTGAAGTTGAGGTTGAAAGACTTCTTCGCCCCGCCCACCGCTGAACAGATCGCTGCGCAGCGGATCCTCACGTATCTGCTTGAACAGGGGATCGAAAAAGGCGATGGCGACGAACTCACCGGCGACCTCGCGAATCTGATCCCGAGTCCAGCGCGGCCCGGCGGCCTGGCGCAGTTGTTGCGCGAAACTTCTGGTCTCTTGCGCATCTTCGGCTTTGTCGGAGTCGGTCATCGTCGTGGGCTTGGTCGCTGCGCTGACCGGTCCTGGATGCGCGATTGGCTGGGCATTCATGGAGTTTTCTCCAGACTGGGGCGTTCCGACGGCGGCTCCAACCGCCGACCAACCCCGAGGCACCACCCCTTTCATGAGCAAGCCGCGGGCCGCCGCCGGCCACCTGCGCCGCATCGCCGCGCCACAAAGGCGGCCCAATGGCCGACCAGCCAGTCCTTTATTGAGATGAAGCCCGGCTCCGACCTCGCTATACTCTGCGATCCGTATGGAATCCCGGGCCGTCGGCGTGCGTTGCCGAGCCCGCTCTCCCGCCCTCTGGAGTATTGACCGTGGTCAGTCGCAAGCCCTTTGTGGGTGGTAACTGGAAAATGAACCTTCACACCAGCGAGGCCCATGCCCTGGCCCGCGCTGTGGCCAACTCCTGTAACACCCCGGCCGTCGATGTGGCGGTCTTTCCGGCTTTCCCTTATCTGGTGGAGGTTTCCACCGTGCTTCAAGGCCAGCCCAACCCAGGGGTTCTGCTGGGGGCTCAGGATTTCTATCCCGCTGCCAACGGAGCCTTTACGGGCGAAGTGAGCCTCTCGATGCTGCAAGACCACGGGGTCGCGGCGGTTCTGGTGGGTCACAGTGAGCGGCGGCACATCATCGGCGAGCCCGAGACATTGATCAACGACAAAGTGCAGGCAGGCCTCGAGGCGGGCATGGAAGTGATCCTCTGCATCGGCGAAAAGCTGGAGCAGCGGGAGGCGGGGAAGACCGATGCCATTAACGCGGCACAGCTCGCCTACGGGCTGGCGGGCGTTAAACCCGAGCAGATGGCCAGGCTCACCGTGGCCTACGAGCCGGTCTGGGCCATCGGAACCGGGAAAACGGCAACGCCCCAGGACGCCCAGGCGGCCCATGCGGCCTGCCGTGAGGTGATCGCCAGCCTTTTCAATGGTAAGATTGCCCAATCGACACGAATTCAGTACGGCGGCTCGGTCAAAGGTTCCAACGCCGCCGAACTTTTCGCCCAGCCCGATATCGATGGCGGCCTGATCGGTGGAGCCTCGCTCAAGTCCGATGAGTTTCTGACCATCGTCCAGGCCGCGGCGGCACGCTCAGAGAAAGGGTGAATCGAAATGGGTATGGGTTTGTTCGGCGGTCTGGCCATTGTGCTCGCCGTTATCGTCGGCTTCTTTCTGCTCCTGACCCTGCTTGTCGGCGTGGTACAGGCGATGGCGGTGTATTTCGTTCTGGTCTCGGTGCTGATGATTCTGGTGGTGCTGGTTCAGAAACCCAAAGGCGGCGGGCTAACCGGCGCGTTTGGCGGCGCTGGCGGCGGTGGCGGCCCGGCGGGCGCTTCCCAGACCGCTTTCGGCTCCAAGGTCGGCGATGTGCTCACGTGGGTGACGGTCGCATCGTTCGTGACCTTTCTGACCCTGTCGATGTTCATCACCTGGCAGATCAAGGCCGAGGTCGCCGAAGCCGCGGATGCGCCTCCGATCCACGGTTTTCCATGATGGAGCGCCTGGAGGGGTACCGGGGCGTTGTCGCCCAACCTGAAGACGGTTTACCCGCCCGACCGATAAAGCCATGGTCCGGGATCAGCCCGATCCCTGAGATGCGCTCGTCCTCGGCCCCGCACGGCGGCGGGCTTCAGCCCAGCATCTTCGCCCGGAGCTAACGCATTGATTCGATCCATGACCGGTTTCGGCGAAGCCTCCACTTCCGTGGATGAGGTCCATTACTCGCTGGAACTGCGGAGCCTGAACAATCGCTATTTCAAGTGCTCGATGCGCCTGCCCGACGTGGTGGCCGGGCTCGAGCCGGAACTCGATGCCCTGATCCGCCGCAAGCTGGCCCGCGGGTCGGTGACGCTCACGCTTCGCATGTACGGCACCGGGGTTGGTTCGGCCAAGGCGATCAACCAAGCGGTCATTCGGAACTATCTTGACCAGCTCCGACAGGCCGTCGGCGATGATGCGGGCCTGAAGATGACCATCGATCCGGCCAACCTGCTGGCGCTACCGGGCGTCGTCGAGGAACCGGATGAAGAGAGCATTCTCCATAACGCCCGGCCGGTCGCGCTGGAACTGGCCGAGAAAGCGGCGGATTCACTGATTCGAATGCGGAACACCGAAGGCCGGGGCATTCGCCAGGACCTCGAGCGTTACCGCGATGACATTCGCCGACAACTGGACCAGGTCGCACAACGCGCGCCGACGGTGATCGAGGAATACCATACGCGGTTGCGGTCGCGCATCGATGACCTGCTGGCCCGTGCCCAGCTCCAGGTCGACCAGGTGGACCTGATCCGCGAGATCGGCATCTTCGCCGAACGCGCCGACATCAACGAGGAACTGTCCCGAATCCGCGCCCATCTCGATCAGTTCAATCAACTGATCGGTGATGAAGACCCTCGGCCGGTGGGGCGCACGCTGGACTTTCTCACGCAGGAACTCCTGCGCGAGGCCAACACCATCGGAAGTAAATCCGGTGATGCCTCCATCAACCGGGCGATCGTCGAGGTCAAGGGGGCGATCGACCGGATCAAGGAACAGGTCCAGAACGTCGAGTGACGCCGCCTCGCGAACCTCCCATCAGGATGCCGATGAGCCAGGACCCGACGCCAACTTCGCTGCCGAACACCGAAGAATTGGGCGTACACGCGCCATCGGGTACCGGAAGCGTCACCGGTGCCCGCGTCGACAGCCACGGTCGCGAACTGTTTGATCCGCATGAACTGGCCATGGTGCTTTCGCATTACGATGTGGGCATCATCGAGGCGATCGAGGATTTTCCCCGCGGCTCGCGCAAGGCGCCTAAGCTCATCATCCGGTCCAGCGAGGGGTTGTTCCTCCTCAAACGCCGGGCGCGCGGCAAAGACGATCCCTTCAAGGTCGCGTTCTGTCACGGGCTTCAGATGTTCCTCTCCGAGCGACGGTTCCCCCTGCCACACCTGATCGGCACCAAGGCGGAAAACAATTCGATGCTGCAATTCCGCGGGCGCATCTACGAGTTGTTCGAGTTCATCAAGGGCACCAGCTACGACAACTCGCTGGAAGCGACCGCCGAGAGCGGCCATACGCTGGCCCTGTTCCACAAGCTGCTGCTGGGTTACGAACCGGATTACGAGCCGCCTCGGGGCTGCTATCACGCGGCGCGCAGCGTCGTTTCCTCGCTCAAGCTCATCCCTCAGACCCTTGAACGGCTCAACCGCGTCGAGCCTTCACCCATCAGCGCCGGTGAACTGGCCCAGACCCTCGCGTTCCTCGAAAAAAGCTACACCGATGCGGCGCGCAAGGTCAACGAAATCGGCATGACCGACTGGCCGATGCAGATCGTCCATTCCGACTGGCACCCGGGCAACATGCTGTTTCGAAAATCCAAGGTCGTCGCGGTGATCGACTACGATGCGGCCAGACTTCAGCAAAGGGTCACCGACATCGCCAACGGTGCCCTGCAGTTTTCCATCCTCGGCGGCGGTGATGATCCGGAAACCTGGCCGGACTATATCGACGAAGGCCGATACAAGCGGTTTCTGCGAGCCTACGACCACACACCCGGCGCTGTGATCTCGCGAGCCGAGCTGCGAACCATCCCCTGGCTGATGATCGAGGCCCTCGTCGCCGAGGCGGCCATCCCCATCGCCGCCACGGGAAACTTCGGCCGCATGGAGGGAATCGGCATCCTCCGCATGGTCGAACGCAAGGTCCGATGGCTGATCGAACATGCCGATCGCCTGGCCTCGCATCTGGATGAGTAAGGCGAGCTGAAGCGATCGCCGGTCGCTGACTACCAGTGGAACCGCACGCTTTGATAGTTGAAGCGAAATATCACGCGATCGCCGGGCACCGTCCGAATGCCGCCATCGATGCTTCCGACATGGGATTTATTGATCTCGACGGCGTCGGCGTCGTAGAGATGATTCGAACCCCAACGTTTAGGATCGCCGGGCGTACTGAACGTGGGGTTGGATGTCGGCCACTTGCGATTGAGATCGGACACCACCATGTCCGTAAACGATGGGCGATCGATCCTTTGCGGAAAGACGGTGACCGCCGGATCGCTCCCCGCGCCCATCACCGCGCTTCGCACCGAATTCTCCAGGGCCGGACGGTTCCCGAAATAGAAGTATCCAATGACCGCCCGGGAAGAGGTGAACGACCAGAACGCATCGTCGTTCCACGCATCATTGGTCGGTGAGTAAAAGTTGGGGCGCACCATCCCCAGCGGCCCGGTGAGGTGATCCCGCCAGAATCGATGGATGTAATACGGCCGACCCTCGCCGCCTGATTCCTGATGACTCTGAGCATCCCCATGGCCCATGTGTGGCAACCAACCCCGGTGTTCCGCGGCAAAGGACACAGCGGTCTGCGTGAAGGTCCTGACGTTGACCGCGCAAACCGTCTCCCGCGCGGCCACACGGGCCATACCCAGCGCCGGAAGCATCAGGCTGATCAGCAAGGCCAGGATGCTGATGACCACCAGCAACTCAACCAGCGTGAAGGCGCGGCCGGAGACATGAGTCAACGTAAGCTCCAGTCTCAGGATCATTGAGGACTCTGAATAAAAGTCCGAATCTGATCCCGCTGGGAATAGGCTATCTCGCCGACGACTTGCATTCAAGCATGGTCGAATTCAATGCCCGCCGACCAGCCTTCGATGAGTGGCCGGCCAGGCGGACTTCATGCCCAATCGCCGCGCAAGTCCTAATCTGCTGTCCACTGGGCTTTTACATGCTCGTGGCGGTCGACGCGGTGAGTCGCCGGCACCCCATGACCGCAGCCCCCAGGACCATCAGCGCCAGAGAAGCCGGCTCCGGCACCGAGGTCATCTCATATGCCCCGGATACAAACAGGCTGAAATCCTGCTGACCGCCGCGCAGCGGGCCGAAGTGATCGATGTTCAGGGTCAGCAGCGAGTGTGGCGGCAGGTCGTCGATCAGGACCTGGATGAAATTGTCCACGCGATTGGGTTGGTCACGCTTCGCCGGCGCATCAGGATTCTCGACATCCAGCGTCCAGGGGAAATAAACCGTGCCGTTCCCATCGGTGATCCAGAGATCAAGATTGTTGACCAGCACGCTACGCCGATCGTCGAGCCCGCTCTGCAGGAAACTTGGAACCGGGTCGAGCCAGCTCAGTGAAGCTTTGAGCGCCCCACCGGCGGCCATCAGGTCCATGCTCCAAGCTTCACCCTGCGACAATCTGTCCTCTCGGAAGTGATCCTTTAGCGAATCGTCAGACCAGGCAACGGCGTGATCGATGAACCGTGCCGCCTCGACGGCGTTGATCAGTCCGTAGCCGCTGCGATAGTCCGGCCCGATCTGTCCATCCTGAATGACATCGGTAGCCGTATGCATCAGGAGCCCCTTCATCGAAGCTGAATTAGGCGTGTACCCCCCTGCCGAGTCGCGCCAATGCTGCAGCAGCAGCGCTGCGGTGCCCGCGGCATTGGGCGCTGCCATGGATGTGCCGCTCATGGAGATGTAGACCGCATCCCCGAGATTGCTCGCCGAGCGCAGTGTCGTGCCGTTGGCCACCACATCGATGCCCAGGCGACCATCATTGGTCGGGCCGTAGCTGGTGAATGTGCTCGTTCGGATCAGGGCGGGGCTGTGTGCGCTGAATGTGTGATCATTGACAGCGCCCACCACCAGCGAGTTCTTGGCCGTCTGCAGATCGGTGAGACTGTCATACCCCCCCGGCTTCAATCCGGGTAGCGGGTAGTCCTGGGCGCTGATCAGGAAATACCGGTTGCCCAGCGCCACGCCATCGACGCCGGTCTGGTTGATGTAGCTCTGGCTGAACCGCGCCACGTAGCGCCCATCGCCGTGAAGGTCCGTATACCGATTGGCGGCCGATCCGCGTTCGTTGCCCGCCGCCCAGATGCTCAGCAGATTCGGTTGATTCACCAGCACCGTATCCAGCGCCCGAGCATGAGCGCCATACCGCCCGTGCGCTGGATCGTGCCGGATGATGTCCCATTCGCCTTCCCAGGTCGAATAGCTTCGTGTCTGAACGCCACCCAACCCCGAGGGAATGTTCCACGCCCGCACCTCCCAGAGGCCTCGCGGAATCCCATACGAATGATTGGTGATGTCCAGGCCATCGACGTTGCCCGCCATCCGGCTCTCGACCATCGATGCCGAGTAACTGTAAAGCTCCACACCTGGCGCCATGCCCCAGAAGGGCGCCCGGCCCGGAACATGCGCTCCGCCGATCGTGCCGGCCACATGGGTGGAATGGCCTGAGAACCCGCCGGACTGCCCGGCCGGAAACGCCAAGCGGCTGACCCCGCCCGGCTGACCGTGCGTAAAGGCCTCATGCGTCGAGCGGACGCGCCAGTTGCCATTGTCCAAGGCTTCAAAGACTCCAACCGTCACACCTGCGCCGGTGAGGTTGTACCCAAGCGCTCCACCCGGCCAGAGTTGATCGGCATTGGTCGTGTTGGCCGCATCACGGTTGCCCCATGCCGGCGTTGTCACCAGCGTCATGCCCACAACCGCCGCGCAGGCCACACTGATCCGTAGCGCTTCGTTCAAATGCCACAGTCTCATCGCTTCCTCCTCCCGGGAAACTTGGAATTCCGCTTCCCGTCCATGCCCTGTTGAATACCCCTCCGACACACGATCGCCCGCCGACCACTCAAGGTGCGCATGGTGATGTCACCGGTCGCCCTACCCGTTATGTCGGGAATTTTGATGGGCCCCCAAAGTCCCAAAGCGGGACTTCGTGTTGGAAATCGATTCGCGTTGCTTTAGCCAACGTCCGATTACGCCGCGGCCATGTTCGACGGCTCGAAATGGTTGGGCCGATCCTGATCGCCATCGGCCTTGCACTGTCTGAACGTGAGCTTATCGGTCCTGTCCCAAACGCAGTAGACGGGCACATTCCGCATGGCGAACGGCTCGAAGTAATTGGGGACGATCACCCGATCCGATTCAAAGTCCACACTCGAGAATCCCGCCTCGGCCATCGCCGTCGCGTCCAATCCATGGCAGACAAAATCCGCGTACTCGCAGCCTCGCCGCACGATCATCGCGCTGAGCACGCCGGCCACGGCATCCATCCGATCGGTCCGGCCCAGCAGATCGACCACCCGGCACGCCGCGCGTCCCCCATGGGCAGCGATCCGCGTAACCAGTAAACATGCAGGCCGATCATCCAGCAGCACGAGATGGACTTCATAGCGATGGATCGGATGACGGAAGAACCTGCGCGTGATGTAGTCCCGATCTTTAAAAGGCGCGATGTGATCGAAGGCATTAAAGTCAAACGCGGCCAGATCGCCATGGCTCTTGAGCGCTAGAGTTCGCACACCGGCCGGCATTGGCCTGAGTCCCGCCGAACCCGGCTCAACGCCGCGAAGAAGGTCGTATCGCTCCAGGGTTGGATTGACCAGGAAATACTGATCCATGCGGCTCCAGTTCATCCGCAGCGCATGGTAGATCGCCCGGGTCTGC
>JAFIFY010000052.1 GCA_020831765.1 Phycisphaeraceae bacterium | reverse complement strand
GCGCATGGGCTCGCTCAACGGGCCGTGGGGCATGGTGATGCCCAGGCCGGCGAACGTGGGAAGAACCTTCTCATCAAACCATTTGGGGTCGGTCAGGTAAAGCTCGATAAAAGATTCGCCTCTGGCCTGGCGAACGTTGGTGCCTTCGATCATCATCAGATGCAGTTCACCTTCCGCCCTCTGGTTGAGCGTCAACAGGTCGCCGTTGGCCGCCAGGACGTTGATCCTCAGGCGATTCGGCGATGCCTCGCTGATCTGCAAAGTCCTGCCAATGCCGGAATCTTCGATCAGCAGGAGATTGAACGTCTGGGATGTGGTAATCAGTCGCCCGGAAAGCGCTGGGCCATCGAAAGTCAGCGTGCGTCGATCGCCGGAGATCGAAGTTCCCGAACTGCCCGCCCCTGCCTGCGTGCGAAGCTCGTTCCAGAGCCGAGTCAGTGGATCATTCACATCCATCCCGGCGATCTGCACCCGGCCTCGAATCTGGATCGCACCGCCACCGGCCCCGCCCAATTGAATCTGCTGCGCAGCTCCCTGAGCCTGCTCGGGCTCATCAGCCTTGGCCGCCGCCTCCCAGGCGTTTCGATTGATGGCCAGCCGTCCATCCTTGAGCCCGATCACCGCGATTTTGCTCAATGTCGGTCTTGTTCGGGTCAACGTGCCCTGGGCCAACAGGCCATCTCGATCCAAGGCCTCCGCCTCGCGCGCGGCGACATGTTCAATTTCGGCAAGAGCGATGTTGCCGATTCGGATGTCCATGTTGGCGAGCATCTGGCCGACTTCATGTTGGAAGAGAACATCATCAGCCTTTGGCGTCGAGGCCATGGAGACACTCGAGCCGGCAACCAGAGCGCCCGCAATCGCGGCCGTGATCGTTGCGGTATGACGAAGGCGGAAGTTCGCGGGCATGGTCTGGCTCCTCGACTTTGGTGTGACGGGCTTCAATTCTACCGGTTGGGACGCATCACGGTTGCCTGGAAGCTGATCGTTCCGCGAGCGCGACCGGGCCTCGGGGGGCTCATTCGGCTACTTTCCGGTCGGCCCGAATACTCCTGGACAACACGATTCCGCACCCCATCAAGGACGCTCCCGCCACTCTGGCCCGTGTCAGAAATTCGCCCGCAGGCGGGAATCCGACCTAATCCGCTTCCTCGGACGGCTCTTGGTGGGCCTTTTGGCGCACCGCTTCGACCCGCTCCACCGTGGGCAACTTGGGGGTCATCTGGAAGTTGGAAAGGATCAATCGCAGCTTGGCCGCGCCCGGTTGCTCCGCCGATTCCCGATCCTCCAGGACGGCGTTGATCGCCTGATGGGTCAGGCCGATGGCCTGTTCCAGTTCAAGCGTCGCCGGCTCATCGCCAGTCAGGGCTTTCTCAATCGCTTCATCGAGCTTCGCCTGGGCTTCGGGGCTGCGCACCAGGCCCGGAAGGTGCCAGACGGTGTATCTCCGGCGTGCTTCCAGCTCCAGGGTACCCAGCCAGGGATGTTCGAGCCTGGCCGGCGCGGCGGTGTCCAGGAGATCGAGTCGGCCAAGTGCCAGGCGCTCGCCCGGCTCGATTCGCTTGCCTTCGCCCAAGCGAATCAGCTCGACGGGTGCTGAGCCTTCGGCGAGGGTGAAGCCGGTCATGCCGTGTCGATACCACGTGCCGGGGCTGGCCGTTAACCAAGCTTCTTCGAAGGCGCGGGCCAGGGAGATCCACGTCAGGCGGAAGTCGACGCTTGGCCCGGCCTTGCTCATCCAGGCACGGGGCCCGACCAGGATGACCCCCTGCGTGGACCGGGCGCGGGTCAGCGCATCGGTGATGCGGGCGTGGTGGGCCAGCCGCTGATAGAGCGGTTCGAGGTGCTCGGCTTCGGCCAGGTCCGCCGCTTCCACCTCGGCGGTCTTGCGCCAGAGATACGCGATCAGCCAGTGATTGAAGGCGGTCCGCTGTTCGAGCTGATCCAGCGTTACGAGCAGTTGCTGGACGTCGGGCGTCGGTGCCGCCCTGCCTTGGAGGCGATCGAGGTCAGCCAGGATCATTCTGTTGACAACGGGTGGGATGGCAAAGATTCGCTGGGCTCCGGAGCGGACTTGGTTGAGTTCTTCTTCGCTCGCTCGACCTTCCAGCGCTTTGGCCGCCACCGTCAGCCAGTCCGATGCCGGGCCGGTGAGATGGCGCGGCAGGGGGGCATCGGGCACCTCCACGTAGTAGGCCGGGGCGAACGCATCGCACCAGGCTTGGATCATGCGCTGCAACACGTGGCCTCTGTAGGGCACCGGGTCCGCCGGATCGGGTTCCCGGGCCTGCCGGGCATTGTCCGCTTCGGTTGTTGGATCGGCCCGGCCGCGCTCCCCGCCCGGGCTCACCGACCTGAATTCAGCCGAGGCTTTATCCGCTTGCAGCCCCAGGCCCACGAGTGACACGACAATCATTCGGGCAAAGACCTGGGCGTAGTGGCCGCGCAGGATGAATCGTTGCCGGGAAACCAGCCTCGCGGCGATCAAGAGGGCGGCGATGAACGCCAGAACCCAGAGCGCGGCCATGATCGAGGTTTTCATGATGAGGCTCCCACGGTCAGGGGAATCGATCGACTGATCGTTCGCGTGCCCGAGTCGGCCCATGGGTCCAGGGGCTGGTCCCAGTCAAAGGCGGCCCGTCGGCAGGTGTGGCCATGGCGCGTCTGCAGCCAGCAATCGTGAACATCGCTTCGCAGTGCATCCTCGCCGGAACGAAACGCCGCGAAGCCTTGTGCCCAGATGCGGGATAGGGGCGTATCACGCACATTGCCGGCCGATTCGGCCGAGTCGGTGGTGGTGCAGGGCATGACGCAGCCATCCGCGGCGACCACGCAGGCGATGCGCCCCGCGCCGCAGAAGAATCGGCCCTCGCGGTAGAAGCAGTCATCTTCGCCGGCGCTGCCCCATTCGTTATCGAGCTCGATACGGAACAGGGAGCGGAACTGACGGGCGAACACGGCGGCGCGGCGAAGCTGGCCCGGTGTCGCCAGAAGCCGACCGTGTTCCGATGCCCGGCCTTCGGGCGTGACCAGGTGCAGACCCCAGGAGTCAGCGCCACTTTCCATGACGATGGGCAGCATATCGGCCAGCAGATCGGCGTTGTCACGATGCAGGCTGGTGCCGATGACCACCTCCACACCCGGCAGGGTCTTGAGCATGGCGACGGCTTCCAGCGCCCGGTCGAAGCTGCCGGCGCGTCCGCGGAAGTCATCGTGCTGCCGGGGCGGGCCGTCGAGGCTGACGGCCACCATCTCGGGCGGTGCCGCCGCGATGTCATTGAAGACGCGGGCGATGTGCCCGCCGTGGGTATGCATGGACCAGCCGATGCCGCGCTTGCGCGCGTGGGCGATGAGCCGGCCGAAATCCGGCCGCAACGTCGGTTCGCCCCCGGCCAGCACGAGCAGAGGTCGGCCGAGGTCCGTGAGCGGATCGATGACCAGGCGCATCGCTTCGTCGGTGGTCAGTTCGCCCTGGCTGCGACGGCCGGCGTGGGAGTAGCAGTGGGGGCAGGTGAGGTCGCAGGCGGAGGTGGAAATCCACTGCACGGCCACCGGCGGCTTGACGAACCCCAGGCGATGCAGCCAACGGATTTCCTGCCGCCAGATGTGGACCGTGGAACGGGCGATGACGCGTCCAAGCAAACCCATGTGGTGCCTCCAGTGTGGGACCGTTTGAAGTTTAGACGCTCTTTGCCGAGCCAGGTTCCCAGCCGGACGATTGCCGCTGGGCTTCCGCAGTGTCAACGCCAGTCAATTGCCGAAAAGTGGCGAAACAATCTATGTTTTGCGACAGCCGTGCGGCCGGAATCCCGACCGACGAATTGTATTTCCTCAGGTATAGTCGGCCGGTCATCCGATAATGGCGCGACAGCGACCCCAAATGGGATTCCAGACATGCTTGAAGGCGATTCACAGACGATCTCCATCGGTCCCCTTGAGGTGGGCCATGGACGGCCTTGTCGGGTGATTGCGGAAATTGGTGTTAACCACAACGGCGAGTTGGACACGGCCCGCCGGCTGATCGACTATGCCGCTGAGTGCGGCGTGGATGTGGTCAAGTTTCAGACGTTCAAGGCGTCCAGTGTCGCCACGGTGGGCGCGCCCAAGGCCGCCTATCAACTGGCCCGGACGGATCGTGGCGAGTGTCAGCACGGCATGCTCAGCCGCCTCGAGCTGGGCCGTGAGGACCATGTCCGGCTGATGGAGCATGCCCGCTCGTGCGGCCTGGTTTTCCTGTCAACGCCGTACAGCGAAGACGATGCGGATTTCCTTGAATCGCTGGGGGTCGAAGCTTTTAAGGTGGGTAGTGGCCAGGTGGCGGAGCCTTACTTTCTGGCGCATCTGGCGGCCAAGGGGCTGCCGATGCTCGTTTCGACGGGTATGTGCGATCTTGAGGAAGTTCGCCGGGCGGTGGCGGTGATTCGCAATTCGGGCAATCCGCCGCTGATGCTCTTTCAATGCACGACCCAGTACCCCTCGGCGCAGGAAGATGCCCACCTGCGGGCGATGGTGGCGATGGCCGGGCAATTCGATGTGGTTCCGGGTTATTCGGATCACACGGAGGGGCTGGCGGCATGCATGGCCGCGGTGGCGCTGGGGGCATGCATGATCGAGCGTCACTTCACCCTGGACCGCAACCAGCCCGGCCCGGACCATGCCGCATCCAGCGATCCCGTGGAAATGGCCAGGCTTGTCCGGCGCATCCGCGAAGTCGAGCGTTGCCTCGGCAGCCCGGCCAAGCGCCCGGTCGATGCCGAACTGGCCCTTCGCTCGACCGTCCGGCGGGGGGTCTATGCGGCTTGTGATCTGCCCATCGGCCGCGTTCTGACTCGTGCGGATATGGTCTGCCGGCGACCGGTCGGCCCCACATCAGCCGCCATGCTGCCCAACCTGATCGGTCGCTGCGTCAAGCAGGCCATTTTCGAAGGCGAGCCGGTCGAGGATCGCCATCTGGCCCATTGAGTCGGTTCGCCCGAGTCGCGTTCCCTGGCCCCGGCGGATTCCATCACGGCCATGCGTGATCGAGTCCCGCCGCGCTAGGATCGCCGGGGTCTGGTCTGCTCGACAATCCCGGTGCGATTGGATTACACTTGCCGCCCATGGGATTCGGGGAATCGGGTGTGGGCGTACGTCGAATCGATCGCCCGGTGGGCGTCAGGGACTCTGAAAGTTTGTCGATACCAGCCCTACAAATCACGTCGGCTCGCTGGACGCATGCCGTTGGGTTGGCCGGGATTCTGCTTTGCGCGGTGGTTCTGGGGATGCTCGATCGCGCGTGGGCGGCGCCGATTCCGGAACTGGAGGGTCGGCTGGTGCGTGCCGTCGAGGTCGAGGGCCTGGTCAGTGTCCCCCTTCGACTGGTGGAGAACAACCTTCGGATGCGGGCCGGGGGCGCTTACAACGCCGATGTGGTGCGTGGCGATATCACGCGACTGACACAGTTGGATCGGTTTTCCGGGGTCGAGGCACGTGTGGTGCAGCATGCCGATGGCGATGTGACGGTTGTTTACGTCGTCCGGGAGATGCCGCTTTTGACCGATGTGCAGGTGGTGGGCAACAGGTCCGTGAGCGACAATGCGGTGTTGCGTGAAGCCCGTCTGCGGGCCGGCGATCCGGCCGATACGTTCACCATCCGCGAGGCGATGATGCGCATCGAGCGTCTGTACCGGCAGCGCGGCCATGAGTTCATCTCGGTGGATTACGACCGGGAATTTCTCACGCGTGACAATCTGCTGCTGTTCCAGGTGCGCGAGGGGCCTCGCGTGCGCGTGCGGGGCATTCGCTTCGAGGGCAACCAGCGGCTGGAGAGCGACCTGATCCAGCGACACATTGAAAGCCGGACCGCCCTGGATGTGCTGTTCCCGATTCGGGAAGGCCACCTCAACAGCGAGTTGGTGACCGGGGACGAAGCGCGTATCCGGGAGTTCTACCGTTCGCGCGGCTTTCGCGAAGCGGAGGTCGGTTCTCGAATCGATATCTCGCCGGACCAGCGGGATGCGATCATCACCTTCATCATCAGCGAAGGCGAGCAGTTCACGGTCAATCGCATCGAAATCCAGGGCCACGAGGTTTTCACGGCCCGGCAACTGCTGGTGGGCATGGAACTCAAGCCCGGCGATATCTTCTCGACCACGGCCCAGAACCGGGCCCGTGACGCGATCGTGGCGATGTACCACCGGCTGGGGCACGTCCGCTGTGCGGTGGACGTCGAGTTCGTCTTCGTGGCGGATGAGCCGAAAGTCAATGTGCTGGTTCAGATCGATGAGGGCCGCTCGTATACCGTGGGCACCGTGACGATCCGCGGCAACCAGCGGACGCGCACCGATGTGGCGCTTCATCAGATTCGCCGGATCGAGCCGGGCCGGGTCTTTGACGGGACCGGCATCGAAGCCACACGCGAGCGATTCCAGCAGAGCAGGCTGTTCGGCCGACCCGAGGTCACCCTCGTGGACCACCCGACCGAGCCTGATGTGCTGGATGTGATCCTCCAGGTGGAGGAGCGACAGACGGGTAACTTTTCGTTCGGCGGCGCGGCCAGCTCGGACCTGGGTTTTGGCGGCCATGTCACGCTGACGCAACGAAACTTCGATATCGAGGACTTCCCCGAGAGTTTTGATGCCCTCTTCCGAGGCCAGGCGTTCATCGGCGCCGGCCAGTTCTTCCGCCTGCATCTGGCCCCGGGCATGCGATACAGCAGCTACACCGTGGACTGGTCGGAGCCCAACTTCCTCTCCACCGACTTCTCGCTGAATCTCGGCGGCGGGTTCTTTCAACGCGATCAGCGGGTTTACGATGAGGATCGGTTCAACTTCCGCCTGGGCGTCGGACGCGCATTCGGCGATGTCTGGTCGGCGGGTTTGCGGACAAGAATCGAGCATATCCATGTCGGTAACATCAGCCCGGACGGCGCAACGGATATCTTCGATGTCAGGGGTGGCAACTTCCTGGTGGGAACGTCCCTGGGCGTATCGAGATCGACCGTCAAGTTTGATCCTGGAGCGCGGATGCTGGCCGTTTCCGGAAGTCGCCTCGGCCTGGAGATCGAGCATGTCGGGCTTGGCGTTTCCGATTTCAGCTTCACCTCGTTCTCGGCCAATTTCGCCAAGTACTGGACGCTGGATACCGACTTTCTCGATCGCAAGACGGTTCTGGTTTTCCGAAGCGAAATCGGCTATATCCTGCCCGAAGGCAACGCTCCGATCTTCGAGCGAAGATTCGCCGGTGGTCAGCAATCGTTCCGCGGCTTTCAGTTTCGCGGCGTGGGACCGCGAGGCGTGCGGGATGACACGGGCGGCGTTACGGAGGATTCGATCGGTGGCGATTTCCTGTTTCTGGCGGGCCTGGAGCTGACCTTCCCCATTTATGATCAGGTCCTTCGCGGCGCGGTGTTCACCGATACCGGCACGGTGCAGAGCGGCTTCGGGTTCGATGAGTACCGCGTTTCGGTGGGATTCGGCCTTCGCGTGCTGGTGCCGTTCATTCAGGCGCCGATCGCGGTGGACCTGGGCTTTCCGCTGATCAAGCAATCGACCGACCAGACCCAGGTGTTCAGCATCAGCGCCGACTTTCCGTTTTGATCGCGCAGTACGCTTTGTGGAGTTCCCACCGATGGCCGACTGGCTGGATCGACTCGACGGTTCCCTGACACAGGCCGATCGTCCGCTGGTGCGTTTCAAGAATGGGCCGGGCGAGCTGGCCGTGTGCGTGCATGGGGCCAGGATCGTGGGATGCGCGATCCAGGGCGTCGATGAGAACCTTTTCTATCACCAGCGAGGTCTGGAGAACCCCGAGCAGGCGCCCGGGTTCCTGAAGAAGGCCGGGGCCGATATCGGCGGCGACCGGCTCTGGATCGCGCCGGAAGTGGCCTTCATGTGGCCGGACCTCGCCGGGGCGCGAATAGACCCCTTTGGCACCTACGACCTGCCCGCGAAGATGGACCCCGGCCATTGGGAAGTCGAGGCCTCAGGACGCGACTGGATCGAGCTGACGGCCGCGATGGACCTCGTCGATCACCGCTCCAGCGCCAAGGTCTCGCTTCGCGCGATGCGCACCATCGCCCTGGGCGGGCTTCCCGACGACTGGCCCGAAGCGCTTCCCGCCCTGGCGTTCACCTGCGGTCACCAGCTATCGGTATTGCGAGGCGACGCCAGCGCCTGGGTCGGCATCTGGCATCTCTTGCAGATGCCCGTCGGCGGCACGCTGGTCTGTCCCACCGTCGCGCCGACGTCCTTCCCACCGACCGATTACTACAGCCCGTTCCGGCCCGAGGATGTGACCGTCAAGCCCGAGGCGGTCCACTTTCACGCGCGGGGCGATTCGATCATCAAGATGGGCCTGCGGGCCGAGGATGTCACCGGGCGGATGGCGTATATCCGTTCGCTGGGCGATGGTCGGTCATCGGCGATCCTGCGCGGCTTTCTGCCCCAGCCCGGCCAGCCTTATATCGATGTGCCGCGCAGCTTCGATGCCCTGCTCGGCGGCGATGCCCTTCAGGCGTTCTGCAGCGACCAGGGCACCCAGGGCTTTACCGAGATGGAGTATCACGAGCCGGGTTTGAAGATCGGCTCCGGCCGGACTCGAACTTCCGGCGGCTGCTGGACCATCGTCACCGCTGGCCAGCAGGCCCTGGTCGAACAAACCGTCCAGCGCCTGCTGGGCGTTTCCGTCAGCACGTGACCGCCCAGACCCCGCGTGCCGGCTTCGGCACGGTACGGCGGCCGATCAATCAGCATCCGGCTGCCGATTGCCGAACTTCTCATTGAGCAGCAGCAGGGCGGAGGGGTTATCCCCGGCCATCTCCAGCAGCGCCTCGGTCTCGGACGTGATCTTCTCTTCCTCCACCTGCTCCTCGATGAACCACTGAAGCATCTGCTGGGTGGCGTAATCCTTTTCGTTGACGGCCAACTCATAGACGGCGTGAATGCTCCTGGTGTTGGCCCGCTCCTGCTCGAACGCGCGGGTGAAGACATCCTTGGCGGCTTTGAAATCGGCATTCGGCTTGGCCACCGCTTCCAGCTCGACCTTGCCGCCGCGATCGAGGATGTACTGGAACAGCTTGCGGGCATGGACCAGCTCCTCCTCACGCTGAATACGCATCCACCGGGCGAACCCGGCCAGATTCTCGCGTTCAAACCACGCCTCCATGGCGAAGTAGTTGTACGCTGCGGCCATCTCGTGGTTGACCTGCTTGTTCAATGCCGCTTCGATGTTGGGTTTGAGCATGATCGGACTCCGGCCAGGGTTCGAGGAGCTTTCCTGGAATCCGGATTCTACACGATGCCCGCCCGCGCCTCGACGCCGACGGTCGCAAGGCCTCCGGGACGAGGCTAAAGTCTCTGCATGGCCGAGGATCAGCCCGCTTCATCCCCCGACGACCGGCTCAATCCGCTTGCGCGGAAGGAGCGGACGGGCATCATCATCGTGGACCACGGTTCGCGGCGGGAGGAATCCAACCGCATGCTCGAGCATTTCGTGGGATTGTTCCGAGATCGCTCACCCTGGCCTATCGTCGAGTCCGCGCACATGGAACTGGCCGAGCCATCGATCGCGACGGCATTCGATCGCTGCGTCGCGGCGGGGGCCGACCGGGTGGTGGTCTGCCCGTACTTCCTGCTGCCCGGTCGGCACTGGCACGAGGATATCCCCGGCCTGACGGCGGCCGCCGCGGCCCGGCACCCGGGCGTCGAGTTCATGGTCACCGCCCCGATCGGGCTCCACCCGATGATGCTGGATGTGATCGAGCAGCGCATCGAGTACTGCCTGCTCAAGGCCGGCGGCCGCGCAGAGGAATGCGAGGCCTGCGCCGGCAAGGGACTCTGTGGCTTCCGAAGCGCTGATCCCCCCGCCCGAGATTGAACGCTGATCGGGGCGGCTGTCATCGTATCGAAACCCTCCGGCGGCGGCGGCTCAATGGCCGTGTAAATAGTGAGTGATGTCCCACGATTTGCGCGGTCACAAACCCAATGGGGCATCTACGGCCATCTATAGCCGTTAGTTATCCCGCTTTACGGTCGATAGTCGTACACATCGCGAAGTTGGAGTGCTGGGTCGATCCGCAACTCCACCCGCTTCGCTGCGAACTGCTGTTCTGTAAGCGGTCCCCATACCCCTGGAGTTGATGTATTGAGAATCCAGAAACTGAACGCCCCCGGTTCTGGTTCCTGGTATGTGTCATTGGGATCGTTCGGGCTTCTGCGGCGAAGTTGTTGCTGCCTGGCAATGACCCACGGCGCATCGTGGCCGAGTTCGAAGACCTTTGCCGGGATGATCGGGGTTGATGAGTTCCAACCAGAGGGAGCGACCATGATTTGATGTGCCGACGTGCGGTGGATCAAGTAGCCGTTGGACAGTGGCGCGGAGAAATCATGGACACCAGGTCCGAACCCAACAGGATCATCACATCCAATGATGGTGGTGAACAAGAGCACGAGGGCTAGAGCGAGGTTGCGCATGGCTTTTGTGCTCCGTTGGTGACCGTCGGCAAAGAAATGCCGTCTGCGGCTACGGCAGTCTACCTACAGCAGGCGGCAGCGGAAAGGGCAGCGGCCGCGCGTTTTCAAGCCCAGTCGCCTTCCCCTGCCAAAACGGGCACTTGACCGCCTGGTGTATTGGTATCATAATACACTAATGGACGATGGGCCGTGCAACCTGCCCTTTCATGTCAGCGTCAGTTCCGGCACGCCGATCTATCGCCAGATCGTCGAGCAGGTGCAGGCCCTGGTGGCGGGGGGGCAACTGGCGCCCGGCGACATGTTGCCCAGTGTGCGCCAGGTCGCCCAGGCTTTGCAGGTCAACCCGATGACCGTCAGCAAGGCGTATAGCTGGCTCGAAAACGAAGGTCTGCTCGAGCGGGTGCGGGGGCGCGGCATGCGGGTGGCGTGCGGCGAATCCTCGGTTATCGACCGGCAGGCGATGCTCCGCCCTTTGCTCATGCAGGCGGTCGTGCATGCAAGACAGTTGGGCCTCACCGATGTTCAGATCACCTCGCAACTACAGCGAATCCTCAAGGAGAAACACACATGAGTACACCTCCGATTTCCATGGCGGGTGTGATGCGAACGTTCGGCGTTCACACCGTATTCAAGGATCTGGACTTCACCCTGCCGGCCGGATCGGTGGTCGGCCTTCTGGGACGCAACGGCTCGGGCAAGACCACCCTGCTGCGCTGCGCCCTGGGATTGCTCAAGCTGGATGCGGGCCGCATCGATACGCTCGGCGAAGACCCGTGGCGGCTCTCGGCGAAGGCCAAGGCGCGCATCGGCTATGTCCCCCAGACGGTCAGTCTGTATGGATGGATGCGGGTGCGACACCTGATTCAGTACCACTCGGCGTTTTATCCGCATTGGAACCAGGCCCTGGTCGATCGGTTGGTGCGGATGTGGGAATTGCCCATGAATCAGCGGGTGAAGGGGATGAGTGTGGGCCAGTTACAGCAGCTTGCGATCGTCCTGGCGATGGGCCATGAGCCGGAGCTGCTGATTCTGGATGAACCGGTCGCGGCCCTGGACCCGGCCGCGCGTCGCGGCTTTCTGCAGGCGATCATCGACATCCTGGATCAGCCAGGCCACACAGTGCTGTTCTCCACGCACATCACCGCGGATGTCGAACGCGTGTGCGATCGCGTCGCCTTGCTCAAGGACGGGCGTATCGAACTGCACGAAGAACTTGACACGCTCAAGGATCGGATCAAGCGACTGGTCATCACCGGCGGCGCGCTTCCGGAGCCGTTCGATGTGCCCGGCCTGCTGCGCATCCGTCGCCACGCCAATCATGCCGACCTCACCATCGATCTGAAAGATCCTTCGATCCTGCCGATGCTGCGCCAGCGTTGGGAAGTGAATGTGGAGGTTGTGGACCTGAATCTGGAGGACATCTTCCTGGAGCTTCACGATGCATAATGGTTTTATCCGGCGCTGCCATGCCGTGCTGTTGACATACATCCCGCGATGGCGGGTATCCGCCGCGATCATCTTCTGGCTGGTCATTGCAGCCGATGTGATATCAAAATATGATGGAGAGGTTCAGGATGCGCAATGGTTAGTCTGGGGGCTGAATCTGCTCTGTATGTGGCCCCTGCTCGTGGTGTCTCTGTTAAAAGCGCAGTTGGCATCCGAGCGTGTCCGTCTTCTGCCCGGACACTTCTGGCCGCACATCGTCGTCGTGGGTCTGATCCTGGTCCTCATGCAGAGTTATCTTCTCTTTTTGGGTGGAATGATGTCGCTGTGGTTGCCCGGTGTGTTGGCTTTCGGGCTGTTCTTCAGTGCGTGCTATGGCATCGCGGCGTGGATGTATGGAGCCGGTTACTGGTCGGTCGGCGTAGTCTTGATCACATTCATGTCCACAATTGTACCAGTGACGAGGGAGTGGCATTTCCACATCCTGCTGTTGGGCGAGCATCCGGATGGGGCGTCGATGGCCGTCACTTGGGGTCTGGCGGGCATCGCGATCATCGTGTGGCGGGCGCGGATTCTGTCCGCCGAGTCGCCGGAGATTGACGTGCATCCCATGTTCAAGGATCAACCAGCCAGTTCGAGTATCAGCCCTTCCAAGCCAAGCATGGATGATGATGGGTTCTTCATGTGGCTGAGAGATCGTGCGTTAACACGTTTGCTGAATCGTTCGCCAAGCGCACGGTGGTGGCGCATGTCCATGCATGGCGCAGCGCACGAGCCTGTGGTGGTGGCATGGGTGAGAACGCTGGCATTTGCCTTGATCGCAGCGATCGGCGGTCTGCTGGCTCCCGTTCTGCTTACCGACCTCACCCAGGCGACAATCGTTTCGTTCATGCTGCTCATTCTGGGGCCGATGCTTTTTGCCTATTCTCGTCTGCTCGGTACTTGGGACTTCATGGAGTTGGAGATGCTCCGGCCCGTGGAGCGGTGGGCGTACGGCCGCGATCGGTTTCTATATGTCTGCCTTCACACCTGTGGCATCTGGTTGCTTCTGGCGGTGTGCATCCTGCCGGTGTGGTGGTGGAATGCACAGTTGGGCGAAGAAATATGGGTGTATGTGGCCTTGGCGCTCATGATGCCGGCCGCCATGATCCTGGGGCTGCTCCTGGACGCGTGGTTTATGCTGCTGTCGCGTTCCAGGGCGTCGCGTACGTTGTTCAGCGCATTGGGGATGGTCGTGCCGCAATTGCTTGTGTTTATCATGGTAATGATTGGTGCGGAGCGGCCGGGCTGGGATCGACCGCCATTGTTCGATCTTGCGGGGGCACTGGCGGGGTTCTTGATCACCTGTTTGGCCCTGGCGGGGCTGGTGGCGGGGTTGGCTGGCCGGAGGTGGATGCGCATCGACCTGGTCTAGGCTCCACGAAGGGCCGTTTGGACACAGGGCGGGCGAACACATCGCACCGGTTGATCGTCCATGTCGCCCACTTCGACGGTACCGCACCCCCGTTCAGGGCTCCTGCCCTGGCTCGGGGACGGCCGGGCAGTGCCTGTAACCTGTCCTGAAGGATGCGGTCATGGCGCCGTGGCGGCGCCGGGGTTATTTCAACTCCGGATCGAGTTTCTGGACGAGGTTGACCAGCTCCTGCACGTGCGCGGCCGATTCATCCATCAGCTTCTTTTCCTGGGCATCGAGGTCGATCTGGATGACCTTCTCAACGCCCGAAGCGCCCAGCAGTGTGGGTACGCCGACAAAGAGGCCGTTGATGCCGAATTCACCCTGGCAATAGCTGGCGCAGGGGAGGATGCGCTTCTTGTCCTTGACGATGGCTTCGACCATCTGGATGACGCCGCTGGCCGGGGCGTAGTAGGCGCTGGTGCCCATGAGCTTGACGATCTCGCCGCCGCCGACCTTGGCGCGGTCGACCAGCTCCTGAAGCCGCTGCTCGCTGATGAACTGGGTGATGGGAATGCCGCAGATGTTGGTGTAGCGCGGCAGCGGGACCATGTCATCGCCGTGGCCGCCCAGCAGCAATGCGTTGACATCTTCGACGCTGAAGCCGGTTTCCATCGCGATGAAGGTCTTGAAGCGTGCCACATCCAGGCAGCCGGCCTGGCCGATGATGCGGTGGGTCGGGAACCCGGTCGCCTTCCATGCCGTGTAGACCATCGCATCCAGCGGGTTGCTTACCACGATGACGATGGACTCAGGCGCATGCTGGCGGATGTTCTGGCTGACCGATTTGACGATCTTGACATTGGTCTCGACCAGGTCATCCCGGCTCATGCCCGGCTTGCGCGGGATGCCGGCGGTCACCACCACCACATCCGAATCGGCGATGTCGGCGTAGTCGGCCGTGCCGGTGATGGTGCAGTCGAAGCGCTCGATCGGTGAGCACTGGGCCAGGTCGAGCATCTTGCCCTTGACCATGCCCTCGGCCTGCGGGATGTCCAGCACCACCACATCGCCCAGTTCCTTCGATGCCGCCCAGAGTGCGCAGCTTGAGCCGACGTTGCCACCACCGATGACCGAAATTTTGGGACGCTTGAGCATGGAGCCGTTCCTTACCGTTGGGTTTTGAGCAGGAGAATACCAGGGCGGGAGATTGACCGACATTCAGATCAATCTAGCTTATGATACGGATTCGCTCGCCGCGCTCAAGCCGCCGCGCATGGCCGGTCCGGGTGAGCTGGTTCCCGTTCGATGCGTGCCGACGTGCGCGGCGGGGCGGGCGTGCGGGAGCCATGGGATGGCGGCTGCCTTGCGTGATTCTGCCGCCTCGTCAACCTTGTTATCATGTTTGGCCCGCCCGACCCTGTCCGGCTTGGCTTCGACCCCGGCCCCCAAGCTCCGCAACCTCAGGACCATGACCCAACCCCGGACCTACGAAGGAAATTGGAACGTCGAGGGCATCAGGCCGGCCATTGTGGTCGCCCGATTCAACAGCCTGCTGACCGAGCACATGCTGGATGCGGCGGTGGCCGCGTATCGGCGTATCGGAGGTGATCCGGCGGAATTGACCGTGGTTCACGTGCCGGGCAGCTTCGAGTTCACCGCCACGGCCCTGAAGCTGGCCGAATCCGCGCAGTTTGATGTGATCATCTGCCTGGGCGTGGTGATACGAGGCGAAACCGATCACTACGACCATGTCTGTGAACAGACCGCCCGCGGGGTTCGCGAGGTCAGCCAGTCCACAGGCGTGCCCTGCATCTTCGGTGTGGTCACCGCCGACACCGTCGAGCAAGCAGTCAACCGCTGCGGCGTCAAACTCGGCAACCAGGGTGAAAAGGCCCTGCTGGCCGGCATCGAAATGGCCCGACTCTTCAAGAAACTGCCCGTAACCCCCGGAACCCCCCGGAAGTAACCCCCGTAACCCCCGGAATAGCCCCGCAAGCAAACCCTGCAATCACCCGCGACTGTGGCACGATCGGCTGACTGGCCCCCACGACTTGGATTGCCTTGTTGCCGCGCCACGGGCCGCATACTGACTCCCCACCCCGACCGGTAAACTTTCCCCGATGCCCAAACGTCACGAACTCCGCCGCCTGGCCTTGCAGCTTCTCTATCAGATCGATGTGCGCGGCGAGGATGACATGCCCACCATCCGCCGCAATTTGGATGACAGCCGGATCGAGCCGAAGCTGATCGAGCCGGCGTGGAACCTGGCGTGCGCCACCTGGGCCGACCACGCTGAGGCCGATGCACTGGTTGCCGAGATCGCTCCGGAATGGCCGACCGGACGCCAGCCCCCGGTCGATCGGGCCATCATGCGCCTGGCCTATTACGAGATGCGACGCGGGTTCGCCCCGGCCGTGGTGGCGATCAGCGAAGCCATCCGCCTGGCTGATGAGTTCGCCGGTGAGCAGACGCCCCGCTTCATTAACGGTGTGCTGGATAAAGTCGCCCAGAGATTGCGCGATTCTGGCCTGATGGCCGAGGTTGATCAGAAGGCGGCCGAGTCTGAGGGCGATTGGCTCAGCGACGCCCTGACGCCCGGGCCGGTCAAGCCGGCAGCATCGCCCCGTACCGACCCGCCTTCGAAGGGAAATGAGGCCGCCAGTCGGAAATGATCGGGTTCGCCCGCGGGACGGGCCCTTGACTTGAGACTTTCATTACCATTTTCCCCGATCGCCGCGCGGCGGCGAATGATTCACCGGGGTGCCACGCCACGCCGACCGGGGCATCACGTGGGCGTTGACAGCAACTCAGAATGGAACCGACGATCGGATGGGACTATTCAAAACCCTGATCAGTAAAGTCAAGAGCGGTCTGACCCGCACCCGCAATACCCTGGTCGGCGGGCTCAGGAGCCTGCTGCTGGGCCGGTCGCTCAGCCGGGAGTTGATGGATGAGCTGGAGGTGAAGCTGATCCAGGCGGATGTCGGCGTCAAGACCGCCCGGGCACTGCGGCAGAGCCTTCAAGAGGCTTGGGAGCGCGGCGAGGTTCGCGATGGTGAACAGGCACTGGCGCATCTCAAGAGCCACATCCAGTCGCTCTGGCCGGCCGAGGATCGCTCGCTGAAGTTCAACCCCCAGGGCCCGACGGTGATTCTCGTGGTGGGCATCAACGGTGCGGGCAAGACCACCAGCATCGCCAAGATCGCCAAGAGCCTTCGCGATGAGGGACGAAGCGTGCTGCTGGCCGCGTGCGACACCTTCCGCGCCGCGGCTGTCGAGCAGTTGACGATCTGGTCTGAACGTTTGGGTGTCGAGGTGGTGCGAGGCCAGCAGGGCGGTGACCCGGCCGCCGTGGCTTACGATGCCGCCGAGCGCGCGATCGCCCGCGATGTGGATGTGCTGATCGTCGATACCGCCGGACGCCTGCACACCCAGAAGCACCTGATGGAACAGCTTGCCAAGATTCATCGCGTGATCGAGCGCAAGATTCCCGGCGCGCCACACGAAACCATCCTCGTGCTCGATGCCACCACAGGCCAGAACGCCATCAACCAGGCCACCACGTTCGCCCAGGCCACGCAGGTGACCGGCCTGTTCCTGGCCAAGCTCGATGGCACCGCGCGCGGCGGCATGGTCATCGCCATTCGCGAACAACTGAGCATCCCCGTCAAGTTCATCGGTGTGGGCGAAACGCCCGATGATGTCGAGCCCTTCGATCCCGATGCCTTCGTCGAAGCGCTCTTTACCGAGGGCTAAGCGCCGGCCGTCATCACCCGGCCGGTCCGGTCAAAAGCCGCTGCGACGGGCCGAAAGCCGCCATGCGCGGGATGTTACGTTGGGGCGCCGGCTCAACGAATGATGATTCGGATACCGGTTCACCTGACGCTTAACTATCCTTGGTTTGTGGTGCCTAAAATGAGGCAACGCCGGAATGGGGGCGAATCCGGCCGCCGATCCGGGCCCCTTCAGCCATCGCGCTTCTCTGAACGCAGGGCCTGTGGTCTGGAGCCTTGAACCTTCGCATCGGTGTCGAAACCGTCGCCAGGGCTCGCTCAAACATCACCGACGCCAGGAGTGAGGCCACAAACATGAAATTCCAATCCATCTCAACTGAATCGCAGCGCGAGGTGCTTTGCGGCCTCGATGGCACGGTTCAGGAAAACATTTCGCTGCTGGTCGACCCGGCCAAGTCCTGGCAGCCCAGCGATTTTCTGCCGGATATGGCCGCGCCCGATTGGTACGAGCAATTGGCTGAATTCCGGGAGCCGGCCAAGGGCTTGTCCGATGAGGTGCTGGTGGTGCTGGTCGGCGGTATGGTGACCGAGGAAGCACTACCGACGTACTCAATATCGCTCAACATCATCGCTGAGGATACGGAGGGTACCAGTCAGCGGCCTTGGGCCAAATGGCTTCGGGGCTGGACGGCCGAAGAGAACCGACACGGTGATCTGCTCAACGCCTTTCTTCGCCTGACCGGGCGAGTTGAGATGAGGGCCATTGAGACGACGATCCACCACCTGCTCAATTCCGGGTTCAATCCCCGGGTATATCCCGATTTGTATGCCGCGCTGGTCTACACGTCCTTTCAGGAGCGGGCGACCCGGATCTCCCACAACAATATCGGGGCGATGGCTGCCCATGAAGGCAATGCGGCGCTGGGCAACATTTGCCGCAGGATCGCCGGCGATGAAGCGCGGCATGAGAAGTTCTACACGACGATCATGGGCGCGGTGATGGAACAGGATCCGGCCGGAGGCACGCTGGCGACCGCGGGCATGTTGCAGCGCGCCATCGCTATGCCCGGACAGATGATGTTTGATGGCCGTGATCCGGACCTGTTCGACCACTTCGCCGCCGTGGCCCAGCGCCTGGGGGTCTACACGGTGCTGGACTACTCCGCGATCGTGCGCCATCTTGTCGCCACCTGGCGCATCGCCGAGCAGTCGCTCAGCGACCACGCGGCCAAGGCGCAGGAGTTTCTCTGTCGTCACGCCGAACGGCTCGAAATGCTGGCCGATCGCGTCAGTGAGCGCATCGAGCGCATGCCCAAGGTTCGATTCAGTTGGATTCAAGATCGCCTGGCCTGATCGCTCGATGGCATGCGGGAACCGTCGCCGGGCGAAAGTGCAACTTCATATCTTCATCGAATTATCCAGTTTTGTGCTCTTGAATTATTTAACTTTCAGTGCCACATCGCGCCCCACGATGCCGCGAGTGCTGCTACCATCCCTTAATGAACGTACTTCTTCTCTACCCCCGATTTCCCAGCACCTTCTGGAGCATGCAGCACGCGTTGCGCTTCGTTCGCAAGCGTTCGGCCATGCCGCCGCTGGGCCTGATCACCGTCGCGGCCATGCTGCCGGCGGACTGGACACTTCGACTCATCGACCTGAACATTCGCAAGCTGACCGAGGCCGACCTGGCCTGGGCCGATGTCGCCATGATCAGCGCCATGAGCGTTCAGAAGCCTTCGGCCCGGGAACTCATCGCGCGATGTCGGGCCAGGCAAGTGCCGATCATCGCCGGTGGGCCGATGTTCAGCGCCGAGCCGGAGGAGTTTGAGGATGTCGATCACCTCGTGCTCAATGAAGCGGAGGTGACACTGCCGGAGTTCCTGGAAGATTTCACCCGTGGCCGGGCTCGACATTTGTATACATCGCCAAGCTTCGCCGACATACAGAAGACGCCCGTGCCCCGCTGGGATCTGCTGGAACTGAAGCACTACTTTACGATGGAGATTCAGTACTCACGGGGCTGTCCGTACAACTGTGATTTCTGCCAGGTGACCTCCCTGTTCGGCCGCCGGCCCCGCACCAAGACGGCGGGGCAGGTCGTCGCCGAGTTGGACAGCCTTCGTCGCCTGGGCTGGCGAAGCGGGGTTTTCTTCGTGGATGACAATCTCGTGGGCAACCGGAAGCTGGTCGGCACCGAATTGTTGCCGGCGCTGGCGGCATGGCAGAGCAGGCAGAAGCCGCCTCACAATACGTTCAACACGCAGGCGACCATCAATATCGCGGATGATCCGAAACTGCTGAAGCTGCTTTCGGAAGCGGGCTTTGACATGGTGTTTGTCGGGATCGAGACACCGGACAACCAGGGCCTGATCGAGTGCGGCAAGGTGCAGAATCGCCGACGCGACATGGTTGCGGATGTCAAAACGATCCAGCGCGCGGGCATTCAGGTGCAGGGAGGGTTCATCGTTGGCTTTGACAGCGACGATGAGACGATATTCAACCGGCAGGTTGAGTTCATCCAGTCCAGCGGGATCGCCACGGCGATGGTCGGAATGCTTCAGGCCCTGCCCGGCACGCGATTGAGCGACCGCATGAAGCGGGCGGGACGGCTGGTCGAGCCGTCATCCAGCGGCAACAACGTTGATGGCACCACCAACATTCTCCCTCTGATGGGCATGACGCAGCTTCATGAGGGCTACCGCCGCGTGCTCGAATCGATCTACTCACCCCGGTCGTATTACCGGCGGGTCCGAACGTTCCTTCGCGAATACCGTCTGCCCAAGCTTCACGGCGGGATCAGCTTCAACGGTTTTTACGCGTTCTGCCGCGCTGCGCTGGTGCTTGGAGTCCTTGGCCGCGAACGGGTGGATTACTGGTACACGCTGGCGTGGACACTGCTGCGCCGTCCGCGCCTGTTCTCCCATGCGGTGACGCTGGCGATTTCCGGTCACCATCTTCGTCGCGTGTGCGAATCCAGCCTCCAAACGCCGCCGGCGGCATCCTGAATCATCCGCCCGTGAGCGCCGGCTCGTCTGTAATCGGCCACGCCCAACCTGTCCGCCGGTGTGATCATTCGATCGGATGTTCCCATGCGTTGGCGAACGCCTGGCTGTGAGGCTCGATCTGTGCGCCCCGGCATTCAACGCGACTGCCGTGCGGACCTCGATAAATGGTGATCGAGCCGTCCTGGATGTTCCAGAGCCGGCAGATGTTGGCCACGTCCTTGAGGTAGGCGTCCGGTGGCTTTCCGGCCACGACCCGAGCTTCTCCGCGATCGATCTGAATCTTCACCACCAGGCGCGGCCGGTTGGCCCGCCAGATACCCAGCACCAGGCCCGCGGCGAACAGAGCAAGCACCAACCAGAACCAACTCGACATCATGTCCTCGCCCATGGCCGCGCATCGCGCCGGGTCCGAATCATTCGCCGAAATCCAGCACGGCCATGAATGCTTCCTGGGGTATATCGACCGTGCCGATGCGCTTCATCCGGCGTTTGCCTTCCTTCTGCTTCTCCAGCAGCTTGCGCTTGCGCGTCACATCGCCGCCGTAGCACTTGGCGGTCACGTTCTTGCGCATGGCCCGGATGTTTTCGCGGGCGATGACCTTGCCGCCGATGGCCGCCTGTAGCGGAATCTCGAACATGTGCGGGTCGATTTCCTTCTTGAGTTTGGCTAACAGCGCACGCCCTCGCGTGGGCGCCTTGTCCCGGTGGACAATCACACTCAGGGCATCGACGGGCATGCCGTTGACCAGGATGTCCATCTTGGCCAGCTTGTCCGTCCGGAAGCCGATCATCGAGTAATCCATCGTGCCGTAGCCGCGCGTGATCGATTTGAGCTTGTCGTAAAAGTCGTAGATGATCTCGGAGAGCGGCAGTTCGTAATCCAGAATCTGCCGGCTTTCGGAAAGGAACTGCTGGCTCTTGTAGACGCCCCGGCGGTTGTCGCAGAGTTTCATCAGATCGCCGATGTTCTCGGTGGGCGTGATGATCTCCACCTTGACGATCGGCTCGCGGATTTCGCGCACCCGTGAAAGGTCCGGCAGGTCGGCCGGATTGGTGATCTGTATCACCTCGTTGGTGTTCAGCAGCACTTCGAAGGTCACCGTCGGTGCGGTCTGTACGAGGTTCACCTTGCTTTCGCGCTCCAGTCGCTCCTGGATGATGTCCATATGGAGCATGCCCAGGAACCCGCACCGGAAGCCGAAGCCCAGGGCCTCGGAATGGTGCGGCTGGAAGGTGAAGCTGGCATCGTTGAGACGGAGGCGCTCGATGGCATCGCGCAGCGTCTCGAATTGCGTCTCCCCGGCGGGGTAGAAGTCGCAGAAGACCATGCGCTGCGGCTCGCGATATCCGGCCAGCGGTTCGGCGGCCGGATGGGCATCGAGCGTGATGGTATCGCCGATGTTCACTTCCTCCAGCGATTTGATCGATGCCACGAGATAGCCCACCTCGCCGGCCTCCAGCGGCTCCTTGAAAGGCGTCATCTGCGGGGTGAACTTGCCCATCTCGCCGATCTGCCAGCTTCGTCCAGCGCCCATCATGCGGATGCGGTCGCCGGCCTTGAGCTTGCCATTGACGATACGGGTGTAGATGATCACGCCACGATAGTCGTCGTACTCGCTGTCGAAAATGAGTGCCTGGGTAAGGGCATCGGCCTTGCCGCGCGGCGGTGGAAGCCGGTCGCAGATCGCATCGAGCAGCTCCGGAATGCCCTGGCCGGTCTTCGCCGAACAGTAAATGCACTCCTGGGCATCGATGCCCAGAACCTGCTCGATCTCCATGGCCACGGCCTCGGGCTGGGCCGAAGGCAGATCGATCTTGTTCACCACCGGGATCAGCTCAAGCCCCGCCTCGACGGCCATGTAGGCATTGGCCACGGTCTGGGCCTCGACGCCCTGCGTGGCATCGACCACGAGCACCGCCCCTTCGCAGGCGGTCAAGGCGCGGCTGACTTCGTAGTGAAAATCCACATGCCCCGGCGTATCGATGAAGTTGAGCTCGAACTTGTCCTTTGTCGATGAGTGGACGTAGTTCACGCTCACCGCCGAGGCCTTGATCGTGATGCCCCGCTCGCGCTCGAGGTCCATGGCATCGAGCACCTGGTTGCGCATGTCCCGCTCGCTGATGGCCCCGGTGCATTGGAGCATGCGGTCGGCCAGCGTGCTCTTGCCGTGGTCGATGTGTGCGATAATACAGAAGTTACGGATATTCATGGGGGTGGGCGTTCTCGCGGGGAAGCTCGAATTATAGCGGGGCGATCCCTTGGGACCGCGGATTGAGTGTTCGCTGTGGCTTTCTGGGCCTATCCCGACTGGATTCAGCGCTTGGGCGGGGGGAGATTCGCCACTCCGCCGATGGGTAAATGGCACGCTTCCGGGCCGAAACAAATCAAAAGACACGCTCCGACCACGTAGCCGGAGCGTGCCTCGCCATCGCCTGACCTGACTGCAAAACGCAAACTTCAAGGGAGACAGTCGCCGTTGAGCGGACTGTCTCCAAGTTATCCTGCGGAAAGGCCGCCTCAGGTTGCCCTGCCTTGCGGCGGGCCTATCGGGATGGTGGCATCATCCCAAACGCTTTCTCCCCGAAACAACCGAATCCGCCGAACCGCCCCAAGCCTGAACCGCACGTGGGTTGCCAAGCCAAGACGGCCCCCCGGAACACCCAAACCTCCAGACCCTCCGACCCCCGGACCTCCACGCCTCGCGAATCGCTGACTCCCAGACTCCGCAGCGCTATTCGGAGCCCCAATACCGGCTTCGCCCCTCCGCGAAGCTTCGCCCCAACCCTGCCAGCGCTTTCATCCGGCTGTCCATGCCGTCGAATGCCTTGTCGTGGCATCCATCCCTCCAGCACCTGAACTTCAATCCGGCGCTCCCCGCACGGAGTCCGTTGCAAGGTGCGAGTTACCGTTGCCAGCATCTGCTCAGCTTTCCATCAACCCCCCGTGGGTTGGTGTACTCGCCTTCGCTGCCCCAGTCCTCACGGCCTTGTGGGTCGTTCCTACTCACCACGCCGGAGATGGGATAGGGAGTTGCAAAGCTTGTGCCAATTGGTGGCCGTTGGGCATCGCGAACTGAAAACCGCCGGTGACTGGGCGCCGACACTGGCGTAAAACGTTGTGATTGTTGACTTAACGAGAAGTTTATGCTCCCCGGGAGGGTTTTGCGTCTCTGGTTCGAAACTGGACGGACCTGAACGAGGCTGCTCAGAAGCGCGGCAGAACTGAAGCGATGAGAAAAAACTGTGCACAATCGCCGCGTGTACCGGTCCTTCGGGAGCACGTTCGTTGTTGAGCCTGCGGGTGGGGCGGTTCAGGAAGCGGGATGCGTCGCGCCCAGCTCTTCGGTGATCAGCGACAGGAGCCGCGTGGCGAACCCTTCACTCCGGCCGGTGATCCTGATGTTGACCCGCGAGGTTGTTCCCGCCTCCGGGTTGACCCGGAACGTCACACGCGTGTCCTGGAAGTCGCGATACCGCAACGTTCCGCCGCCTTGGGAGCCCGGCGACTGGCTGATGGGCATCAACTCGACACGGGCCGCGGCGCGCTGGGCGGCGTGGTAGACATCATCGGCGGGATGGTTGAAATACTGCACGCGTTCGCCGAAGCGCGTGTTCACGCCCGGCCGCGAGGAGCAGCTCATCGTTCCGACGAGGAGGAACAGGATGGCCGTTGCGGCGAGCATGGTGTTGATGGCCGTGGGTCGAGTGTTCATGCCGGTTCTCCTTGGGATGCGACACGAGGCAAACCGAGTTTTTCCAGGATGTTGAGCGGCTATTCCGGCTCTTCCGCCGGCTCGTGGGCCGGCTCGACGCGAAGGACGATTCGGCTGGCATTGGCGCCGACGGTCTGCACGCTGAATGGGAATCGCGCGGCCTGGTTCGTGGCCGGCACCAGCAGGTCGTGATAGGTGCCGGCATGGGACAGGGTCATCTCGCCAAGTCCATCCTGATAGGTCGGCGCGCGGGTGATGGATACGCCGGGCAGCGTGCGCATCGCATCGGCGATGGCCTGAACCTGATCCAGGCTACCGGCATTCTGAACCGAAACCACCACATCCTGCCGGGAAGCGCTCTGTGCCGCCCATCGGGAGAGTAGGCGGCCCACCGCGTATCGGGCGATATCCTCGGGTTTGCGTGCATCGAAATCATCCCGCTCCAAGCCGTCGGTGTTGAAGCTCATGTCCGGCCAGTTGGCCGAGGCGATGAACGTTCCCGTCCGGACATCATCGAGGCGGAAGACATACTGAATGTTCTGCGCCGCGGCATCATCGCGGCCCTGGGCGTACGCCCAGACATGCAGCATCAGGTCGAAGCCGTCCTGGTGCCGGAGAATATCGCTCATCCGCGCATCGCCGCGCCCCGCGGCCTCTTCAAGATGCTGGTTCATGGCGCGGCTGGCCATATCGCCACGCACCACCGTCGCGCCCGAGCTCGCCAGCCAGTTGGCCAGGTGGCCTTCCATCTGCACCATGCCAATGCCGATGTTGGCCGAAACCGTTGTGCTTCGGGTGTCGGGCTGGCCGGTCTGGACTTTGTAGATGCCGTCGGGCACATCCTTGATCGTCAGATTCGAAAGCCGGCCGCGGAAGTTGTAGGCCAGGATGTATTCCAGGGGCCAACTGGCCTGCTCAGGCCGGATCATGTGATGGATCATGACCCCGACCTTGGGACGGTTGGCCTGTCCGTAGAACGTCTTGAACGCATCGGCCTGGTCACCCTCGCCGGCCGTGATGCGCCACCAGTCCGGCCGATCCTCGGGCTTTCGTTCCCCGAAGCGAAGCACCGCTTCAGCCTGTTGAAGATCGATGATCGTCAGGGGGGTGTTGAACTCACGATCCGAAGCGCGGCGGATATCGCGCACCAGGCGGTTGAGCTGACCGGGATAAAGAACCTCGAACTTGGCGATCATTTCGCCCTCGTTGCGGACCATATCCATACGAGGTTCGCGCACGACATTCCGGATGTCGGTGATCGCATCCATCATGTCGAATGCCTGATCCTCGGTGATCCCAACGATCTCGACGTTGTAGAACGCCCCGCCCGGACTGCCCGCGTGGTGACGGCCGATGGACTTGGCCGCTTCCTCGGCCAGCGCGATGGCGTAGCGGCGGACGACGCGATTATCCCGGCTGCCGTCCCAGTCGAAGCTGGCGATCGGGATATTGCCCGCCCACTGGTAATCCTTCCACATCGCCACCCCCTTGTACGGATAGCGTCGGCCGGCGGGAACCGGCTCATCGGGCGGGTACGGCTGCAGTTTCACATAGAGGATGTAATCGGCGCGCATCGAGGTGGCCAGACCCAGAAGAACCGTCTCCTCGTCGTTGGCTTCAATGATCGCGAGCTTGCGGCGATCGAGTTCGGCCATGCTGTCCATGTCGATGAGTCGGATACCCGGCTGCAGCTTGGTCAGTTCGACGCCGATGGCGGTCTGAAGTTGTTCGGTCACGCCGGAGGGATCCCAGAGCGCGATCTTGCCTCCAACGCCGCGCGCCCCGACCCGCGCTCCACCGATGTCGCCGACCCTGCCCTGGGGCGATGCCTCCGAGGGCCGGGAATCCATGCCCACGAGGATCAGGATCCGGGGTTGGCCCCGATCGTTGTACCAGCGGGTGAACTGCTGGCGCTGATCGCCGCTCAGTTGCGGCTCGGTGGCGACCGTCGCGGTTGGAGGTGGCTTGGGGCCATCGCCGGCCGGAACGACCGAGCCGGGTGGCGGCTTCGGTTGGCCATGTGCGGCGGCACTGATCATCAGAACGGCCAGGAAAGTCCAGATGGTCGTCCAATGGAACGTGGAATCGGTCGGTTTGAGCTTCATGACATCCCCTTTGCTTTCAGGTGGGGCTTGGTTCAGTGGTTGCGGCATCGGATCGAGCCGGCGGCCCGAATGGATCAAGGGCGAACCTCCAGGCGCCAGCGTGTCGCCCGTCGGCTCAGAGCATTGCCATCCATCCGAACCAGCGTCCGGGCGTTGACCGTGGTCTGGCGCCAGGTCGGGGCAGCACCGATCTGCTCACCATCTTCGGATTCAAAGATGAAGCGGTAGTGAATGACCAGATTGCGGTCCACCACCGAACGCAGCGTGACCCGTGCCCGCAGAAGGTCCTGGCCGGTGCGGGTGACATGGGGCGATTCGTGAATCACCAGTTGCCGCTCAAGGCCGCCCAGGAGAACGACCTGCGGGTAAGCACCCGGAGCGACCGGATCCGGTGGCGGCACATTGGGCGCCATGATGTTGTCCCTGCGGCAGCCGGGGCTGAACAGCCCCAGGGCGATCAGCATGAGAATGGCGACTGGCCATGTGGTGTGTTTCATCGAGTTCCACTCCTGGTTCAAGTTGGACCATGGTTCGAACAGGGTTTGCCCGGCCGGGCACCACTCGACGGCCGATGCCGGGCAGGGCGGGGCGCGGCCGTTATCGGCTCGGCGGTCAGTCGGTGGGCACCCAGCGATTCCGCCGGCCGTCCCAGCGAAGCAGCTTCTGCACCGTTCGATCCAGGACAAGCTGTCGAGTCCGCTCATGCTGAACCCGGATGCTCATGCGGTAGGATCGAAGGCCATCACCGGCATCGGTGAGCCAGAAGCGGCCGGTGAGGGTGTAGATCAGGTCCGGGTGGTATTGCCGCGCGGCGGTGGTGTCCTCGCCGCCGCCCTGCAGCGGATCCCTGAATTGAGCGGTGTCGCCCTCGGTCTGCCGGATGGTGCGGTCGGCATCGGCGGCGGTTCCGACGAGGATGACGAAATTGTCGGTGATGGGTTCGGCGTTGGTCAGGCGGCCGACGAGCGTCGAGAGCGCTTCGCTGACCGCGCCGTCCGGCCAGTTGGCTTCATTGACCATCCGGGGATGGACCATGAGAACCTGTTGCGTCGGCGCTTGGCGGATACGCGGATTCTCCGGCAACTGCCGCACGATCGTCTGGGCGGCATCTTCGACCAGTTCATTCAGATAAGCGACCGGAACCGGCTGCATTCGACCCGTGTCCGAACGCTGCTGCACGGGACCGGGCGGGGGCGTGGGGCTTGACCCGCATCCCACCGCCACGAGGGCGAAGACAGCGGCGAGCATGGGGGTCATGACGATTCGGGAAGTTCGATTGAGCATGGGACTCAGCTCCTTATTCTTTGTTTGAGGATCGAGTCGAGCCGGCGGGCGCACCGGGGAGACTCGGCCGGTTCATGTTGCTGAAGCGCATCACGGCGCTGCGGCAATGTGCTGAACCTGCCATTCTTTCTGCCTGGGATGCCAAACGTAGGTCCGCTCGAATTCACGGGTCAGCAGGTTTTCGCGGGAGCGTACATGGAGGAAGCTGGTCACAAAGCGAATGGAGATGGCGTACTGTGTTCGATCCTGCCGGCTGTAAAGTTCGCCGCTGACCAGGTAGATCAGGTCCGGGTGGTAGGCGACCGCGGCGGTGGTGTCGACAAGATCGCGCTGAAGCGGATCGCGGAACATGCTGTAATCGCCCTCGTTGATGCTCTGCAGGGCCTTATCCGCATCGCTGACGGTTGAAGACAGGATCACGAAATTGTCCGTGATCGGCTCACTGGTGGCGAGCCTGCCTTCGATGGCATCCATCACTTCCTGCAGATCGCGACCGGCAGGACGGCCACCCTCGAACTTGTTGCCCGCGAACGCCAGGACGACCTGGGTCGGCGCGGCCTTGATTCGCTCGTGCTCGGCCAGTTCACGGGCCAGCCACGTGGCCATTTCATCGATCATCTCATTCATGGCCTGGACTGGGAGATCGGATTCCATCGCCCGGTCGGCTTGCCGTTCGGCCTCGTACTGGGCTTCGCGAAGCAAGTTGGCCGCGATCCCCACGCCCGCCCCGGCGGTTCGGTCGAAGACGCCGGCGATGCCCGCCCCGACACTGGCGGCGCTGGCCTGGGAACGCATCTGACGCCATGCCCGTACGGCGTCCGAATCGGGATTCACCGCGATCGTGCCGCCCCCGCCCCCGCCCGAACTCTGGCAACCGGTCACGAAAATGAACAATACCACCCCGAACAGACCCAAAAGTCTCGCGGATGCTGTCATGTCAAATCCCCTGTTTCTGGTATGTGCGCGAACACGCGTTGCCGAACACCCAATGACCTCACATGAGAAAAAAGTAGCAGGTCAGCCATGGAGCCGCAACCCCTCCGGCCGCATCGACCCGGCGCTGGGCATTCAGTAATCGGTCGACCAAGTCTGTTGATTGTTGCGGTGCCAGCGATCGGGCCATCGGCGATGCCGCGCCCTGTCGCCTTCCCGTAAGTGGAAGACGACAGTGAGCGAGTGAGATGTTGTCGGCCCTGTACCGGCGGCATCTTGGTTGCTCCTTACTCGCTCCTCGTTGCCCGCATGGCGCGCCGTTGGAGGCGACCCATTCGCCTCTGCGAACGGGCTTGGCTGGTTGTGACATGGTGTTGTCGTCGCCGGTCGCTTGTGATGCCAATCGCCGGGCTATAGTGCGCCGTGTAGGTTCAGTACACGTTTTCCAGTCCTGCTTATGCTTTGGAGACCCCCATGGACGAGCACCCGGGTGATCGACTCATCGAAAAGCTGATGGATATTGCCTCGACCGACCTTGAGCTGCGTCAGTTGCTCAGGCAGTTCTGTTCGGTGCTGTCCGACCGGTTAAATGCACTGGAAGCCGAAGCTTATGAGGAAGCCGATTCCGCTGAATCTGCTTCGATTCCGGAGGCGGATACGGAGCTAACCGACGAGTTGCTCGTTAGCCTGCGTGATGGCCTGGGCGGCCATGCGGTGGGTCCGGTTGGGCGAAAGCCGACTGCGGGGGAGGGCTCCGGCGAACCTGATCTGGCGGCGCTGGCCGGTGAGCGGCTTGCTCGGGCGAAAGCCGCGGAGGACGGTGCGGCGGGCGCGATCGGAGAACCGCCATCGGACGAGCAGCTTTCGGCCCTGGTCTCGCGCTGCCGATTGAAGGCCGAGGCATCGCGCTGGGCGGCGCGGCGGCACCGCCTGATGGTTGAGGGGGTTGATTTCTATCGCGATATCGAACCGCTGGATAGCGAAATCATCTCCCGAGCCAAGGACCTGCCTGAATGTTTCCTGTGGATGATCCATCACTCGGCTCCCTGTCCGGATGATCTGACACGATTCGAGGATGTGGCGCTTTGCTTTGAGACAACGGCGGCAGGGGTCGGATTGGCGCGGCGGGCGATCCGGGAAGCGGGCCGGCCCAATTGCCCGCTCAGCGACGCCCTGGCCCTGCTGGCCGAGGCGCAGTCGGCATTGCGGTTCGCCGTATCGGCCCTCGGGTATCACCGCGATGACCCGGATCAGGTCATGGTTCACCACTGGCTTCGACACGTCTGCCATCGACACCATGTCTACATCGAAAAGTACATGAAGGCGCATGAAACCGCCGACCCGGAGCACATCAGCGACGTCGCCGAGCGCATCGAGTCGTTGGACCAGCTCCTGAGCGAGTCGATCGAGACCGGAAAGCTCAACGAAAGGGCACTTCGGAAGGTTCGGTATCACATCACGGCCATGGGCAAACCGTCGGCCGATTCCAGGGAACATCATTGGCGAACCATTGTGGATCAGATCGATCAGATGATCGCACGGGGTGTTGCGGCCAGCAATCCCGAGATTCGCGATCTACTGTTGCCGATCATCGATCAGATGCCGGATATCGATCCGCTTCCGGCGAATTTTTCGCTGGTCCTGGGCCAGTTGGACCGCTACATGGCGACGCGGAATCCCCCGCAGACTCCGGTACGTACCGAGGAACCGACCGAAGCCGTCAGACAGGTGATGTCCTGGTTGCGGGATCGACGCATTGTGCTCATCGGCGGGGATCGCCGCGATCATGCCGCCAAGGCGCTTTGCAGCGCCTTCGGGCTGGCGGAACTGGATTGGGTCGCCACCCGTGAGCATCAGTCCATCGCTCCGTTTGAACCGCCAATCGCCCGCCCGGATACCGCCCTGGTGATTCTGGCGATCCGCTGGAGCAGCCATAGTTTCAGCAACATCCGGACTTTCTGTGATCGACACGACAAACCGCTGGTTCGCCTGCCCGCCGGATATGGTCCCAATCAGGTTGCCGAGCAGATCGTCAAGCAGGTGGGGGATCGGCTGGCGCGTGCCGCGGATGAGTCGGCTGCGTAGTCACCTCTTCGCAACCGACCTGTACCGTCCCGTGGCTCATGAAATGCTTTCACCGGCGGTATCGGATGCATCGGGCCGGTCGGGAGGAACGGGCTTGCCTGCGCTTGGGGCATCATGGATTCTCAGGGCGACGGTTCGGGAATCGGGTGATGCTCCAGAGGCGTTCCTGGGCCTGGAACCTCGGCCGGGCAACTTGTCGGTCACCGTCTTCTTGCGGCGAAGCAGGTGGTGATAGTGCTGGGCGAAGCGGTGCGCTTCATCTCGGATGGTCTGGCAGAGTCGAAGCCCGAGGTGATTGCGACTGAGGCGAATGGGCTCCTTGCGGGCCTGGGTGTAAATCAGCTCTTCTTTCTTGGCCAGCGAGATGACCATTGGCGGCTTGACCGAAAGCTCCTCGAACGCCTGCATCGCGGCGTGGAGTTGTCCGAGTCCGCCGTCGATGAGGATGACATCCGGGTAGAGTTCCTGGCCCTCCCCGGCGTCGCGATAGCGTCGTGAGACCACTTCGCGAATCGCCATGTAATCATCGTTTCCGGCTGTTTGAATGCGGTATCGGCGGTATTCGTTCTTGAAAGGCCGACCATCAACGAAACAGACTTTGGAGCCGACGGTTTCACCACCCTGAAGGTGGGCGATGTCGATCGCCTCCATGCAACGGATCGGCTCCTCAAGCTCGAGGGTTTTGCGAAGGCTTTCCAGACCCTTGCGGGAATCGATGGTGGATATTTCCGTCTCCGGTTGCCACCGATCACGCGCGCTGCCCCGCTCTTCCAGCCGCTCGAGCGCCTTGATCTGGTCACGAAGGGACGCGGCGCGCTCGAAATTCAACTCCGCCGCCATCTGTTTCATCTCCTGGCGCATCTCGCGGAGCATGACCGACCGCTTGCTTTCCAGGCACCGGATGAAGCGGGCGATATCCGCCCGGTAATCCTCCTTGCTGATGCGGTCGGCGCACGGCGCGGTGCATTGGCGGATGGGATAGAGGAGGCAGGGCCGGAAGAAACGTCGCTTCTGATCATCCTCGCGGATATCCAGATGACAGGTGCGGAAGCGGAAGACGCGCTGCAGCAACTGAATCGCCTCGCGAAGCGCATGCACACTGGTGAACGGCCCGAACACCCTGGCCCCGCGGAATTCGGGATGGTTCGGATCCCGGCTGATGAAGACGCCCGGATAATCATCGCGCAGGGTGATGACCAGGTAGGGAAACGTCTTGTCATCGCTCAGGCGGGCGTTGAATCGGGGCTTGATGTCCTTGATCAGGCGGTTCTCGGTCAGCAGCGCCTCCCACTCACCCTCGCACTCGATGATGTCGAAATCATCGATGATGTCCAGCATGGGCTGCTTCTTGAGGCCCAGGGCGCCGCTTCGGCGGGTCGAGGGGATGAAGTAGCTGCTGACGCGATCGCACAGCGCCAGCGCCTTGCCCACGTAGACGATGACGCCGCGCTGGTCCTTCATCAGATAAACGCCCGGCGCGCGCGGCAGTGACCGCGCTTTGGCCAGCAGTTCACTTGACTTGCGATCACGTTCCGTCATGACTTCGTGCCGATTTCGTTGATCGATGCCGCCGGTCAGTTGACCAATCCCCGGGTCATGCGCATGAAGGCCGTTTCCAGGCTGACCTGCTCCTCAACCAGATGCTCGAGGGCGAAGCCGCTGTTGATCAGCTTGGCCGCGATGCGCGAAGGCTCGGTCAGGCTGGTGTCCAGTTCCACGCGGATCAGGTTTTCATCGAGGCGCACACCCACAACGCCGGGTACCTGTTCGATCAGCTTGGCGGCCGCTTCGTGACGATCGCCGACACCCACCATCAGGGCGGCACCGACGTTGGCCCGCTGCATCAATTGCCGCGGGGTGCCGACGAAGCGCATCTTTCCCTGCTCGATGATGCCGATCTTGTCGCACAGTTCGCCAAGCTCCATCAGGATGTGGGAACTGATCAGAATGGTCTTGCCCATCCGATGCAGTTCCTTGAGCAGTTCACGGATTTCCACGCGGGCGCGCGGGTCCAGGCCCGAGGAAGGCTCATCCAGCAGCAGGAGCTTGGGATCATGGATCAACACCCGGGCCAGGGAAAGCCGCTGCTGCATGCCCCGCGACAGGCCGTTGACCTCGCTGTCCGCCTTGGAGGTCAGATCGGTGAGGCTGAGTACATCATCCACGGCCTGTTCGCGCGCTTGTCCGGTGATGCCGTAGGCGGCGGCGAAAAACTCCAGATACTCCCGCACCAGCATCTCCGGATAATTGCCAAAGTAATCGGGCACGTATCCGATGATCCGTCGCACCTGACGGGCATGGACCGGGCCGACGCTCAGGCCGTCGATGCGCGCTTCGCCGCGGGTCGGCCTCAAGAGTGTCGCCAGAATCCTGATCGTGGTCGTCTTGCCGGCGCCGTTGGGGCCAATGAAACCGAAGCAGTCGCCTTCATCGATCCGAAGATTCAAATTGTCCAGCGCGACCAGATCGCCGTACGTCCGGGTCAGGTTGATCATCTCGATCATGGCCATGGGTCGTTGACTCCTTCAGGGGTCCGTCGCGCATCGGACACCATCGAGCATGGAGGATCATTCCCGCACGGGAATGAGCATGCGCACCACGATCCAGCTATTTTCATCAACACGTTCCACTTCACGGCCATCGACCTTCAGCGGTGCCGGCAGGGGCGGCATGGTCCGTGCATGGCCGATGATGACCAGGCGATTCATCGCCAGATGGGGCGTCAGGTCGATGTGGCGCAGCGTCGTCCGACGGAAACCGACTGAACGTTCGGCCGCTTGAACGTACGTCTCCCGGCTGCGGTGGATGTCCGGCGGCGGCAGGGTGCTGAACAGGCTCAGCATCTCGATCCGCTTGGTGATCGCCGCCATGGCGAGATTCGATTCACCGCCTGAGTCGCTGGTCAGGGCATCGAGGAAGCCGATCGGCTGAAGTCGGGTCGAACGCCGATCCGAGGCATCGTCCCACTCCGAACGCCGACCGGCTCGGACGAACGGCTTGCTGACCAGCGGAACCGAACGCGACCGCGTCAATCGATCCAGATCAAGTTCCTCCCCCGGCTGCCACGACCAGGTGAAATCGTAAAGCGGCCAGACCCGCGGCTCGATCCACTCCCCATCTTCGGTCAATCCGCGGCTGTGGATCAGGATGACGTCCTTCAGGGCGACCGGAAGATGATGGCGGATCGTTCCGGACAGATGATCACCGGCGCGGCGAACCTCGCCTTCAACCGTCCCCCATCGTCTGGCGAACGCATCGCCATCCGACGAGGCGCGGTAATCGATCTCCAGGCCGCGCGCGGTCGATCGCATCGGAAGCTCCAGCCGGTGAAGCGACCGGGCATCGGCCTGATAGATTCTTGAATCGACGAACGGAGTGGTTCTGCCTGTCGATGAGGTGTGCGTGTTGTTCCAGAGGATGTGGCCGGCCTCCGCCGCATCCTCACCTAGCCTGAGTTGGACCGGCTCATGCGATGGAGCGAACAGGGATGCCCAGCCTCGGACATGGACATCCCCGCCGGCGGCATCGATGGTCAGAATCGAAAAATGGGATACCCGCATCTCGGAGAGACGGTTCAGGGACGCCCAGCCCCAGAGCAATCCCGAGAACACGACCACCAACACCGCGAAACCAGGCCATGCCAGATGCTTCAGGCCCCGCCTGCGCAGCAGCGTAAAGCCCAGCGGTCCGGCGACAGCGCCGTAGATGACAAACAGCAGGATCGCCAGGCCCACCTGTGTGCTGACCGAGCCCCGCATGTTGATCAGATCGGCCACGAAGGTGCCGCGCTCGGCGACTCTTCGATCCTCGGGCCCGAAATATCGACCCTGGGTGATGCCCGCCTCGAAATCCTGTTCGCCGATCAGCGGGCTGCGCCATGCGAACAGTCGATTCCAGAACGTTTCGGCGTTCGGTAGACCGCGCTCGGCCAGCCGGCGATCTTCGAGATTGACTCCGATCACCGTCACGCGACCGATCCCCAGCGAGCGTGTGCCGACTATGGGGCGACCAGCGCCGTTGACCGCCACCGCCATGCCGGCCGATCCGCCGATTGATTCATCCATGGTCAGGGCCAGGAAGTCGATCTTCGCCTCGCCTTCATATGGTCCCAACCACGCCGGAATCGGCTCCGGCTGGTCGAGTTCCTCAAGCGTGATGCCCTCGACCAGCGGACGCAGCGCGGATCGCTGATTCAGGCCCTCCCACAGTCGATCAACCGTCGAGCCGACGCTGACCACCAGATGGCCACCGCGGCGGACCCACTCCACGATCGCATCGGCGGTGTCGGATGACAGCGCCATCGGGTCCGTGCCGCCGGGTAGCCAGACGACCGTCTCCAGCATGGTCAGTCCCTGCCAACGGTCGGCGGAAGTCCGCAGGTCGAATTCCTCCAGCAGGACCGATGCCTCGTGCTGGGTGTTGACCGATCGATAAGACTGCAAGCCCAGTGGCCGACTCCCGGAAACCGCCATCACCCGGTCAAAGACCGGGACCGTCCGCTGTGCCAGGACGGGGACGACCCCCAGCACTTCGCCGGTATCGGCATCGCTGATCCTGAGCCGACCGACCGGCTGATCGAGCCGATCAAAGGGGGGCAGCTTGCCGTAGAGCCACAGTTCCCGCTGTTCTTCCCCGGCCGCGAGACTGATCGCGCCCCGAGAGAGGTAAACTTCATCCCCATCGGCATCGCGGACCACCAGCGCGATGTGAACGCGACGGCTGACCAGGCCGGGATTCTCCAGAACCAGCCGCACGGGAAACCAGCATCCCGGCCGCACGTGATTGGCCAGTCCGACGTGGGCCAGACGGATATCCATGCCGGCGACGGTGAACCGGCGATGAGCCTGGTCCGTGTCAGTCCGGGTGGCGGTTGCCGCGATTCGGTCGGATTCTTCGGCGTGGGTGATCAGCGGTCCGCCCAGGACGCCCAGCAGAGCCAGAACGACGACCGCTCCGACGCGTTGGCTCCAGCCTGGCAGCCACCCCCGGGGCAAGTGTGAGAAACCCCGGCCAGGCGCCCCAATGCGCAAACCGCCCAATCGCCGTGGTTCAGGTTGATCAATAAGCCGGGAAAACATCTCGTTGAAGTTTAACCGCACGCCGGACCCCGGGCGCTGGCAAGGATGAACGGGGCCGGAAAACAGGGCCTTGGGCGATCCGTTCCCGGACCGGTCGGTGGCGAGTGAGTCCGGCGGATTGAAGCGCGATCGCCGGTCGCCTACGATCTGTCCCCGATGAAGTCCATCGCTCCGACCACTTCAATCCAAGGCGGCCCCGGCCCGGCGGATCGCGTTCCGGAGGATCACGGCCCGGGGGATCGCGTTCCGGGGGATCACGTTCCGGGGGCACCCGACATTGCCCGGGTCCACCTGGTTCGCACGGTATTGCCGCTCAAGGGTCTGGGGGTGCTTGATTGGCTGGTGAAAATTCTGCGGGTGGCTCCCGACGATGAGCCGGATTGGGCCGCCGGGCGGCGGCAAGCCGCGTTTTACTGGTCCAGTCGCGACGGTCAGGAGGAGGCCGCCGGACTGGGCCAGGCGGCGGCGGTGGACGAAAACACCCACTCCGGTGTCGGCGAAGCGCTGGCGTGGATCGGATCACATCTGTCCCGATCGACCGATGATCTTCGCTTTTACGGCGGGCTATGCTTCGATCCGGGCGATCGGCGCGCATCTCGATCGTCGTTCGGGCGGTTCCGCTTCTTCGCGCCCCGGCTTGAGATTCGACGCCGGGGAGAGGCCATCGAGCTGGCGGCGGTCGGCCAGGTGGCTTGCGGCGGTGATCCGGCGGAGATCGCTTCCCGCTTGAATCAATGGCTGAAGGGGGTTCGGTCAAGCCTCCAGAAGGATTGGGCGGGGGATGTTTCCGGCGATCGCGTTGCGCTGGGCCGCGTGGTGGAAAGCAGCGATGTCCCGGATCGGGCGGGCTGGTGTTCGATGGTCGAGGATGCGCAGGAGTCGATTCGAGCCGGGGCGATGGGCAAGATCGTACTGTCGCGGCAACGTCGATTGAGACTGGGTGGCGCGGTCGATGTCGGCGAATTGCTGGCCCGGCTTCGGGCGGGCGGTCAGCGGGCCTATGGCTTCTGCTTCCAGTTCGGCGGCCACGCGTTCCTGGGCAACAGCCCCGAGTGCCTTTACCGGCGCGAAGGTCGGCGGATATTCACCGAGGCGATCGCCGGGACGTGTGCGGTCAGTGAAGCGGACCGTGAGACACGCGACCTTCTGGACAAGCTGTTGGCTTCGGCCAAGGAGGCCGAGGAGCACGGTTTTGTTTTCGATCACCTGCACCAGGAACTGGGCCGGATCTGCGCGCGGTTCGAGGTTCTCAGCCGCCGGGAAGTTCTTCGGCTGCGGCATGTTCAGCATATGGTGAGCCGGTTCGCCGGAGTGCTGAAGCCGGACCTGACGGCGGGTGCCATCATCGAAGCGCTCCACCCGACCGCTGCGGTGGGCGGTTTCCCCAAGCAGGCGGCGATGGAGCGGATTCGCGAGCTGGAGCCCCATGTCCGCGGCTGGTACGCCGGACCGGTGGGTTGGCTTGGCCGCGATACCGAGGAGTTCGCCGTTGGCATCCGGTCGTGCCACATCGAAGGCGATCGGCTGGCTCTGGTTGCCGGGGCTGGGATCGTCCGCGCTTCGGACCCCGAGGCCGAGTGGGCCGAGACTGAAGTTAAGATGCGGCAGTTTCTCGATGCCCTGCGATGATGCCGTCTCCCGCGTGCTCGCCCTGGCCGATCCATGACCGACAACCTCAATACTTCCCAGGCCCGATTGATTGTGACCGAACTGGCTCGCGCGGGGGTTGAGCTTTTCTGTATCAGCCCCGGCTCGCGATCGACGCCGCTGGTCGTCGCGGCCGCGCGGCAGGGTCGCGTGCGTGTTCAGGTCTGCCATGATGAGCGCGGCTCGGGATTCCTGGCGCTGGGTTACGCCCGGGCCACCGGCCGACCGGCGGTGATCATCACGACCAGCGGCACCGCGGCGGCCAACCTCCTGCCGGCGGTTTGTGAAGCCTCGATGAGCCGCCTGCCCATGCTGATCCTGACCGCCGACCGGCCCGAGGAGCTGACCGACACCGGCGCCAATCAGACGATGATCCAGCCCGGGCTGTATGGCCAGTATGTCCGCTGGCAATTTGATCTGCCATGCCCGAGCCCGGGTATGGGCGCTGGCGCGGTGCTGAGCACCGTGGATCATGCCATCGGCCGCGCTCTGGGTGTCGATCCGGGGCCGGTCCACCTCAATTGCCGGTTTCGCGAGCCGCTGGAGCCGGTTGACCTCGAGCGGAGCGAAGCGCACCAGGCGTACATGGCTCCGGTCGAGGCGTGGGCGAGGAGCGATCGATGCTTTTCCGTTTATGAACGTCCGAAGCTGAATGCGGCCCCCGACGCGGCCGATGAGGTCGCTGCATTGATCAACGATGGCGACCGGGGAATGATCATCGCCGGCTCGTTGCACCATGAAAGCGAACGTGCCGCCGTCAGGCGGTTGATCGAGCGATCGGGCTGGGCGACTTACGTGGACATCAACTCCGGCCTACGGTTTGGCGGGCCGGGTACGAATCTGATCCGGCATTTCGATCCGGAATCGATGAATGAGACGTTCTATCGAAACGCATCGCCTGAGGTGGTGATTCACTTCGGCAGCGCGACGACATCGAAACGATTGGGTCAGTTCCTGAGCCGAGTGCGACCCAGGCGGCACATCGTGATCAAGCCGGGAACGGCCCGATACGACCCGGTCCAGACGGTCACCTGGCAGGTCCAGGCCGATATTGCGATGTTCGCCCAGCGCGTGGTTCAGCGATTGGGCCAGATGCGTGCGGGCGAGCTGGCGGCATTTCATCGCCTCAAGGCCGAAGCGGCCCAGCGGATCATCGAAGACGTCACCGAAGCGGAAGCTCGCCTGACCGAACCCTGGCTGATCCGGCATCTTTCGCGCGTGATCGATCCGGGTCATGCGTTGTTCGTCTCCAACAGCATGCCGATCCGCGATGCCGATCTTTACAGCGTGGTCGATGGCCCGGCCATCCCGGTGGGGACCAACCGGGGCGTCAGCGGCGTCGATGGCATCATCGCCACATCCTGCGGCTATGCCCGGGGGCTGGGCCGGCCGGTGACGCTGGTCATAGGCGACATCGCGGCGTTGCACGATCTGTCTTCGATGGGTCTGGCGGCCGCCAGTTCGCCGCCGGTGATCATGGTCATCATCAACAACCGTGGCGGCAGCATCTTCGATTTTCTGCCCATCTCCAGCCAGCGGGATGTTTTTGAGCCATACTTCATCACACCGCATGAACAACACTTTGCCGGTGTGGCGGAGATGTTCAACATGCGGTACTTCCGCGCGGACGGGAAGGCGGAGTTCGCCGACGCCTACGACCGGGTCACGCGATCGATCACCGCCGATGGGGGGCGTTCGTCGATCATCGAAGTGGTCACCGAGCGAGCGTTGAACTTTGAAATTCGTAAGCTGATGAAGCAACGGATTCTTCAAGCAATCCTGAGTTGATAAGGAGATGGACCATGAGCGGGTTCGCATGGCAGCGTGCCGGGGACTATTCCGACATTCGATACGAGACGATGGAAGGCATCGCCAAGATCACGATCAACCGGCCGGAAGTCCGCAATGCGTTTCGGCCGGAGACGGTGCGGCAGATGATCGATGCCCTTCGCCTGGCCGAGCGTGATCGGGAGATCGGCGTGGTCATCCTGACCGGTGAAGGGGACAAGGCTTTCTGCTCGGGGGGCGATCAGAAGGTGCGAGGCCACACCGGCTACCGCGATGCGGGGGGCGAGGAGAGCCTGAACGTGCTGGAGTTTCAGCGTCAGATACGCCGTTGTCCCAAGCCGATCATCGCCATGGTCGCCGGGTACGCCATCGGCGGCGGGCATGTGCTGCATCTGATCTGCGACCTGACCATCGCCGCGGACAACGCGCGGTTCGGGCAGACCGGGCCGATCGTCGGCTCGTTCGATGGCGGTTTCGGCGCAAGCTACATGGCGCGGATCGTCGGCCAGAAGAAGGCCCGCGAGATCTGGTATCTGTGCCGCCAGTACGATGCCGCCCAGGCGCTGGAGATGGGGTTGGTCAACACCGTGGTGCCGCTGGCCGAGCTTGAAAAAGAGACGGTGCGGTGGTGCCGGGAGATTCTGGCCAAATCGCCGGTTGCGCTTCGATGTCTGAAGGCCGCGTTTAATGCCGATTGTGATGGCCAGGCCGGGCTGCAGGAGTTGGCCGGACTGGCGACGATGATGTTCTATCAGACCGAGGAGGCCCAGGAGGGCCGCGATGCCTTTGTCCAGAAGCGCAAGCCGGATTTTTCCCGGTTTCGATGAGCGCCCGGACGCATTGGGGCCGCGAAGGTTGACCGGACCATGAACCGACAGCCGCGCAATATTCGATTCTGGCGGTATGAGCTTCCACGACGGCGGATCATCAAGGTCGGTCGCGGGTTGATGGAATCGCGCTGTGGTTTGATTGTCCAATTGATCGATGAGTCGGGCACCGTCGGGCTTGGCGAGATCGCTCCGTTGCCAGGGCTGCACGGGGAAAGCCTGGATGACTGCATCCGCCAGCTTGCCGACCTGCCGACCGCCACCCGTGATGCGTTGAACGATCCATCGGCGGTCAGCCATCGGCGCGATCCGGCCTGGGATGATGATTCGCTGTACCCCAGTGTCCGCAACGGTCTTGGCATGGCCTGTGCCGAGGCGGGCGCGAAGCTCGATTCAATGCTTTCGAACCGGGAGATGGTCGTGCCCGTCGCCGGTCTTGTGACGGCCCGGCATGACCCGCTCCAGGAGGCCGTGGGGCTGCTTCAGTCCGGGTTCACGACACTGAAGGTGAAGGTCGGGCGGAAAGACCCATCGGAGGAACGCGAACTGATCGACCAACTGCTTGAGCTGGAAGCTCCGGCCGTTCCCGGCATCGAGAACCGATCGTTTCGGCTGCGGCTGGATGGCAACCGTGCATGGAGTCTGGATGATGCCCTGAGATTCTTCGACGGTTTGAATGGCGATCGAATCGAATATCTCGAAGAACCCCTTCGATGCCCGCAAGACCACGATGTGTTTGTGCAAAAGACCGGGCTGAGGATCGCGCTGGACGAGACGCTTGTCGATCTGAACCCCAACTCCGATCCCCCGATCGGCCGGGCAACGGCGCTGGTGCTCAAGCCCGCGGTCCTTGGCGGTTTTGGGGTGGTCATGGACTGGATTCGGTACGCCCGCCAGAATGGGATCGTGGCATCGCTGAGCAGTTGCTACGAAAGCGGCGTGGCGGCGCGCTTCTATGCGGCGCTGGCTTGCGATCAGCTTGCCGGGTCCGCGCAGGGGCTGGATACGCTCAAGTTTCTGGCCGCGGATACCGTGCGCCCCACGATGGTGGTCGAGCGTGGCATGTTGCGGGTCCATCGGCACGTTGCGTTGAATCTCGATGTCCTGCGGGAGGTGTTTTGCTGGTGAGCGGTTTACTTGGTCGGATCGATGGCGTGGTCAGCCGCCTGAAGGCCGGTGACGTTCGGGCCGGAACGCGTGTCGCGGTTCTCGTCCCGAACAGCGCTGAATATGCGCTGTTGATCGCCGCGTGTCTGAGGCTTGGCGCTGTGGCAGCGCCGATCAGCACGCGTTACACCTCGGCGGGGGTGCGATCGGCGGTTCGAACGGCTGGCGCTGAAGTGCTGATCGATGCGATGGGCATGTCGAACCCGAGCGAGTTCATCAGAACGCTGGCATGGCCGGACCTGGTCGAGCCCGTCGGCGACCTGATTGGCCAGGTCACCTTGGACTCATTGGGCGTTGCGATCGATCATCCTTGCAGCATCATCATGACCTCTGGCAGTGGGGGAACGCCGCGCGGCGTGATGCATCGACTCGCCGCGCATGTTGAAAACGCCCGTGGCGCCGGCCGGGTCATTCCCTTTCAGCCCGGCGATTGCTGGCTGATGAGTCTTCCGATGTATCACATCAGTGGGTTTTCCATTCTCATCCGGGCATGGGACACCGGCGCGGCGGTTCGATTCCCATCAGCGAACGAGAAGCTTGAAGAAGCGCTGACCCATGACGATGTCACGCACCTCTCGCTGGTTCCCGTGCAACTGGCCCGCCTGATGGAATCGCCAAACGCGCTTGCCCGGCTTCGACGGTTCAAGGCAATCCTGGTGGGTGGCGCGGCGGCTTCGCCGCGACTGATCCGTGATGCACTGGAGCATGATCTGCCGATCCATACGACTTACGGCTCCACCGAGGCCGCTTCACAGGTCACCACCAGCCGCGCGGGTGAATTGTCAGGCAGAGAACACACCAGCGGACGCCTGCTGTCGGGACGGCGGCTGAAGATCGATGCCGAGGGTCGGATTCTACTGGCCGGATCGACGATGCTTGATGGCTATCTTCTCGACGGGCGGCTTGCCGGGGCGGTGAATGGTGAGGGATGGCTGGAGACCGGGGATATCGGCCGGGTCGATGAGCACGGACATCTGACGGTGTTGGGCCGTCGAGATGCGATGTTCATCTCCGGCGGTGAGAACATTCATCCCGAGGAGATCGAGCGATGTCTTGATGAACTGCCTGATGTCGAGCGATCGCTGGTGGTGGGCGTGGCGCGGGGCGAGATGGGCCGTCGTCCAGTCGCCTGGGTACGATCGCGCATCGGCGCTGCGTGGTCGAGCGCGTCGGCGATCGAAGCCCTGGAAGGCCGGTTGGAGCGATTCAAGGTTCCCATCGCCTTCCTGCCTTGGCCGGAGGCATGGAATGAGGCGGTCAAGGTGAACCGGCGGGAAGCCGCAGAGCGCGCCCAAGCGCTGCTGGGACAACGCGACTGAAGCGAGGCGGGCTCACTCAAGATGGCTCAGCGCGCGGGCAAGGTCATCGAAGATCGGCGCGGATTGGCCGTCGGCCCGTCCCACCACGGTGTGCGTGGTCGCGAGTTTGGCGCATGGTCGTCCATCCTGTGTCTGGAACACGTAAGCCAGCTTGAAGGAACTGTCGCCACGATGGGCGAGCGTGATCTGAATCTCGATGCGGTCACCGAGGGTCAATGGGGCGAGAAAATCCACCTCGGCATGAACGATGGGCACGATGTGGTCACCCTGGCGGATGATGGAAACCAGGGGCAGGTGCTGGTCCATGAACGCCTCGAACGCATCGTGGGCGAGGTTGAACGCCGCGGCGAAATACATGACCCCGGCGGCGTCGGTGTGTTGCAGTCGAATGCTGGTCTGGTAAAGGAACATGGGTTTGTCCTTGCGATGAAGCCTCTGGGATGTTGTCCGACCGGATCGGTCAGTCGATCGATTCGACCGGCAGGATATCAAGCATTTCATCGATGATCATGTCGGGCGTGATGCCTTCGGCCTGGGCTTCGAAGTTGAGCAGGATGCGATGGCGAATGGCCGGCTGCATGATCCGCTTCAGATCGTCCACGCTCACATGCACCCGGTGATCGAGCAATGCCCGGACCTTTCCGGCCAGCACCAGCGTCTGGGCCGCGCGGGGCGAAGCGCCATGGCGGACGAAGCGACGAACCATGGGCGTGGCGAACTCGCTGGAGTTATGGGTGCCCAGTACCGCGCGGATGGCGTAGTCCTGCACATGCGGCGCGATCAGCACCTGGCGCACCAGCTTCTGGAACTCGACGATGCCCGGGCCATCCAGCACGGGCTCGAGCTTGATCTCCATTCGCGTCGTCGTCCGATTGAGTATCTCGTGCATCTGCTCACGCGAGGCCAGGCCCACCAGCAGCTTGAAGAAAAAGCGATCGAGCTGGGCCTCGGGCAGGGGGTAGGTGCCTTCCTGTTCGATCGGGTTCTGCGTGGCCATCACGAAGAACGGCTTGTCCAGCATGTGCGTGGTGCCGGCGACCGTGACGCTTCGCTCCTGCATGGCTTCGAGCATTGCCGACTGCGTCTTGGGCGTGGCGCGGTTGATTTCATCGGCCAGGAGTATCTGACTGAAGATCGGCCCTCGCTGAAAGCGGAACTCACGATGGCCCTCGTCATCCTGGGCCACGATCGTGGTCCCGGTCACGTCGGCCGGCATGAGGTCGGGCGTGAACTGCACGCGGTTGAAGTCGAGCCTGAGTGCCTGCGACAGGCTGCGGATCAACAGCGTCTTGCCCAGGCCGGGCATGCCTTCGAGCAGGACATGCCCGCCGGCGAACAGGCTGATCAGGACGCCCTCGACGACGTTCTCCTGTCCAACCATGATCCGATTGAGCTGATCGCGGACCCTTGAGTGCGCATCGCGGAAAGCCTCGACGCGCTCCATGATCGCATCGGTGTCCATCTCCGTCTCAGTGGTCATGCCGTCACTCATGTTCGATCGCTCCGGGCGGTATTCAGATCAGGGGCTGTTGTCACTTCTGATGCGCGGAAGGTCCGGCGCGGGCTTAATGCCTGATGATAACCCCCAGCGGGTCATCGATCCGTGATCCGGCGTGATGATGCGGCCCTACGCCAACGATCCGAGCCAGAAGACCAGCGGTTTTGGCGATGATTCAGCCTCATCCAGGTCCTTCCATGACAGATGCGCGACCAGTTCCGGTCGCGGCGCGTAGCCTCGCTTCCGCCAGAACGCATCCAGAGGCCGGTAATCGTTGGGGTGGCGGGGATGATCCTCCGGACGCTGGACCGCGCAGAACGCCGCGTGCGTGAAGCCGCCCAGTTCGCGGGCGAACGTTTCACGCTGATCGAAGAACACGTGGCCCAGCCCCCGGCCGCGATAGGCCGGCAGCAGAACCGATTCGCCGAAGTAGAAGATGCCCTGACGATCCCATCCCTTTTCGATCCAGGGCGCCTGGATTTCCGGAGTCTCGACCGTCAGCGGCAGACCGCTGGAACCTCCGACGATCCGGCCCTGGTCCTCCACCAACACGAAAAAGCTCTCCGGGCAGTCGCCGTAAGTGGCCAGGTATCGGCGCTCGTACGCCATGTCGCCATCGTAGAGATAGGGAAACTCGCGGAAGACTTCGATCCGCAGCCGCGCCAGATCATCCAGGTGTGCGGCCACCTCTTGGCCCCGGAACCGATGAATCACCAGTTCGCCGATCTTCAAACGCCGTTCCCCTTCACCCGGCCACGGTCGCCGGTCGGCCAACCCGTTCACCGAACAGCGCCAGTGGCGCGGCCCGCTGGATCTTCACATCCACGATCGAGCCGACCAGCGATTCCTCGGCTTCGAACATCACGATCAGATCGCCGGCCGTGCGGCCGCAGAGTTGCAGCACATCCCTGGGCGCGGCCCAGTTGAGCGTCACCGAGGGGTCGGCCCGATTGGCCGATCGACGCTCACGGGCACTGATCGACTCAACGAACACGCGATGCACGCGCCCGACCTGCGCTTCGTGAATCTCCCGGCTGATCCGGCTCTGCGTTTCGAGCAGTTCCTGATTGCGACGCCGCTTGACCGCATCGGGCACATCATCGGGCATTCGCTCGTGCGCGGCGGTGCCGGGCCGGGGGCTGTACTTGAAAATAAAGCAGTTCTTGTAACGCGCTCGCTCCAGCAGGCGAATCGTCGCTTGATGGTCTTCCTCGGTCTCGCCGCAGAAGCCGCAGATCAAGTCGCCGGCGATCGTCGCATCAGGCAGCTTGGCGCGGATGCGATCGACCAGGTCAAGGTATTCCTCGACCGTGTAACCCCGGTTCATCGCCTTGAGCATGCGATTGGAGCCGGACTGGGCCGGAAGATGCAGGTATCGGCAGATGCGCGGGCACCGGGCGATCACATCCAGGATGTCATCGCCAAAATCGCGCGGGAAGCTGGTGACGAATCGCAGTCTGGCCAGTTCCGGCACCTGGTCATGAATCCGCTCGAGCAGATCGGAAAAACGAGTCACCTCGCGACCGGGCTCGAGTCGCGGGCCCGCAGCGCCGACGGTAGCGCCGATCTGCGGCTGGACTACGCCATTGAGCATCACGGCCGATGCCTCATCGAAGTGGTAGTGGTTGACCGTCTGGCCCAGGAGGGTGATCTCGACGACCCCGGCTTCCACAAGGCGCTTGCATTCATCAATGATGTGGGCCGGTGGTCGATGGATTTCGCGGCCGCGCGTGCGGGGCACGACACAGTAGGTGCAGAACTTGTTGCAGCCGCGCGTGATGCGGACATAAGCCGATCGCTCGTTGTCATCCGGCGAGAACGCCCGCGCCAGATCGAGCATCTCGAGCTGGTCTTCGGCCGCGGCCAGCGTTGAGCTTCGCCGATGGGTGTTGCCTTGAAGTGCGACTCTGGCCGGCTGAACGGCACGATTGCCCGCACCGGTCGCGTCACCCGGCGGCGCTGCCGTGGCCGTGGCTTGCCCAGGCACCCGGATCGGTTCGCCCAGGCGGGTGCGCAGGACGTTGTCGATCAGCATCGGAACCTTGTCCAGCTCACCGGGTCCGCAAAGCAGGTCCACCTGCGGATAGCGTCGAAGCATGTCCTCGCCATCGCGCTCGGCCATGCAACCGATCACCCCCAGCACCTGGTCGGGCCGTCTGCGCTTGTGCTTGCCCACCAGGCCGATGCGGCTGTAAACCTTGCTCTCGGCGTGCTCCCGGACCGAGCAGGTGTTGTAGAGCACCACATCGGCCCGCTTCCAGTCATCGGTAAAGCGATAGCCCAGAGCCTGAAGCTGGCCGCGCACAAGCTGCGAGTCCAGCACGTTCATCTGGCAGCCGAAGGTTTCGAGATAGACCGAGCGGGTTTCGGGCATCGGGTAAGCATACCGGCGACAAGGGGCTGGGGTGGAGATCAATCTGGATGATGGGCGGGGGGCGGCGGACAGAAGCTGTCGCATTCTGTGGCCGAAAACCCCCGTTTCCCGGCGCTACGGTTTGGCCGGGGTCCGTCCCCATGGTATCCGCAGCGCGGCCGGGATTCTTGGCGGCCCGAGTGGGTCCACCTCGCGATCCGATCCGCTAACATGCCCCCATGTCCGACCATATCGCCCATCTGGCCATCTGTGATGATGTCTTCCGGCTGTCCATGCCGCATCCGGAAATTCACCCGACCTTCAAGGTGCTGATGGCCGAGTTTCGCGACGATGCCCACATGGGCTCGGTCACGCGAACCGCCGATCTGTGGTCGGCCCAGGTCATCCAGTGGGCCGGTGAGCAGGCGCGGCTGCCCGAAGGTCAGCGCGATCCTCTGACGATGCGAAAGCTGGCCTTCGTGCTCGGCTCGCTGACCCATCGATCCGCCGATCGCCTGACCAAGCCCATCACCAAGTGCTGGCAGGGCGATGATGATTCAGGCCGCCAGGAGGATGAGGCCAATGAGTCCAAAATCATGCAGGACATCATGGCCTTTCGCGAGATATACGGCGGCGGAAGCGGCCCCAATGCCGATCCCTTTACCGCCGCGACCCTGGCGACGCCAGTCTCGGATGGTCAGGCGAAGCTGGAGGAATACTTCCGTGTGCTGCTGCGCCGAGCGCTGATCGCGATGCACACCATCAAGCCGGACCACCACAATATCCAGCCCTGGCTGGATGCCTTCTTCAAGGGCATGCAGACCTTTCCCAAGCGCCTGGAGCAGTATGCCCGGCTCGCCGCGCAATGGGACCAGGCCAAGGTCAACAAGTACCTGATCGGGAAGCGGTTTTACGATCGTGAAGATGAGTTGATCCGGATTGCGCGGTCCATTCAGCACGGCTCGGTGATCCAGCCGGAACGGATCGTCGCGGCGGTCAAGGCGTGCGATCAATCGCAGAGCCGCTACGCCCGGGCGCTGGCCAAGGCGGTGGAATATCTGCTGGCGGCGGGCGAGCTCTACGACGGCCGTCTCGATCTGGAGGAGGCCCAGTTGCGATTCGATGTGGGCGTCCCCGAGCTTTCGTTGCAGGATTGACGGCGCTGGGCGAACGCGCGAACGAAGCGGTTTGGTCGATAGAATCCGGCTTTTCGTGATTTACGCTCCCGGTTACCGAGATCGCCCATGCTTCGCCATCCCCAATACACCCGTAAGCGCATCGCCCAGCTTGCCGACCGCTTTGCCCAGCGCATCTACCCCCAGACGCGGCCGCTGGATTCACTGCTCGTCGCCGGCCCGATCGAACAGCGCATCGGTTACGCCGAGGCGATGAAATTGGATTACGCGCCGGCGAACCTGGGCATGCAGCTTGGGCCGCCCTGGCACACGTTCTGGTTCAAGGCCCGGGCGACCGTGCCCACCGAATGGGCGGGGCGCCGGGTGGACCTGCTCTGGAGCACCCACAGTGAGAACACGCTCTGGGTCCATGGCCGGGCGTTGCAGGGCCTCAACGCCGGCGAAGGCCAGGCGCGGCCGGAGGCCACGCTCGTCCATGAGGCGGAGGACGGTGCTGAGTTGACCTTCGAGTTGGAGACGGCCTGCAACAAGAACTTCGGCGTGGGCAAGCAGGGCAAGGGCGCGTTCGCATCCTTGAGCCCTTTTATTCTCGATCGTGCCCAGATCGGCGTGTTCGATTCCCTGGCGTGGACGATCCATCATGATCTGAAGTTCCTTTCCGACCTGGAAGACTCACTCAGTGAGGATCAGGGAAGCATCGACCGAACGTTCGCCGGCGAGTTGCTCTTTGAGATGAACCGCTTCGCCAACGAGATCGATGAGGAAGACGCCGCGACTTGGCCCGAGGCCCATCGAATTCTTCAGGCGCTCTTCCAGCGTGGCAATGCATCGTCGGTTCATGAGCTTTCCGCGATCGGCCACGCCCACATCGACACGGCCTGGCTGTGGCCCCTGGCCGAGACCACGCGCAAGTGCCAGCGAAGCTTCGGCACGGCCACGCGCTACATGGAAGAGTACCCGGAATACAAGTTCGCCTGTTCGCAGGCGTATCAGTATGACACCATCGAGCGTCATGATCCCGACCTGTTCGCGCGGATCCAGGCGGCCTTCAAAAGGGGCCAATGGGTGCCGGTGGGCGGAACATGGATCGAGCCGGACTGCAACATCCCATCGGGCGAATCGCTCATCCGGCAGTTTCTCTATGGGCAGCGATATTTTCAGAAGCGGTTCGGCCGGCGATGTCGGGAGTTCTGGAATCCGGATGTATTCGGCTATAACGGCCAGTTGCCCCAGATCATGCGGCATTGTGATATCGCCCGATTCCTGACGCAGAAACTGAGTTGGAACTACTTCAACAAGCCGCACACGCACACCTTCGACTGGGTGGCGGTGGACGGCAGTTCGGTCCTGGCACACTTCCCGCCGGCCGATACCTACAACGCGGTCGTGAGCATCAGGGAGCTTCGTTTCAACGCGGCCAACCACAAGGATTTCGATCGCAGCCGCCATTCGTACATGCTCTTCGGGCACGGCGATGGCGGAGGCGGGCCGACGCGACAGATGCTCGAATACCTTCGCCGCGCACGCGACTTGCAGGGCCTCCCCCGAACGGCGATTCGCTCATCGGATGAGTTTTTCGATGTGCTGGAAGCGGAGACGAAGGATCGACTTTCGGTGGTGGGCGAGCTTTATTTTGAGCTGCATCGCGGTACCTACACCAGCCAGGGCTTGACCAAACGCAACAACCGATATGGTGAGGTGATGCTCCATGATCTGGAACTGCTCAGTGCGGTCGGACATCGCCTGGGCCTGACCGGTTACGACCACGCGGCCGTGGATGCACTCTGGCATACGCTGCTGCTCAACCAGTTTCACGACATACTTCCTGGCAGCAGCATCGGGCAGGTCTATGAAGATGCCGCGCGGCAGTTCGAAGCCTTCTTCGCCGAGGCTGAACCCATGCGCAAATCGGCCGCCGATGCGGTCAGTGGCAAGGGAAATCGTCTGGTGCCAATCAACACCGTCAGTGTGTGTCGCCGTGAGGTGGCCGAGCATCCTGACGGTGGCCTGGTCGTGGCCGAGTCGGCGGGCATGGGCATCGGCCGGGTGGTGGAAGCCGATGACCCGGTGATCGTGCGGGAGGATGCCGCCGCGGCGACCATCACTCTGGAAAACCAGGTCCTGCGGGCCGTCCTGGACAGGGATGGCCGGCTTGTTTCCCTGATCGAGAAGTTCTCCGGCCGCCAGGCCATGGCCGAGCCGGGCAACATCATGGAGCTTTACGACGATCGTCCCACGGCCTGGGATGCCTGGGATGTCGAGCCGCCACACCTGGAAACGGCGGCACCTTGCCCGCCGGCCGATCGGTGCGAGGTGGTGACTGCTTCATCGCTGCGTGCTGAGGTCGCGTTCGGCCGACCGGTGGGCAAGCGCAGCCGCATCGATTTCGCCGTGCGGTTGGATTCGTGGAGCCGACGCCTTGAGATTCATTGCCGCGCCGACTGGCACGAATCGCACAAGTTCCTGAAGGTCGCGTTCCCGGTCAATGTGCTGGCGATGAATGCGACGTATGAAATGCAGTTCCACGCCGTCGAGAGGCCGACCCATTACAACACCAGCCATGATCTGGCGCGATTCGAAGTGCCCGGACACCGATGGGCCGATCTCTCCGAGCACGGCTTTGGTGTTGCGCTGCTGACCGACTGCAAGTACGGCTATTCGACGCGCGGCCATCGAATCCACATCAGCCTGCTACGCGCGCCCGCGCATCCCGATCCCGACGCCGATCAGGGCGAACATCGCTTCAGCTATGCGGTGTTTCCCCATATCGGGGACTGGCGAATCGGTGGTGTCGTGGCCGAGGCCGTGCGATTCAACCACCCGATGGTCTGGGGGCGCGGCGGAGGTGCCCCGGTGGTCTGGTTCGAGGTCAACGATGAGAATCTGCTGTTGGACACCGTCAAGAAGGCCGAGGATGACGATGGCCTGGTGCTGCGATTCTTCGAACGGCACGGCGGCCGGGGAGAGGCCAGGGTCCGCGTGAACGTGCCTTTCCATCAGGCGGTCTTCTGCAACGGGCTTGAAGACGAGGGCGAGCCGATTCCGCGGGATGGCGATCTCCTGTCGATCCCCTACCAGCCGTGGAAGATCATCAGCATCAAACTCAAGTGATGCGTCTCGTCGCGCCTTGGATCGCCGATTCTGAGCCGTCAACGGGGTCAGAAGTTTCATGTCCAGACGCCTGCCCCGGGTATTCCGTTCACCGCAAGCCGCATCAAGTCGTCCGCTTCTCCAGACCATTGATCAGTCCAGAGAGCATCTTGGCGATCTCTTCGAGGTCAAGAAGCAACTGGGCGTGCTGGCCATCGGTGACGAAGCCCCGGCGGCGGGCGATCTCAAGCAGCGGGACGCACTCTTGTGCTGAATCATGATGGCGGCTCCGGTTGGAAGGCCATACTCTATTTGACCCACGCATGAAGTGTGGTGACAATGCATAGGGATTAGTGATTCGGCAAAGTGTTGTGCGATCAACAATGAGGAAACACTTATGTCCAAGGAACGCGATGCGTATGTCGAAAAGTTCAAGGCGCAAATCGATCAATTGAACGCGCGGATCGATTCGCTGGAGGCGAAAGCGAAGGAAGCGAAGGCCGATGCGCGAATCAAGTATGAACAGCAACTCAATCAACTCCGCGAGAAGCGCGATGCGGTCAGCCGGCGACTTGATGAACTGGGATCAGCAAGCGGGGATGCCTGGCAAGATCTCAAGGACGGGTTTGAACGTACATGGAACGCGTTCCGAGACTCCGTTCAGCAGGCCGTCGAACGATTCAAATGACCCGTGGACCGCGGCCGTCGCACGGGGCCTGGGTAATTCAGTACACTTGCCGACGTGGCCCGTCCTGTCGGCACCATTCCGCTCTGGTTCAGACTGACGTACACCGGATTCGTCATCGTTCTCATTCCGTTCTATGCGGCCGGGCACGGCTTGGCCAATTTCTTGTGGTTCTCGAATATTGCGCTGCTCAGCACGGTGTTGACGATCTGGTTCCGATGGCCGCTGCTGGCTTCGATGCAACTCGTTTCCGTTGGCGTGCTTGAACTCATCTGGACGATCGATTTCACCGCCGGCCTGCTTCGCGGTGGCGACTCGCTGATCGGACTGGCACAGTACATGTTCGATGAACAGATCAATCTCCATCTGCGTTTGCTCTCGCTGTATCACCTGTTCATCCCGTGGGTTCTCTTCTGGCTTGCCTGGCGATTGGGGTATGACCGCAGGGCGTGGTGGGCGCAGGCACTGCTGGCATGGATGATCCTCCTGATCTGCTACTTCTCGACCAATCCTGATGACAATATCAACTGGACGTTCGGCCTCGGCGAACAGCCGCAGGACATGCTTCCATCGTGGCTGTATCTCATGCTGATCATGATCGCCTACCCGGTTCTCGTGTATCTGCCGACACATCTGCTTGTCCAGAAGGTGATGCGATGGCTGCGATAAAGCATGATGTTCAGCGATGCCAAAGATCCCGCGATAGGCGCACTTTTTCCTGGCCGCGGAAATGTTGATCGGCATCCGGTGTCAGCCATTCCCATTGGAAATGCGCTCAGGACCGTGCAGGACACTTCGCCCAGCAGCATCTCGCGACGCCCCGGCTCAGCGCGGTGGCACGCCAGCCCCCAGAACGTTAGAGGCCACCATTGGCGTGGCGTCCGCGCCCATGCCATCGGACTCAGCAAACGGTCCCTGAACCGCCGCTCCGAAGGCGGTACGGCTGTCGCGACGACTCTGAGTCCGCACGAGGTGTCTTGCTCATACCATTACGTAACCGAGAAGCCCGTTTCGGATTCCACGCCCGGCGGGCGTTCGCCTTCGGTTGGCCGTGGCGAGGCGTGGCTCAATCGATCGAGTGATCTGCTAAACTGTCCGGGTTAGAAGGAGCTTGCGATGAAATACCTGTTCCTGACCGGTCTAGTTCTTCTAAGTCTTGCAAGCGCAGCGCTTTACACGACTCAGCCTCGTCAGGTCTATCCCTACCCGGTCGTGTACTGGGTGACGGACAAGAACCCCGAGCGGCCTCGCCAGATCGCCCTTTTCCATGATTGGGAAAAACAGACCGGCTGGCTCCGCCGCCGGCATGCGGAGAATCCTGAGGAGTATCCGCTGAGCGTGATTCTCGTGGATGCCGCCAGTCGCGACCCGCAGAAGCAGTTGGTGCAGGGCGTCAGCGGGGTGAGCGGCGATGTGATGGATGTTTTCTCCACGCTGGGCGATCATGTCTTCTATCACACGGTCGGCATGCTGACGGACCTGACCCGATACGGTCCGGACGGGGTGGATGTCGCCCGCCAGCGGGGCTTCAGCCTCGAGCAGACGTATCCCACGCTTGGCCAGGAGATCGCGGTTCAGGTCTGGACCGAAGACGGGGTCGAATGGCGCCAGGTGATGTTCCCGGCCAATGTGACGGTCAACTCGCTGCAGTGGGTCAACCGGGAGACATTCCGGAAGTTCGATCTGCCCCTGCCTCCGAACGTTCGCGAGGGGTTCACATTCGAGCAGTTCGAGGAACTGGGCAGGCGGTTCGTGGTCAAGGCCAATGAGGGGTTGAGCGAGCGGCAGTTTTTCTTCACCAACAGTGTTTCGTTCCCGGCGCTTTATCGCAGCCTGGGCTTGGACCTTTTCAATGAGACGATGACCGCGGCGCACGTCGCTGATTTCAGCGATCCGCGTAACCCCGTGGCCGAGCCGCGTTTCGTGCGTGCTTTGGAGACCAAGCATCGCTGGATGCACGAGCTCAACCTGATCCCCACTTCCGCCGAAGCGCGATCGTTCACGGCGGCGAGTGTCAAGTTCGGGCCGCAGTTGGACCTGTTCCGGCGCGGCAATTACGCGATGATCGAAGGCGGTCTGTATTTCATCATCCAGTTCCGTGATTTCCAGGAACTGGGCCAGGGCATTGAACTGGCCGTGACCAGCTCGCCCCATGGCGGGTTCCCGGTCGAGAGCATCGCCACCCGCGCCGCGGCCATCTACAAGGGCACGCCGAATCCAAAAGAAGCCCTTGCCTTCGTCGAGTTCATGGCCAGCGAAGAGTACAACCGCGACATTGTTCGCGCCGCCGATGCCCTGCCGCCGAATCCCAGGTACACGCGAACCAGTGAATTCCGCACTCCCGAGGGCCGGCGAGGCCTGGAGTGGGATGAGCTTGAAGACGGCACGGTCTGGTCGGTCAGTGAGGACCATGCCTGGGTCGCCGAGAACCAGTCGATCGGCACCAGTTTCAGCCTGTTCATCCATGGCCGCGAGGTCAATCGTCTGCACTCGGGGGCTGAATCCCGCTACATGGCCAATGCCCTGCCCCGCATGACCGCCGAATCGATCGCGATCGACCTGGCGCGCGAGATCAACGCCTCCATCCAGCGGACGCTCGATGATCAGCCGGCCCTGCGCGAGCTGCACGCGCAGCTCACCCAGACGCAGCGAAGGATCGAGGAACTCCGCGCCCGGGGCGAAAAGGTTCCCCTGGAGTGGATTGCCAATCCGTTTTATCGTCGGTATTACGTGGCCATGGGCTGGTCCGATCCGGAGTGAACCCCCGCCACGGGATCGAGTCTGATATTCTGCCGCCGACCCGTGTGGATCGGGTTCACCCGCCGGCCGCCACCGGCAGCCTCGCCTGGAGTCTCTGAAGCATGGCCATGAGTCGCCGAACCTGGAAGAACCTGGTCGCAGGCATCGGGTTCCTTTCGCCCAACATTCTGGGTTTCCTGGCGTTTACAGTCATCCCCCTGGTGCTGAGCCTTATCCTGGCCTTCACCAATTGGGACCTGACCCGGCACAACATCTTCAAGAACGAGCCGCTGGAGTTCACCGGCCTTGCCCACTTCATCTACATGTTCGGGCACCCGCGGTTCTGGCAGTCGTTCTGGAACACGCTTTTCTTCATGATGGGCATTCCGTTCGGCATCGCCGGCAGCCTCGGCCTGGCCATGCTGCTTTCGCGCGACCTGCGCGGCGGCAGCCGGAATAACGGCTTCATCATCTTCTACACCTCGGTCCTCATCACGATGGGCATGGTGATCTGCCTGGTCATCTTCTACATGGTCGGGGTTCCGGTGGCCTCGATGGTGATCATGTTCGCCGCCGTGGCGTGCGCGGTGATGATCCTGGGCACCGCCGCCGGCACAACGCTTTACCGCACGCTCTTTTATCTTCCCGCGTTCACCTCGGGCGTGGCGATCTTCCTGCTCTGGGCCAAGATGTATACGCGGACAGGACCGATGAGCGCTGCCCTTCGGCCGCCGCTTCGGGGCATGAGCGAAGCGATCGACACCGCGCCGCACCCGGCCCTTCAGTTCATCGTCTGGCTGGCGATCGGCGGCTTTCTGTTCGCATTGATTTATGGCATCCGCAATCGGGGCGATGGCCCGGGCCGAATGATGCTCACCCTTGCCGCGCTGGTGGGAATCGGATGGGCCGTGCTGAGCCTGTTTTCGTTCGCGACCGGGGCGGTGGGCATCATGACACCGGTGGTCGCGACCAACGAGCTTCTTGTGGCGACGATCGTGCGGGGCGGGTATTGGTTCTTCATGGTTCTGGGCCTGCTGGTTCTTCATTGGGGGCTGGGCCGCATCGCGTGGCTTAAGCGGGAAGGCGATATCGGCGCGGCGGGCGTCGGCGTGGCGGGGTTCCTCGCATTCCTGCCCTGGCTGGTGGCCGTGATCGCCGGATGGATTCCGAGCTTCGACCATGGCGGCGTTGGCGAAATTCTGACGTGGCTGCCGATGATTCCGGCCGCGCTGATTTTGTTGTGTCATCTGCCGGGGATGGTTCAACCTTCGGCGTTCCCGTGCGCACCTTCGGAAGGCACCGGTACGGGCATCATGTTCGGCAGCGTCGTGCTGATCTTCCAGTTCACGCTGATCGGCTTGGCCATCGCCTGCTTCAACTGGTGGGACGAGGCAGTGACGGTGGCCGCGGCCGCGGCGGCGCATACCGGCGATGGTGATGTGCCCCGATTCATGGTGACGCCGCCGGATTGGCTGGACCAGGCCGCGTGGGCCAAGCCCTCACTGATGATCATGGGGCTCTGGGCGGGCATCGGTTCCAACAACATGCTGCTCTATCTCGCCGGGCTGAGCAATGTGCCCCAGGATCTCTACGAGGCCGCCGATATCGACGGTGCCAGCAAGGGCCAGCGATTCTGGCATGTCACCTGGCCGCAGCTTGCCCCGACCACGTTCTTTATCGTGGTCATGAGCGTGATCGGCGGCTTGCAGGGCGGATTCGAGATGGCCCGCACCATGACCGGCGGCGGCCCGGACGGCGCCACCACCACGCTTGCCTATTACATCTACACGCAGGGCTTTGAGATGGGTCGCCTGGGCTATGCCTCGGCGGTCGCTTGGACGCTCTTCGCCTTCGTCTTCACCGTGACGATGTTCAACTGGAAGTTCGGCAACAAGTACGTCAACGAATAACGCGGCCCGAGTGCTCACGCCCAATCATCACCGGCGATGCGATTCACGCCGGTGGTATCGGCTTGCTCAAGCAACCGGGCGATGGTCTCTCCAAGCACGGGATGGACGGCATCGGGGTCGAGGTCGGCCAGGGGCTTGAGCACGAACGCCCGCTCGTGCATTCTCGGATGCGGCACGCGAATCCCGGGCAGGTCGATCACCTGTTCCTCCCAGAGCAGGATGTCCAGATCAAGCGAGCGCGGTCCCCAATGGGGTCGAGCCGCCGGTTCATCGCGGCCTGCCCGCCTCTCGATCTCCTGCAGGGATCGGATCAGGCTCGGCGGTTCCATCCGGGCCAGCAGCCGCGCGGCGGCGTTGAGAAACAAGCCCTGCTGGATCGGGCCGACCGGTTCGGTCTCGTACAGGGCACTGACGGCGACGGCCTCAACGCCTGGCAGCGCCTTCAGCGAGCGGACCGCCTGCCGGAGCTGGGCCGACCGGTCGCCCAGGTTGCTCCCTAGGCCGATCCAGGTGCGTTCCAGTTTCCTTGAATTCAAGCCTGTTTCCTCTTCTGGCCCCGGCACCGGGTTCCCGCTACCATCGCCCCTTCGCGCTTCCGGGGACGGAGCGGGGGGGCCGGGGGGGCCGGGGGCGACCTACACGGGCTTTTCGGCGTGCCGCTCCACGAACAGCGAAGCGGGCGGACGGCGGTCGGCCATCGGCCGATGGGGAAGCCCGGCCTTACGGAAGCTTATAATTACCACGAAAGCGATTGGCGATGACAACCCTGACCACACCCCTTGATCTTAATCGTCTGCACGAGGAACTCGGCGGCGGCGAGGCCCCGGAGATCATCGATTGGGCCGCGCGAACGTTTGGCGATGGCCTGGCGATGAGCTCGAGCTTCGGCGCTCAGGCGGCCGTGATGCTTCATCTGGTCACCCGCCGGGTTCCCCGGATTCCGGTCATCCTGATCGATACCGGCTACCTGTTCCCCGAGACCTACCGCTTTGCCGATGAACTTCAGAAGCGGCTGGACCTGAATCTGCATGTGTTCCAGTCGCCGGTCAGCCCGGCGCGGATGGAAGCGCTTCATGGCCGGTTGTGGGAGCAGGGGCTGGAAGGGCTGAATCGATACGATCAGATGCGTAAGGTCGAGCCGATGCAACGGGCTCTGGCCGAGCTTGGCGTCACCGCGTGGCTCTCGGGCATCCGGGCCGGCCAGACGCGGAACCGGGCATCGCTGAGGATCGTCGAGGCGACCGCGGAACGCACCGATTCATCGAACCGCGCGGCCTACAAGATCCACCCGATCCTCAATTGGACCTCCCGCGGGATTCATGAGTATCTCAAAGAGCACGATCTGCCGTATCACCCGCTCTTCGATCTGGGGTATGTCTCCATCGGTGATGTGCATTCGACGCGTCCGGTCGTCGCGGGCGAGGATGAACGAGCCGGGCGGTTTGGCGGTCTCAAGTCCGAGTGCGGGCTTCACCTGCCCCAGACGCCCGAGGAAAACCAGAGCCTTGGCGCAAGCGGGCTTTAGTCGCGTGAGATGCCAAGGCCTGTTTCGAAGCCCGGCGCGAGCCCGATAACGATGGCGTGAATCGTCGATTTGGGGGGTGATCAGCGGATATTGCTGATTCGAGCATCCGCCTGTTGACTGATTGACGGGTCTTGATCCGATGTCATATCGGCATGAAAGCTCAAATGGAAGCTTCTCCGAACAGGGAAACTGCTTCGTTCTCCCCGTCAGATGACCGACCGGCTGATGACCCATCACCGGCGCGATCTCTGAACGCGGCCCTCGATGCGTGGCGATCGGCCTTGCGGGCGGATCAGGTATGCACCGATCCGGCGGCGCTGGATTCCGCATCCCGAAGCACATCGGCCACGCCGTGCTCGCCCCTGGCCGTGCTCTACCCGGCCACCACGGAGGAGGTCCAGGCCGTGGTGCGTATCGCCGCGCGGTTCGCCGTCCCCCTGCATCCGGTCTCGACCGGGAAGAACTGGGGCTATGGCGATGCATGTCCGCCCGGTTCGGGACAGGTGCTGGTTGATCTGAAGCGGATGGAGCGAATCCGTGAGGTCAATCGTGAGCTGGGCTATGTGGTGATCGAGCCGGGTGTGACGCAGGGGGCGCTGTACGATTATCTCCGGCGTGAGGCCCCGGATTTGTGGATGGACTGCACGGGCGCGGGCTTGAGCGCGGGCGTGGTGGGCAACGCACTGGACCGGGGCTTCGGACATACGAGGTGTGGCGACCACATGGCCGGAAGTTGCGGCATGGAGATCGTGCTGGGTGATGGCCGCCTGCTGCGGACCGGTTTCGGTCAGTATCCCGACGCCCGCGCCGACCGGGTATATCCCTACGGCACCGGGCCGATGCTCGATGGTCTTTTCAGCCAGTCGAACTTCGGCATCGTGACAGCGCTGGGCGTATGGGTGATGCGCAGGCCGGAAGCCTTCAGCGGTTTCTTCTTCTCAGCGCTGGATGAAGCGGATGTGGGTGAACTGATCGAACGTCTGCGGCCCTTGAGGATGATGGGGCTGCTGCAAAGCGCCATACATATCGCCAACGATGTCCGCACTTTCTCGGCCAGGACGCGTTATCCGTGGGCTCGGGCCAATGGACTGACGCCATTGCCGGCCGAGATTCGCGCATCGATGCGCGCTGAGCACGGGATCGGGGCCTGGAATGGTTGCGGGGGGATCTACGGCACGCCGCGCACCGTCCGGGCCACCCGGCGCGAGGTCAAACGGGCGCTCAAGGGCTTCCGCCTTCACTTTGTCGATGATCGGCGGCTGAAACTGGCTCGGAAGGTGGCACGTGTGCTTGGTGTGCTGGGCATCAACAGGCGGCTCGGTCCAATGTTGGACATACTCGAGCCGGTCTATGGCCTGCTCAAGGGCATCCCCAGCGATGAGCCCCTGGCCGGAACCGGTTGGCGCGTGCGTACCGATGCGCCACCGCAAGCCCTCGATCCGCTGGATAGCCATGCGGGCTTCATGTGGGCTTCACCGGTGATTCCCTCGACGCGCGCCGCCGCGGCGGACCTGCTCAACCTGATCGAGCCGATTTACGCCCGGCACGGCTTCGAACCGCTGATCACCTTCACGATGATCAACGAACGGGCGATGATCGCCGTGACGAACCTGAGTTTCGATCAGCGCCAGGTCGAAGAAGCCCAACACGCCACGGCCTGCTACCACGAACTGATCCAGTCACTGATCCGGCACGGATTCATTCCCTATCGCTCCGGTCTGACCGGCTACGGGGCGCTCCGGGAGGCCGGCTCGCCGGTTTTCTGGTCGATCGCCGATCAGATCAAGACGATCATGGATCCGCGGCATATCTTCAGCCCCGGCCGCTACGGCCTGGGCGGGGAAGGGGACTGATCCGAATCGCCAAGCGACAAGTCAATCGCCCCAGGGCGCGGGTGATTACTCCTTCGTCGGGTCCATCACGCGGCCCATGAAGAGGATGGCATGGCTGGTGCGGTCGCGGATGACGAAGATGAACGGGTGATCGGCCTGAAACGTCGGCGGGTCCATGGGCATGGCGGTTGCCCGCATGACCAGGCCGGTGGCGGCGGCGGCTTCCGTGCCTTCCTCGTTCACCTCGACAAAGGCCTTGTGAACCGCCGCGCCGATGTAAAGCCTTTCATCATCGGTCATGCCGGAGAAATCGGCCCGGTTGGGCGCGAAGGCATCGCTCAACCCCAAAGTCTTGAGCGTCTCGCCCAGTTTCGGTGTCACCGTCATCTTGAAGCGGGGCAGATGAACGCGAACCTCGACCATCCGCGCTTCATGCACGCGCCCAATCAGCTCGCTAAGATGCGCCGCGGTCAGTCCCTCTTCGAATTTCTCGAAGGTGCCCGGCTTGGGCAGGAAGACATTCATCACCAGGTCGCCGCCGACATAGGGCAGTTCGATCGCCTTGTAGTCCGGTGTCTGAACGAAGCGATAATCGCCGGTCCGATGCATCATCTGGGCCCGGGCCGGTTGAACCCGCTCGCTGGCGACGGATTCAAGCGTATGGAAAGGCATCGGCCGGGTGCTGCTGGGGTTGAACTCATTGGCCCACTTGCCCTTGAAGTAGATCGCATTGGTCAACACGAGCCGGGTCATTCCATCGATCGAACCCTCGGGCAGCAGGTTCTTGATGCGGTCCTGCGTCTTGCGTTCGACCCACTGGTTGATCTCGATACGCGAACCATCCGGATCTTCGATGAAGTTCATCAGCCGAAGCGGCGCGCGATAGTCCTTGTCCAGCGTATCGAGATATGCCTGGTGAAAGTTGTAGTTGCTCTGGCCCCAGATCGCATTGGCCGTGCTGAGCACGAACGGCGGATCCTCACCCTTCTGGTAGTCGTTGATGTGGTCGCTCAGCTTGCCGAAGGCGGGAAAGACCCAGCCGTGATCCCTGGCCTGCTCCTCGGTCAACTGCATGGCCTTGGCGAATTGTTTCTCCGTTTCGCCGCGCGCTCCGACCCATGCCATCGAGACGGCGCTGGAGATCGAATAGGGCGAATAGAAGAGATT
>JAFIFY010000045.1 GCA_020831765.1 Phycisphaeraceae bacterium | reverse complement strand
CCACCGGCCCAATCGTGTGATAAGCTCTTTGTCGGACAACGGTCGTCTCCTGTGTCGGGGTTCTGGGGTCTGTAACAACACCAGAATCGCACAAGGCGACCGTTGTCCGCTATCCAACTCCCCGATATTCCGCGATCAACCTTTTTTTTTGCTTGATCGCCTCGGACAACGATAAACGCTCCGGGGTATTGGCTTCCGGGGGCAGCGGCCATGACGATCGGCGGCACTCGCCGGACCTCAGGCCATCGCCGAGTAATTGCAGTAGGTGGCCGAATGGGCGCGATCGGCGATCCCGGGGGGAACGTCGCCACAGAGAGCCTGCTGTCACACTGGTGATCGAGGAGCGGCCGGAAGAACTGGCTGTTCACCGGCAGCCAGGCCGGCAGCCGCGCCGAGGCGGCCATGTTCAGCCTCATCAGCAGCGCCAAGCGAAACCACATCGAGCCGACCGCCTACCTCAACGACCTGTTCACCCGCCTGCCCGAAACTTCAACCGACAACTCACCCAGTTCCTCCCCGATCACCGGCAACCCCCGGATTGAACCCATCTCCCGTTGCGGCTGGTACGGCTTCAGACCAGGGAGATGATGGAACAGTTACGTTTATCCAGCCCATGGTGATCTGAATCACCTCATGCAACTGCCCAAGCGTGATGTCTGAAGGCACCGCCCCCGCTGCCAGATGGGCGGCTTGCTGTCGCGGAGAGAGATGCGGATGGTGTGAACTTGACTGCTCATGCCGAGATTGTCTGGATGCGTTCGTCGCCTGGCAAGCTGCCCCCCCCCCGCAAAGTTCTGCAGAACGGCCCTTGGCCCAATGAGAGCACCACCACCGGCCGCATCGCACGCATGGCCCGCACTGGTTTGATCGCCCACGACGACGGCTTCGACTGCCTCATCCAAGAAACCCACGTCACCGATCACACCGGGCTTGTCTGCCTCGGCCGCGTCATACTACCGAGCTGCTTTGCGTCGAACAGCTCGTCGCATTCAGCATCCTACTGATCGATTCATAGACCGTGTCTGAGATCTTATCACGTTGTAGTATTAGGCGACGATAAACGACAATACGCCCGCCGTCCACCGATCCCCAGGCTCATCGATCAGAGTGTTACAGAGCTCCGCAATCTCATCGCCCGTGAGCTTCACGAACGGCGATTCAGAACTGGAACGATCGAGAACATGCGAGCTGATCAGGGGCTGGTCGGAAATCAACACCGCGATGTGTTCCCATCCATTCGGACCGACCTCGACGTAGTCAAGTCCCAACTCCCTCAATCGCTGCCGGGGAAGCAGTTCAGGTCCGGGAATCGAATACGATCCCGGGCCAACCTTCGTGCGGTCCACGGTGACATAGGCGTTGGGAACGTGGACGTACACGGACCCGCTTGTACCAATGTTAATCAGCGTGGCGTACCCGCATCGCCTTGTCGAAAACTCAAACTGAAGTGACGTGTTGATGGGGAGTGCCTTGACCCTCGCGGTGCCGACATCCCGTGCGATCAACTCGTTCTTGCGGATCGTGACCATCTCACCATCGGCGACACACTTCCGCCGCAATGCATCTACGAGGTTCTGGCGTTCCACGCGAAACCCCAGCCCCATCAGGGCAGCAGGCGAGATTGCGAACTCTGGGGAAACAAGCCGCTCGGCCGCTTCGTTCGACCTGCGGGCATCGTGGGCGGCCAACTGCGCAAGCATATTGTCGGGCAGGAGCGCGACCTTCGCCAAGGTGACCTTCAGGTCATCGATTTCGTTCAGAAGTGTCTGGTAGTGTTCCTCCGCCTCCTTATCGCGCGACTCAGCCTGTGCGACCGCCTCAGCGTCCTGGCGCAAACGGGCCAACACCAGGTCATGCTCCATTGCGGCCTTTGCCGCTTCGCGGCGAGCGCGCTCAATCGCCTCATTGGCTTCAATCAACTCGGCACGATGGCGGTGTTCAAGAAGCTGAAGCTCATGCTCGCGTTCCCGCTCCGACAGGGTAGCTTCGATCTCGATCTTTCGCCGCTTCGTCTGGTATTCAGCGAGAGCAGCTGCTTCACGCTGCTCGACTTCGCGTTCCTGCTGCCGCGCGAGGGAGATGCGCTCCAACTTATTCTGTTTTGCGGTCTCCGCCTCCGCCGCAGCCGCCTCTGCGCTTTTCCACACGACATTATCTACACGAATGGTGAGTCCGTAGTCCGCGAGCCAGCCCTGCAACTCGCTCTGCCACCACGATGCGGGCAAGGCATCATGGTCGCGAAGGTCGATGATGCCATATTGACGGCTGGCATCACGCACGCGCGGCGCAATCCGGTCGGCCAGCCATGATTCGGCCATCGCGGCTGTCATCGGAGCGTCCGGACTGGCAAGCTCCATCCCGAAACGCTCAAGAACATTGCGCGGGCCGGTTACACAATAGCTTCCGGACAGTCGGCAGTCCCAATGGTGCCCGTGTTCATCGCTGACAGCCCGCGCGACCACCGGACAGAACCGGTGCGGCCCAGGAGTTACAACGTAGACACCCGACGTTTCCGGCGCTACGGGGCCATATCGCCCCCCATCCCGGACCAGTGGATGTAGTGTTCTCTGGCCCACTGTTGGCACCACAATCGCGAACATGTGCGCCCCGACTGGGGCCGTCGGTAGTGGTGCGCGGCCGAACAATATGCCACCGAGGCGCCGCCGGCTTGCGTAGGGATACATCATGACCACAGGTTCATCGATTGGCATGATTCGGCTACTCCAGGGAAGACTCTTGATGTGAAAACGCGCTCGCAACTGTGCCTCTGCCCGCCTTGGCGTCACGGATAAGGCCACGTACGTTAATGATCTGGTCGCGGAATGCCTTGTTGGCTTCGCTCGCGACGCGTGACGCCTCTCTGTCAACCGATTTGTGTAGGCTGGCCTCGCTGCCGGCATCGCCGGACATGCGATACTGTGTCCCGCTGGACACTTCCAGGGTCAAGGTATGCGTGTGCTGATCAATCGTCATGCCTGCCAAGATAAAGCGTTGCGGAGTTAACCCGGTCTCTATGCCGATGGCTGTGACATCCGAATAGAAGACCTCCAAGGCCGATGTGTGCGGCACACGGTGATTGAGGATGTTGACGTACCCTCGGAACACGCCGATCCTGTCGTCGATGCAGACGATCTTCTGGTAGAAATAGTGACCGGCGAGGTACGTCTGCCTGTTACAGCTGAATCGCACGGCCCGGAGCGCGCTCAGACTCGCCGACTCGGACCCGTTGTCAGCCCTTGCGTTATCCTTGTCCTTCGGTCGATCGGCCAGACCCAGCATGGGCAGGATGCGAAGTGTGAATGCCTGCCACTGATCGTCACGGAGAAGGGCTTTGCGCATTGGTTCGATGATCTGATCGGACGATTTCCGAATGTCCTGTTCTGACTGAATTGCATCGCGCAGTACTGAGATGGGCAGCTCCTGCAACTGCAAGAAGGTCGGTGCCCAGATTTCCGCGCTGCGCTCGTCGAGGATGTCATCGGGTTCAATGCCGAGCGCGCGCGGGACCTGCGACTGCAGTTCCTCCAGCCGTTTAGCGCAGAAAGACACCACTTCATCTTCGGTGGCGATGCTGCCCTCATAGAGCACGACAAGCTCCTCGATCCGCGCATCCAGTGACCGCACCCGGTCTTGCAGCATCGCCCGCTCTTCAGTGAGCTTTCTATCCGTGGATTGACGATTCCTTATCGCGATCGCATCGATCTCATCGTGACACGAGCGCACATGCCGCGCGGCAATCCAGTAATGCACGCCCGCCATAATCAGCGCGACAAGCGCCGCGAGCGCCACGACGGCCCCCAAAGTCGGCGCGATCAACGCCCCGATGATGGTGCATGGGACGATGGCGAGTCCGACTCCGGTCAGGAGGGCCTTATTCCGATCACGTCGGCTCGCATGGGCCGCCAACTGGTCGCGCCATTCACGGGTCTCCGAGGCACAGCCCGCCTCGCCCTGCCAGGTGATCTCGGCGAGCCTTGCCTCCGATGCACTGCGCAGACGAGCCTTCTCGGCCTCGATCTCATCGGTCAAGGCGCTGCGACTGAGCCTGGGCAGGAAGAAGCGGATGATGCGCAGACTCGCTTCATGGTTCTGGGCGTTGGCCATTACGTTGCTCCACCTTGGGTGACGAGGAGTGTCTTTGCTTCGGGCACGAGGGACGCGAGCTGGCGTGATCTCCTGTCGAGCATCCGGATCGCCTCGTCCGGCGCGGGCAAGGATATCGGACAGGGCATGCGCCGATGCAATGGGCGGTAGTAGTGCTCGGCCAGCGTAAGCAGCAGAATGTGAACAAGCCGCACTTCGGACGTGCCCTCAAGGCGTGTCAGGGTTGCGACCAGGGCGCTGGCCTGATCGTTGCGCAGTTTCCTCAAGGGTTGACCCACGAGCGTGGCAATGCAGCGCAGCATCACCGCACGAGGCGATCGCCCTGTGTCCTGGGCAAGCGAGTGCAACGCGCCACCCCTATCTCCGGCCAGCAGGAACTCCTCAGCGCGGCGGCACGCCGCACTGCGCCCCTGATCCTCGTGGCAGGCTGGCTCGGGTCGCCCCGCGTGACGGTGACCGTGGGCCGGCCTCAAAGTGCCCCCCGCAGCGGGCTCGCGGATCACACCGGCCCCGGCCGGCCCGGTTGGCGCCATGCCACCTGCCGCACTGCTCCGACGCAGCACGGGAATATCGCCGTCGATAAGAAGGTGCGGTGACTGCTTGCTCGCCGACGGCAGCAGCCGCCAGGCGGATGCCTGCATGCGCTGCCTGACCCGATCGTACAGGTTGGCCAGGGACAGCTCCGGCCCGGTCGTCTGGTCGAGTTCCTCCAGCAGGTTGTGGCAGAACCAACCGTGCCCGGCTTGGGTATATTCATAAGCAACCTGGCCCTCCCAGCAGGAGCACAGTATCGCACTGGCGCGACGGGTTTCCGTTGCCGTCGGGCCGCTGGGCCGAATGACCGCCCCGATGTCCCGCGTCATGTCACTGGACATCGCTTCCGAGTCAATACTTCGAGTATTCGTCACCGGCGCAACGCGGCAGGCGTCCAGGATCAACACCTGCTGCCCGGCGGGAATCTGCCCAAGAAAACGGCGGACGGTTTCCAGTGACACGGCCGTTTCCAGCAGCATGGACTCCGAAGTGATCACGGAATCGCACGTGGCCAGGAAGCTGCGCCCGTCGCGGCAGAACCCGTGCCCAGCGAAGACAAACATGAACAGGTCGCTGGGTTGCATGGGCGCGGAGGCGAACCGATCCATCGCGCGCAGAATTTGTAGACGGGTCGGCGAGGCCGCGTCCGCGACGCCATCGGCAATGATCACCGCGTTTCCATCGCGCAAGCCGAACCGCTCGGCCAGCAGGTCGCGAACGGCCAACACGTCCGCCGATGCGAAGGCGAGTGGACGAAGATCCTCGCTTTCATAGCGATTGATTCCAATGAAGAGACCGTAGATGTTGCCACCACTCATTCGTGCCTCGAATCATGGATGCCACGGTCAGCCATGTCGCCATCGGGACCAGGTAAGAAGGACGACGATCTGGACGGCCGCGATACTCCAGAAGATCAGATGGAACTTCCGGTCGCGCGTCTTGTGTCGAAACACCACCTGTCCAAGGAAACCTCCAGGTGTGCCGCCGACGGCCGCCATGGCATGAAGCGCCGCCTCGGGCACGCGCCGGCCACGCGGCCGCGACCTGTGCTTGTCGTAGCCGTATGCCAGCATGGTCGCCACGTTCACCCCCACAAATAGGGCCCGCAGGGGGCTCAGGCCCGCCAGAACCAACATCAGCCCGATCAGCACGGTCAGGCCAATTGCAGCCGCAATCACCGCCCAGGCATAGCGCATCATCCAACCGCCTCATCGCCAGCCGGGACCAGCACATGGTCGAACTCCGGAGCATCAACATCGGTCGTCAACACTTCGATGAGTCTCTGGCAGTCGTTGGTGGAGTGCGCCAGCGGCCCGAGACCCGGGTGGTCGCCGTTGATGCCGATCAGGATGGCCCAGCGCTCGCTCATGATCAGGATTCCTCCAGGCGCAGGGCGAAGGTCATGATACGGACGTTGTAAAGAAAGGCGGCAGCCACCGCGGCGATGAACACGACCACGGCGAGCCAGCCATCGAACGCCGCGCCGGCGAGGAGGAAGGCCAGCAGAGCGCCGGCAAGGGTGTAGATGCCCAGCACGAACGCGTTGGCACGGTTGGAGCCGCGGCGGACCATGGCACGGACGAAGCCGATGGTGAATACCGGCAGCAGCAGAACGATCAGCGCCCAGGCGACCAGCCGCTGATACCACGGCACACCGCGCGCGGTGGCCTGAAGGTCGGTGATGATGGTCGCAAGCGGCGTCGTGTCGCGGGTGTAGCGGCGGGTGAAGAGCACCTGGCCCGTGGCCGTATCGGCCAACGTGATCTCCAGGTCGATATCGGCGCCCCTGGCGGTCCCGGCCCGCCCGAAGCCGCCGGTGCCCAAGGCGTGGACCGTGCCGAAGAGCACCGCCGGCGATCCGCGCGCCCGGCCACGCGATACCGCCGCGTCCATGTCGCCATGGCCGGCGCGGCGGAGGCCGAGCAGGTCGGCGAGCTTCTCACCAACGGTGCGATCGCGCAGGTCGAGTATGCCCCGGCGCTCGATCTCAGCGCGCAGGCGGTCGGTGACATAGCCGGTCGGGTCATTCTCCAGTTGCATCAGCGCGGCCTGGCGCAATGGACCGCGACCGGCGGTGAGATCCTCGACGACGGTGACGATGACCTTATCGGCGAGCTGACGCCGCGCGGGGTCAATCTCGGGCCTGTGCGGGCCAAGGTTCTGCCACGCCAGCCAGGCGATGTAGCCGATCAGGACGACCGCGCCCACTCTGGCCAACAAGGACAAAGGCCATTTCAACATGTGTCACCTCCCGCTCGCCGTTGGTCGGCGCGCGATGCCAGTGCGGATCCCATCGCGTATGACCCGCGCGCCCGCTTCGCGGGCGGTTCGGCCCTCAGGGCCGACCAGGGGCTTCCATCTTCGCCCCTTGGGCTACGTCGGACAAGTCGCCCCTGGACCCCGAAGACAAAGGGTAAGAGAACAAAGTGCAAAGCGTTACTCCAAGTCCACCACGACCCGAAACCCGATAGCGTAGATGCAGATGCCGGGCCCGAACCTGCTGCGGTACGACGACCGGCAGTACCGAGGAATGTAGCTCCAACTGCCGCCGCGCACAACACGGGCCGCTTTGTTGCCTGCCCAGGCGCTGCCGTCCAAAGGGGCGCCGTTGTAGTCGCCGTGCCAGTTGTCCTCACACCACTCCCAGACGTTACCGATCGTGTCGTGCAGGCCCCACGCGTTGGCCCGCTTTGCGCCCACCGGGTGGGTCGTGCCGCCGCTGTTACCATCAAACCAGCCGATGGCGTTCAAGTTGCCGTACCGGCTGGCGGTCGTGCCCGCGCGGCAGGCGTACTCCCACTCGGCTTCCGTCGGCAATCGGACCTGCCGACCGATGCGTGAGGACAAATGCTCGCAGAATTGCTGCGCATCATCCCACGAAACCATCTCCACAGGATTGGAATCGCCCTTGAAAAGGCTCGGAGACTTTCCCATTACCGCCAAGTACTGTGCCTGCGTCACCGGATAGATACCCATGTAAAACGGCCGGGTAATCCTCACGCAGTGTCGCGGCTTCTCATTACCAAAGGCCTCTGGATCATCGTCACCCGATCCCATCATGAACTCCCCGGCACGGATCAACGCCAGCTTCAGCACTACGCCTTGGCCACAGTCAAACTCGAGCGTGGAAGGTAACCGACGGGGCGGACGTTTGGGAAACACTTCACACCACCGCTCAACCTGCCCCATCGCCTGCCAAGCCGCCATTCCCTCTCGCCAGCACTCAGTAGTCGGGGAGACTATTCCGTCACGTATCCGCTCGCGGACTTTCGCCTCCGTCAGCGGCCCATGTTCCCTACCCTCCAAGAGCACCCACCAAAAGACATCACCAGGTCTGGGAGCAGGGGTTTCCTTTTCCTGCCTGACGTTCGCGGGTCTCACCTCGGGGGCAGGCGGGGCTTCGGATTGCCCGCCGGGAGCGGCGGCAGGTGATCTCTGACTGCTGAGAATAATCTCCCGCCATGATCCTTTTTGCTCACCCCACGGCGTCTGAGGGAGCGGGGTGCCGTGCTTCTTCGACCAGCGAGGCACATGGGCCTCAACGTAGCGACCGAGCGACTGAACCGTGATCCGGCCCTCAGGAACCGCCGCAGCACCTCGAAGACCCTCGAGCAGATAGTGGGAAAACGCCCCATGGCCCTTGGCCGGCCATTCGTATGCCCGCTCACCCGGGCGGCAGGAAAACAAAACGCACGTGGCCGGAATCACCCCCTCAACCTTTGTCTCCGCCACAGCCATAATGTCCCGACTGAATCCGACCGTCAAAAGGTTATCCTGATCGCCCATACCCTTGCGGGGATCATTGCGGCACGCATCCAGAATCAGAACGCGATCCGTACATTCGATCCGCGAGAGGCAGTCCTTGAGGATTTCTGTCGAAACCGAAGCCAGCTCAGGCGTCCGAATGCGAGAATTCGACGTCAGCAGGTACGCACCCCTCGCAGTCTCGATGCCGTGACCGGCAAAGTAGAACAAAAACAGATCCTCCGGCGAAAGAAGGGGCGCCAGTTCATGCAACGCATCGACGATCCCGACATGATCCGGCTCGCGACCACCCTCGGAGGTGAGCGAGAGAACCGCATCGAAATCACACACCTCGCGGAGCATGCTGCCAACCTCCTCCGCATCACGCGCAGCAAAACTCAAATCCGTGATGTCAGGATCCTGGTAATGGCTGACGCCGACAACCAATGCGTACTTCTTCATGGGAAACCAATCTCCGAACTTTCACTTTCTCCGCGACGCCCAGTTCCAAATGAGGCAGATCACCGCTGGAAAAGTCGTCGCCAATGTGGTCCCGCACCGCCGTACTCTCGGCCAAGCCCGGGGATCGGCACGTAGCCCCGCCAGGGATTGGTATTGTCAGCCACGAGCAGAAACCGAGGCAACACGTTGCAGCTAAGTGCGATGCGTTCCAACAGGCCCCCGCCGCCAAAGTTGTCGTAGTTGCCGCCAAACCCGTGATCCTGAAGAACAACAGCAAACGGCACCCCTATGCTCGTTCGCTGACAGAACAATGCATCAAACGTCGCGATACCATCCGCACCAAGAAATACGATCGCAAGACGCTTAGGCCCATGTTCCTCGTCGAAGTCTTCTTCTCGCTCAAGGATTTGGAGAAAGCCGTAAAAAGTGGCGGAAGCAAAGCTATATCGAGGCTCGGGCGGGGTTGCGAAATCGATGTGAGGCTCCCAACCATGGGGAACCAAATCCGCTTCAGTCAGTCGAATCCGGGCAAGACAACGGTAACCTGCGAATCCGACTTGAGGGTGATCCAAATCTGCTTTCACTTGCCGCTGTTCTATACCGTAGTCAACATAGATGAAGCAGTGCGTACTGTGGGAAGACCCAAACAGCTTGACCGGCTGACCATCACTACCCGCACCCGGGTAATAAACAATTCGCGACTCAAAGAAATCGGCGGCCGAGAAGGGCATCCCCTCCGAAAAATCCGCAAGCCACCGAGGCATCGGCGCGGTCAGTCTTCTCCGCAGGTGGGAATGGATGGTCATTCCGGGACTCGAAAGGCCCCGGGGGCGGGGGGGAGGGGGAGGGGGAGGGTTTTGGCCAGCGGGCCACCGCTGGTGGACCGTGACTGGAACATCGCAGGGTGTGTCACCCGACAAATGATGGTGGGCGATGCCTCGTCTGCTGAGCAGGGTCGGAATGGTGGGTGAGCATCGCCATGCGCCGCCCGGAAACGCCGCGCTCCAAGTCAGTCGATACGGCGCCCGCGTTCCATCAGGATGCCCAACGTGAAGATCGTAGTTGTTTTGCGGAGTAAGCCAGTTGTTGTTCCCCCTGTGTACCACCCCGGTATCAGTCAGCTGAAGCGTTTGTTGACCCAGGTTGTTGCCCGCCTCGGCGATGGGCGCCTGCACCGGGGCTGGCGGGGGTTGACCGACGACCAGCACGATATCCCGCAATGCGCCTTGCTGTTGAACCCAGGGGACCTGTGGCAGGGGGGTACGATTCGCCTGCGCCCATTGGGGCACCCTGTCCTGCACGTAGGTGCCAAGACTGTGGATGGTTATCCTGCCCTGATCATCGCGCGCATCGCCGCGCAGCCCTTCGATTAGATAGTGACTGAACGCTCCATGGCGCACATACGGCCACTCATATGCCCGCTCGCCTGTCCGGCATGAAAACAACACGAACGTGGTGGGCACATGCTCTCCGACCGCTGTTTCCGCCACGGTCATGATGTCACGGCTGAACTCGTTGGTCAGCACATTGTCCTCATCGCCACGGCCGGCGCGCGGGTTGTTTCGGCAGGCATCGAAGATCAGCACCCGGTCACGACACGGGATCGCGGACAGGCAGTTGGCCAGCACCGAGGACGGCACGGAGGTCAACTGGGGCATCCGGATCCGCGAGTTGGACGTGAGCAGGTAACTTTCCTGGTCCGTCTGGATGCCGTGGCCGGCGAAGAAGAACAGCAGCAGATCATCGGTTGACAGCCGGGGCGCGAGATTGTGCAGGGCATCCACCACGTTGTTCAGATCAGGCTCGAGCTGGCCGCCCGTCGCGAGGATTTGGACTTCATCAAAGCCGCAGCGCTCGCGCAGGCACGTGCCAATGTCAAGGGCATCATTGGCGGCGAAGTTCAGGTCCGTGATATCCGGGTCGCTGTAGCGACTTACACCGACCAGCAGGGCGTACTTGCTCATGACATCACCTCATCGATCTTCGCGGGCGGTTCGGCCCGCGTGGCCGAATCGGGGCTTCCATCTTCGCCCCTTGGGCTACGTCGGACAAGTCGCCCCTGGACCCCGAAGGCAAAGGGTAAAAGTACAAAGTGCAAAGCGTTACTCCAAGTCCACCACGACCCGAAACCCGATATTGAAGTCGCGGTAGCCGGGCCCGCCCCAGTAGCGGTCCGACGAGCGGCAGTACTGTGGACTGCCGTACCAACCGCCGCCGCGCAGAACACGGGCCGTATCACCGCCGGTCCGGGCGCTGCCATCCGAAGGCGCGCCTTCGTAGTCATAGTGCAAGTTGTCCTCGCACCACTCCAAGACGTTGCCGATCATGTCGTACAGACCCCACGCGTTGGCTCGCTTGGCGCCCACCGGGTGGGTCGTGCCGCCGTTGTTGCCATCAAACCAGCCAATGTCGTCGAGATTGCCGTAGCGGGAATCGGTCGTGCCCGCGCGGCAGGCGTACTCCCACTCGGCCTCCGTAAGCAGGCGGATCGTCTTGCCGAACTCCAGGTCCACCCTTTCGCAGACCCGGTGGAGGAAGACCCGGCAGTCCTCCCACGACACGGACTCGACGGGATGATTATTCGTGTCGGCGTTGATCGCCTCGCCCCTCTGGAAGTACGCAGAATTATCGCCCATCACCGCCTGCCACTGCCGCTGGGTGATGGGGAACCTTCCCACATACAGCGGCGAGGGGATCGTCACCTCGTGCCGCGGCTTCTCGTCATTGAAAGCCTCTTGGTCGTTGGGGCTTGCGCCCATCATGAACTTG